>JAZKHL010000018.1:0-13990 GCA_040385365.1 Pseudomonadota bacterium | reverse complement strand
TGGAAGCTGATCGAGGTCATCGAGAAGAAGAAGGTCTCGCTGATCGGCATGCTGTCCGGCGTCGTCGCCGGTCTGGTCGCCATCACCCCGGCCGCGGGCTTCGTCGATCCCAAGGGCGCCGTCATCATCGGCCTGATCGCCGGACCGGTCTGCTACATCTCCTCGGTGTGGCTGAAGAAGTTGCTGCGCTACGACGACAGCCTGGACGCCTTCGGCATCCACGGCGCGGGCGGACTGATCGGCGCCCTGCTGACCGGCGTGTTCGCCACCACCGCGATCAACAGCCTGGGCGAAGGCGCCAACATCCCGACCCAGGCTCTGGGCCTGGCCTGGACCATCGCCTACTCGGCCGTCGGCACCTTCGTGATCCTGATCATCTGCAAGTTCACGACCGGACTGCGTGTGACGGACGCTCAGGAAGCCGAGGGACTGGACACCACCCTCCATGGCGAAGGCCTCGACCACGCCTGAGATCGACTACGTCGGGCGCGGCTCTCCCCGCGTCCGACGGTGCTGCCGAACGACCAAAACCAATAACGAAGGGGACTACCGAGATGAGACTTCACACTTCCTGCGCCGCCCTGATCGCCGCGCTCGCCACCATGACGGCCGCCTCCGCGGCATCCGCCCAGGACTGGGACGTCGCCTACAACCTTGCGGCGACGAGCGACTATGTCTTCCGGGGCTACAGCCAGACGGCCGAAGATCCGGCGCTTTCTGGCGGTATCGATCTGACGTCGGGCAGCTTCTATGTAGGCGGCTGGGCGTCGAACGTGGACTTCGGCGACTCGACCGACGCGGAAGTTGACGTCTATGGCGGTTACCGCACCGAGGCGAATGGGTTCGCGCTAGACCTGGGCGTCGTCGGCTACCTCTACGTCGACCAACCAGGAAGCGCGGACTACGACTACGTCGAGTTCAAAGCCGCCGCCTCGCGGGCGTTCGGCCCGGTGACCGGCGGCGTAGCGGTGTTTTATTCGCCCGACTTCTTCGGCGCGGATGAGCAGGCCGTTTATACCGAGGCCAACGCCGCCTTTTCGCCGGCGACGGACTGGACGGTCACGGCAGCCCTCGGGAAGCAGTTCCTGGACGTCAACGACGACTACACCACGTGGAACGTCGGCGTCGCCTATGCCATCACCGACAACCTGATTGCAGACGTCCGCTATCATGATGCCGACGTCGATGGTCCGCTGAGCGATGGCCGCTTGGTGGGTACGATCAAAGTGGTATTCTAGGTCTTCAGGCCCGGTTCATTCCCACAGCCGATTGCTCGCGAGATCCTGATTTAGGAGAAATGGCGGCGCGTCCTTCCGGGGCGCGCCGTTCTTGTCGCGTCAAGCTCCGTGACACGCGTGATACACCACGCTAGGCGTGGAGAAACCGCACATGGGACGCCGCATGGCCACCGAACTTTATGATCTGACCGTTCCGCCGTTCACGCGCGGGCTGAAAGCGCTGTCCGGCCTGCTGGACAAGGCCGTCGCCCACGCCGAGGCGACCGGCGTCGATCCGCAGACCTATCTGGGCCTGCGCGTCATCGACGACATGAACCCGTTCGTGAAACAGGTTCAGACCGCCTGCGACAGCCCCAAACTGTGTGTCGCGCGCCTGTCGGGCGTCGCCGCACCCGTGCACGACGATACAGAAACAACCTTCGCCGAGCTTCAGGCGCGGATCGCCGAGACTCTGGCCTACCTGGCGTCGGTTCCGCGTGAGGCGATCGACGGCCAGGAAGGCAAGGAGGTCGTTCTGACCTTTCCAGGCGGCGAGATGAAGTTCCTGGGCCAGCCGTATGTCACCGGCTTCGCCATGCCGAACTTCTACTTCCACCTGACCACCGCCTACGGCCTGCTGCGGGGCGCCGGGGTGCCGATCGGGAAGCGGGACTATATGGGGCGTCTAGCGGCCGATCCTGTCCGGTAGCAGACACAGGAACGTTGTCCCCGGTCGTTCTTTACGCAAGGTCAGTTGCGTGAAGGCGGGTCTCTTGGTCGTAAAACAGTTCAAGGGACGGGGACGTCGGGCGACGACGCAGGACGATCAGCACTCCGGAGGGTGGCTTTTTCGTCTCTTCATGGCGTGGTTCACACGCGACCTTGGTCGGGGATAGCTGTCCGCTCACACCTGCGCTGTAGGTCTTGTTCAGGCGATCTGTAGCGCCTCGACCTCGGCGCGCGTCGGCAGCGAAGGCTGTGCTCCCGGCCGGGTCGCGGCCACGGCGCCGGCGGCGCAGGCGAAGGTCAGCGCGTCACGCGGCTCCATCCCGTCCAGAAGCGCGACCACGATGGCGCCCACGAAGGCGTCGCCCGCCCCCGTGGCGTCCACGGCCGTAACCGACGGCGGTGAGGCCCAGGCCATCTTGACGCCGCGGTGATACATCTCGGCCCCGCGCGCGCCTTGCGTCACCACCACCCGTCCGCCGCCTCGGTGTAGCAGGTCGCCATAAAAGGCGGCCTCGACTTCGTTCACCACGATCAGGTCGCAGCGCTTCAGCAGCGCCTCCGACACCGGAGCGGCGGGGGCCAGATTGGCGCAGACGAAGCCGGTGGCGCGGCCGACGGCGGCCTCCACCGTCTCGATCGGCAGCTCCAGCTGAACGATCAGAGGCATGTCGATGCGGGCCGGAAGCTGTTCGGGCGTCACCAGGTGATTGGCCCCGGCCGCGACCACGATCTGGTTCTCGCCCGAGGGATCGACGGCAATCAGGGCGACGCCGGTGGGGGCGGCGATATCGACCTCCACTCCGGACAGATCTACGCCGAAGGACTCCATCAGCGCCAGCGCCTCGCCGGCCATGGCGTCGTCGCCGACCCGACCGATCAGCTGAACCTCGGCGCCGAGCTTTTCGGCCGCCAACGCCTGGTTCGCGCCCTTGCCGCCGGGATGCCGGGCCAGGGATGCGCCCGTGACGGTCTCTCCGGCCGCGGGCAGCGAAGGCGCCGAGGCGACGAGATCCAGGTTGATCGAACCGACGACAGTGATGTTCATCGGGCGTGCCCCAAACGGTCGGTGATCAGGTCGAACACGCCCTGACCATCGGCGGATGTCGCCCAAAGGTGGCGAGCCGAGGCGGGATCGATGCGGAACTCCACCGCCGTATGACCGCGCGTCAGCTCGCTCTCGGTCTCGACCTCGATGCGGCAGGGCCTCAGCTCGAACAGCTCAGGCTTCAACATCCAGGCGATGGTGCAAGGGTCGTGCAGGGGCGCGGCGTCCCAGCCGACGATCCGGCGCTCGACGCGCTGGGAGAACCGAAGCGTGATGGCCGCCGTGCGTGCCGAAGGGGTCTCGACCGCTTCTAGCGTCGCAATCCGATTTTCGGTGGCCCGAACCTGGTGGGTGGCGTCCAGGCCGAAGGCTACGACCGTACAGCCACTGGCGAAAACCTCGGCCGCCGCATCGGGGTCGGCCCAGATGTTGAACTCGGCGGACGGCGTGATGTTGCCACCCTCGGACCGCGCCCCGCCCATGACGACGACCGGCCCCAGCCGCGCCGCCAGCGTCGGCCCAGCCCGAAGCGCTAGGGCCAGATTGGTCATCGGGCCGAGAACGGCGACGGCCACCGTGCCTTCGGGTTCGCTCATGACGATGCGGACGATGGCGTCGATCGCCGATCCTTCGGCGGCGGGTGCGTCGGGTTCGAAGGTCTCCAGATCACCGAGGCCCTCCGGACCATGGAAATCTGCCGCGTCACCCGGATCACGCCGAAGGGGGCGAGCAGCGCCGGCGAAGACCGGGACGTCTTCGCGGCCGGCGATCTGACGGATGATGCGGGCGTTGCGGCTGGTCTTCCCGATCGGGACGTTGCCGCCGACCGTGGTGACCCCCTTCAGGTCAAGCTCGGGCGAGGCGAAGGCCAGCAGAAGGGCGACGGCGTCGTCCACGCCGGGGTCGCAGTCGATGATCAGGCTTTGTGGTTTCACCGGCTGATCCATGACGGCGACCGCGACTCGGGACAAGCCCCGCGTCATTGACAAGCGTCGCCGGACACGGCCTCTGCGAAGGGCATCGGCACAAGGTCACGGCTCAATGATCATCGTTCACCACCTGAACAACTCCCGATCGCAGCGTGTGCTGTGGCTGCTGGAGGAGATGGGGCTGCCCTACGAAGTCAAACGCTACGAGCGGAACGCCCAGACCATGCTGGCTCCGCCCGAGCTGCGGGCCATCCATCCCCTGGGCAAGTCGCCGGTGATCCAGGACGGCGAGATCATCGTCGCCGAGACGGGCGCCATCGTCGAATATCTGCTGGAGGCTTATCCGGGGCGGAGCCTGCGGCCGCCGGCAGGCACGGCAGAGGGGCGACGCTTCACCTACTGGCTGCATTACGCGGAGGGCTCGGCGATGACGCCGTTGCTACTCAAGCTGGTGTTCGGGGCCCTGCCGACGCGCTCGCCCGGGCTGCTGCGTCCGCTGGTCAAGGCGATCGCGGCCAAGGCGCAGACCGGTTTCATCGACCCTCAGATCGCGAGCCATGCCGCCTACTGGGAGGCGGAACTGACCAAGTCGCCCTGGTTCGCCGGCGATGCGTTCTCGGCCGCCGACATCATGATGAGCTTTCCGCTGGAGGCAGGGGCGAGCCGCGCGCCCTATGGCCAGGACAAGCCGTGTCTGAAGGCCTTTCTGCAGACCATCCATGCCAGGCCCGCCTATCAGCGGGCGCTTGAGCGGGGCGGACCCTATGCCTATGCGTGAAGAGGGACGGTGGGGAGCAACTCGGGCGACCGGCGTGCGTTAAGGATTTCATGCGCATGAAATCCCTCCAGATCGCCGCCGCTCTCGGGGCCGCCATCGCCTTCGTTCTCGCCATCATGGCGGTCGGGGTGATGCTCCTGTCCCTGATGTTCGCCATGATCGGCGCCTTGCTGGTGGCCTGGCTAGCTTATGGAGTGGCTCGTCCGATCATGGAAAGACGCCTGCAACGCGAAAGACTGGCGGCGGCCGGCCCTCCTGCCACCTGAGACACGCGAAAGGGCGCGATCCTTGCGGATCGCGCCCTTCGATTTTGCTAGGCCTTAGTGGCGACGGTTGTCGCGATCGCGGCGCTCGTCTCGGATCTGCGCTGACAGCCGGTCGAAGCGACGATCCAGGTCGTTACGCTCCCAGGCCGTCAGGCCGCCACGGCGGTAGCTGGCCTCAAGTCGCAGCAGGGCATTGAACTCGCTGCGGACGCGTGTGGCCTCGCGCCGGCTCAGCTGGCCATTGCGGACACCCTGATCGATGCGGCGGTCGAGGTTGGCCTGGCGCACGTTGATCGACTGCCAGCCACCGTAGTTCTGGCTGTAGCCGCGATCGTCGTTGCGGTCATGGCCGCGATTGTGGGACTGGGCCGCTGCGGGCATGGCCACAGCGGAGACCGCAGCCACGACAAGGGCGGGAACGAGCATCTTCTTCATCATCGGATCACTCCATCTCTGATCGCCGCAACCGAACTGGCTGCGTTGAGGCCATAAAAGCCGATCGCGACTGAGCCGATCCTGAACGGGCCGGGTCAGGTCCGGTTCATCCGGCTGGCGAGCCCGGTTTCGCCTGAAGTTAAACCTCTCTAAGCTCGGCGTTCAGCCGCCGTTCAGAGCGCCGGCGACATAAGACGCCTCATGACACGCCTGACCGCCATCCTCCTGTCCGCCCTGATCGCCGCAGCGCCGCTGAGCGCCGCGAACGCCCAGGACCGTGGCAATCGCGATCGCGGTGATCGCGGCGGCCAATCGTTCGAGCGCGAGCCTCGCCGCATCAGCGAGGCCGAAGCGCAGGGCATCGCCCAATCCCGCGCGGGGGGCGCCCGTTTCGTCGGATCGCTTGGGATGCGAGGCAACTCTTACGTCTTCCGCTTCGAGCGCGATGGACGGATCATGGACATCGCCGTCGACTCGCGCGGCGGCTGAGAAGGATAGAGACCCATCATGCGTGTCCTTCTTGTCGAAGATGACGTCGACCTTTCGCGCCAGCTGAAACAGGCGCTGGGCGACGCCGGCTATGCGGTGGATCATGCCGCCGACGGCGAGGAAGCCCATTTCCTGGGCGATACCGAACCCTACGACGTCGTGGTGCTTGATCTCGGCCTGCCCAAGATCGACGGGGTGTCGGTGCTGGAACGCTGGCGTCGCGACGGCAAGGCGACGCCGGTGCTGATCCTCACCGCACGGGGCGCCTGGTCGGACAAGGTGTCGGGCTTCGACGCCGGGGCCGACGATTACCTGACCAAGCCCTTCCACACCGAGGAGCTGCTGGCGCGCTTGCGAGCTCTGCTGCGGCGTTCGGCCGGCATCGCCTCGGCGACCCTGGCATGTGGGGGCCTGCGCCTCGATCCGCGCGCCGCACGGGCGACGGTGAATGGCGAGCCGCTGCGACTGACATCGCTCGAATACCGGCTGCTGCATTATATGATGATGCACCAGGGCCGGGTCATCAGCCGCACCGAACTGGTCGAACACCTGTACGATCAGGACTTCGATCGCGATTCCAACACCATCGAGGTGTTCATCGGTCGGCTGCGCAAGAAGGTCGGGTCCGACCGGATCGAGACCGTGCGCGGCCTCGGCTATCGCCTGACGCCGCTGGCCGGCGAAGCCGAAGCGGCGTGACCGACAGCGCATGAGCGAGACCGGGGGGGGCTCCAAACCGTCCTGGGGACGCTGGTTCGGCCGGCCCGGGCGCAGCCTGACGCGGCGGCTGATCTGGCTGGCCTCGGCCTGGATCGTGGTCGCCCTGATGCTGACCGGCCTGATGTTGACCAGCCAATATCAGGAGAGTGCGCTGCGTCGGCTGGGCAATCAGTTGGGCGCGGTCATCGACGATGTCGTGATCGCCAGCGTGATGACGGCCGATGGACTGGACGTGGCCGAGATCAAGGACGCCCCGACGCTGCGGGGTCTTTCCGGCAAATACTGGATGGTCGGCGAGGTCGATGCGGAAGGCGGATTCCGCGTATTGGCGCGGTCGCCGTCGCTGGCGGGCGAGAGCCTGTATGTCGATCCAGAGCTGCCGACGCGGCTGCGCCAGGCGTTCGGAGCGACGATCACCTATAACGACCCAGGCATCCTGCCCGCCGGCGCTCAGCCGCTGCGCATCGCCGCCAGCATGAAGTCCCTGCCGGGGCGGGAGGCGCCGTTCGTCTTCATGGCCGGGATCGACCGGTCCGAGATCGATACCGACACCCGCCAGTTCGCGACCTTCACCTGGACGGCCCTGCTGATCCTGGGGATCGGGCTGGTGATCGCGGTTTTCCTGCAGGTGCAGATCGGGCTGAGACCCCTGTTCGCGCTGAGGAACGAGATCGCCAATGTCCGAAAGGGCCAGGCCGCGCGGATCGAGAAGGACTATCCGACCGAAATCCAGCCCCTGGCCGAGCAGGTCAACCGACTGCTGGATCACAATCAGGAGGTGGTCGATCGCCAGCGCACCCATGTGGGAAATCTGGCGCATGCGCTGAAGACGCCACTGACAGTGATGCTGGCCGAGGCGGGAACGGACACCGGGCCGCTGGCCGACATCGTCCGACGCCAGTCCGAGGTGATGAAGGGCCAGGTCGATCACCATCTGCGCCGCGCCCGCGCCGCCGCCCGCGCCGCACACGGCCTGGGGGAACGCACGCCGGTGGGCGAGGTCATCGATGAGCTCGCCGTCATGCTGGAGCGGGTCTTTCAGTCCAAGGACGTCGAGATCGACTGGCGCGCCCCGGACGGGCTCGGCTTCCTCGGCGAGCGACAGGATCTTCAGGAAATCCTCGGGAACCTGATGGAGAACGCCTGCAAATGGTCGACGCGCCGCGTACGCGTTTCCGCCGGCGGCAGCGGCCTGGGTCAGATGATCGCCGTGGTCGAGGATGACGGGCCAGGCCTGCCCGCTGACCAGCGCGACGCCGTGATGAAGCGTGGAACGCGGCTGGACGAGGACGCGCCCGGATCGGGCCTGGGGCTGTCGATCGTCGATGACCTGACCCGCGCCTATGGCGGACGTCTGACCCTGGCGGCCAGCGACCTCGGCGGGTTGAAGGCGGTGCTGGAACTGCCCGCCGCCGAGGCGTGACGCTTCCGGATTCTTAACCCGCGACGTTTACCCTGACGTCTGGCCGCAGTTCGCGGTCGGTGGAGTGCGGCATGGCCGAGCTATCGGTCGCCCATCGCGCGGTTCTCGCCCAGATGCTGGAGCGAGTTCCCGACAAGACGCTGAAGACCTTGTCTGTGGCGGTGGCCCAGATGAAGGGCGACAAGGCGCGTGCTCTCAGCCTGATGTTGGCCGATGAATCGACCGACCGCCGTCGCCGTACGATCGCCTTCGATCCAATGATCCCGATGTTCCGTCCGCGTATGGACGGCGTTTCGGGCCTGATCTTTCCCGCAGAGGTTCTGCCGCGACTGTGGAAGGCCGCCTCGGGCCGTGAGCCGGCGCTTCTGACCCTGCTCGACGCTGGCCGAGGCGGAGCGGAAGACGATCAGACGCTGATCGCCGTTTCGGATCGCCTGTGCATCGCCGCCGCCGCCGCCGTCCGTGACCAGGCCGAGATCGTGTGGCCGATGGGGCTGGGCGATCCGGCCGCGCGCGAGCGAGGGCTGGCCGAGCTGGCCGGATGCTTCGATCTGGCGGCCATGGCGCGTCGGGGCCTGACGTCGCTTCCCGCCTGGATCCTGCGGCCAAGCGCGGATCAGCTCGCCGAGCTGCGTCTGCTGATCCGGGATGCGGGGGAGGTGACCGCCGATGGCGGACCGCGGATGCTGGAAATCTTCTTCGCCCATCTGGACGACGCCGTCCTGATCATGCGCCTGGTGGTCCAGTCCTCGCGGACGGCGGGCCGAGAAGGGGTTCTGTCGGAATCCGAGATGGCGGGCTTCGTCAACCGCCTGATCGCCTCGGTCGAGGCGCGTGTGGACCGGATCGCGGCCTTCAAGCCCGGTGGTAGCGGCCTGCCGGGCGAGGGGCTGAAGGCCGATATCGCCTGGTGCGCGACAACCCTGGCTGAGCTGGACGCCACGTTGCAGCTGGACCCGCAGGGCGCCTGGGGCAAACAGGCGCGCGAGGCCCGTCAACGCATCAACCGGACCCTGTCGGCGGTGCTGAAGTCGACCGACAAGGCGTTGGACAATCTGATGCCGACCAAGCGCGTCCAGACCGCCGGCCGGATGACGCGCGAGGCCCCTGCGCTGGAGCGTCATATCTCCGAGGCGACCGTGGAAACGGCGATCGTGCTGATGACCCTGGTCGGCGCCATCCGCTCGGCGGCGCAGGTGTTCGGGTGCGAATCGCAACGATCCAAACTGGTCCAAGGGACCATCGAGCGCATCACCGGCTACGTCGATATGACCATCGAGGCTGTCAACGCAGGTGAAGCGCCGAACGAGACCGCTGCCCTGGCCCTGGTCGAAACCCTCGCGAGGATCCTGGTGTTGATCGACGCCGTCGAGCCCGCCCGCACCGTGCGGCGTCGTGCGGCGGCTGCGGGGTCGCAGCCGCAAGGCTCCGCGATGACGGAGCTGTCGCCACGCGCGGCCTGAACCAAGCGATTTCCGGAGCCTGATCCAAGCGGAAAACCGCTTACACTTTTCCTGATCAGGCCCTAATCCACGTCCATGATCGTTTTCTGGACCCTGGCCGGACTGGCCACGGCGCTGGCTGGATTGCTGGTGCTGAGCTTTGCGAGACGCGGCGCCGACGGGGTCGAGCCCGTGTCGGATACTGGCTCGGCCGAACTGCTTGAACTGGATCGTCTGAAGGCGCGCGGACTTCTGGATGACGACGCCTATGCTTCGGCGCGGGCGGAGGCGGGG
Organism: Pseudomonadota bacterium; assembly: GCA_040385365.1. Lineage (GTDB taxonomy): Bacteria > Pseudomonadota > Alphaproteobacteria > Caulobacterales > Caulobacteraceae > Brevundimonas. Next base: position 4,223 of record JAZKHL010000018.1, on the reverse strand, counting down.
CGTCGTCTGCTGGCGACGCCGAGCGCGGACCCGGATCCGGTCGTTGGCGGACGGGACCGCACGGTGGCGTTGACGGCCCTCGTCATTGCGGTGCTGGCGGCGCTGGGCTTGTATTTCGGGGTCGGGTCGCCAGGCCTGCCGGACCAGACCTATGAGCGTCGCATCGACGAATGGGCCGCCTCGCCCGAGACCCTGGACGCGCCGCAGATCGCAGCGGTGCTGAGCCGGGCGGTGAAGCGAGAACACGACAACCGCACCGCCCTGACCATGCTGGGCGCTGCCCGGTTCGAGGCGGGCGATCCGATCGGCGCGGCCTCGGCCTTCCGTCGCGCGCTGGCGATAGAGCCGAACGACGCCACCAGCTGGGCGCGGCTGGGCGAGAGCCTGGTGCGCGCGGGCGAGGGAACTGTCGGTCCGGATGCGGAGGCCGCCTTCACCCGATCGCTGGCGCTCGACCCCGATCAGCTCGGCGCGCGGTTCTTTCTGGGCGATGCGGCTCTGGCGCGGGGCGATGTGGCGCGGGCGCGCGAGATGTGGACGCCGTTGATCGCCGTGCTAGACCCCGCCGACCCGCGTCGGGCCGATCTGATCGCCCGGCTGGACGCGGCGGGATGACCCGTTGGAACGGCGCGGGCGGAGGCCTATAGGCGTGGGCGTGAGCTGGCTTCCGAAATCCCCCAAGGCCCGTCGTCGTCTGTGGGTCGTCGCTGCGGCCGCGCCGGTGCTGGCGCTCGCGGTCGGCCTGTCGCTGTGGGCGATGCAGGACAGCGTGACCTTCTTCTTCTCGCCGTCCGAGGCGACGGAGCAGGCCGCGCCGGAAGGGCGGGTCATCCGATTGGGCGGACTGGTCGAGACCGGCAGCGTCGAACAGCACGGCACGACCGTCGCCTTCGCCGTCACCGACAACGCCGCGACCAGCCGCGTCGTCTATCAAGGCGATTTGCCGGACCTGTTTCGCGAGGGGCAGGGGATCGTTGCCCAGGGCCGGTTCGGCCCGGATCGCGTGTTCCACGCCGACAGCGTCCTGGCCAAGCACGATGAGAAATACATGCCGCGCGAAGTCGCGGATCGGCTGAAAGCCAAGGGTGAGTGGCGGCCGGAGGGAGGCGCGGCTCCGCACTCAAGTCGCCCAACGGGCGGTAGCGCCACCAACCCTCTATGATCGTTGAATTTGGCGCCTTCGCGCTGATCCTGGCCCTGGCGCTATCGGCGTTGCAGACCGGCCTGGCCACGACGGGCCGCTGGCGGCGCAGTCCCTTGCTGGCGGGTGGGGCTGAGGGTGCGGCCATCGCGGCGGCTCTGGCCGTGGCGCTGGCGTTCGGCGTGCTGATCTTCGCCTTCGCGACGTCGGATTTCTCGGTCGCGAACGTGGCCCGGAACAGCCACACCGACAAGCCGATGCTCTACAAGGTCGCCGCCGCCTGGGGCAGCCATGAGGGGTCTCTGGTCCTTTGGTGCCTGGTCATGACCGTGTTCGGCGCGGCGCTGACCCGGGCGCGGGGCCTGCCGTTCGGACTGAAGGCCTCGGCCGTCGGGGTGCAGGGTGCGCTCGGGACCCTGTTCCTGGGGTTCGCGGTGTTCACGTCCAACCCGTTCGCCCGGCTGGATCCGGCCCCGTTGCAGGGCATGTCGCTGAACCCGCTGTTGCAGGACCCCGCGCTCGCGATCCATCCGCCGATGCTCTACCTCGGCTATGTCGGGTTCTCGGTGACCTTCTCGCTCGCCGTCGCGGCCCTGATCGAGGGCAAGGCGTTTTCGGGATTCTGGCCGGCGTGGGGTCGGTGGGTGCGGCCTTGGGCCCTGGCCAGCTGGGTGTTTCTGACCTGCGGCATCACGCTCGGCGCCTTCTGGGCCTATTACGAACTGGGCTGGGGCGGCTGGTGGTTCTGGGACCCCGTCGAAAACGCGTCATTCATGCCGTGGCTGGCGGGCGCGGCGTTGTTGCACTCGGCGGTGGTGACCGAGCGGCGCGGGGCGCTGGCCGGCTGGACCGTGTTCCTGGCTTTGCTGGCCTTCACCTTCTCGATGCTGGGGGCCTTCCTGGTGCGGTCGGGCGTCCTGACCTCGGTGCATGCCTTTGCCGTCGATCCGGAACGCGGACTTATGTTGCTGGGCATCCTGGGTCTGGCGGCCGGATCGGCCTTCGCCCTGTTTGCCTGGAGGGCACCGCAGCTCAAGGGCGGCGGAATGTTCGCGCCGGTGAGCCGCGAGGGCGCGCTGGTGCTGAACAACCTGTTCCTGACCGTGGCGGCGGTGACGGTGCTGCTCGGCACCCTGTATCCGCTGATCCTGGAGGCGGCGACCGGCGCGACCATCTCGGTCGGCCCGCCCTATTTCGCCCTGACGTTCACACCGCTGATGGCGGTCGCCTTCCTGATCCTGCCCGCCGGGCCCTTGTTGGCGTGGAAGCGCGGTGATGCGGTCGGGGCGATGCAGCGCCTTGCCCTGGCGGGCGCGCTCGCGATCGGCTTGGGCTTCGTCGGCTGGCTGGCGTTCGAGCCGAAAAAGGCCTTCGCCGCCGCCGGGCTGGCGGTGGGCGCGTGGCTGATCCTGGGGGCTCTGGTCGAGGTGGTCGAACGGGTCCGGTTGTTCCGCGCGCCTCTGGCTGAAGTCGGTCGTCGGGCGAAGGGTCTGCCGCTGGGCGCCTGGGGCATGACGCTGGCGCACGCCGGTTTGGGCCTGTTCGTGCTCGGCGCCGTGGTCGAGACGGGCTTCAAGGTCGAAGCCGCCGCGCCCCTGCCCATCGGCGGCGTGGTCCGGGCCGGGCCCTGGGCGGTCGCGCTGGACGATGTGAAGATCGTCGAAGGGCCGAATTATCTGGCCGAGCAGGGCACATTGACCGTTACCCCGGTCCGCCCCGGTGACGCGCCGCGCGTGATTACCGCCGAGCGTCGCTACTTCCCCGCCGGCGGCCAGACGACGACCGAGGTGGGGCTCGATTTCCGGGGGCTGGACGATGTCTACGTCGTGATGGGCGAGCGGCGCTCGACGCCGCAGGCGGCTCAAGCCTGGACGGTGCGGGTCTATTACAATCCGTGGGCGCGGCTAATCTTCCTGGGGCCGTTCGTCATGGCGCTGGGAGGGGTGCTATCCTTGCTTGATCGGCGGCTGCGACTGGCTGTGGGCGGTCGCAAGAAGGCGGTCGCCGCGTGAGGGCGCTGGCGTTCGCGCTCCTGGTAGGCCTTGTGATGGGGAGCGCCGCCGCGGCCCAGGAGCCTGCCGCCCAGCCCGACCGTCCGCTGGCGTCGCCCGGCGCTGAGGCTCGTGCGCAGGCGATCTTCGAAGTCGTGCGCTGCGTGGTCTGCCAGCACGAATCGATCGCTGACAGCCCGGCCGGCATCGCGGGCGACATGCGTCGGCTGATCCGCGAGGAAATCGCCTCGGGCTCTACGGATCAGGCGGTCAAGGACGACCTGGTTCGCCGCTTTGGCGACTATGTCCTGTTCACGCCGCCGGTGCGGACGGGAACGTGGCTGCTGTGGTTCGGTCCGGCCCTGTTGGGCCTGCTGGGCGCAGCCGGGATGGTCGTCTACGCCCGCCGTAGACCCGCAGAAACCGCACCGCTTTCGCCCGATGAGGAACGTCGGCTGGCCGATCTTCTCCAGACTGAAACGGTTCGCCCTGATCCTGACGCATCCGCGCCTCACGACGGGCGTTGAGCGGGTAGAAGCGTCGAAAGCGCGATGTTTGGCGAAAGCCGGGATCGCCCTATATCTCAAGGCGAAACGGGCGCCGGTCAGTCTTCTGGTCGGGCCATTGAAGGATCGAAAAGACACCGATGCTGAAGCGCAAGGAATTCATCCTGGGGGCCGCCGTCGGCCTGTCGTTCGCCGCGGTTGCGACCGCCGGGGGCGTGATCGATTGGCCAGGCGCCAACGCGGCCGAAGCCAACGGTCGTCTGACCGCTTCGGCCGGCGCGAACGGCGTCGCCTTCGCCCCGCCGCAGGGCGCGCCGCTGAGCTTTGCCGACATCTTCGATCAGGTGTCGCCTGCCGTGGTTCAGATCGACGTCGAGACCCCGGTGGAGCGTCCGCGGGGCGGGATGATCCCCATTCCCGGCCTGCCCGGCTTCGGCTTTCAGGCGCCCGAGACCCAGCAGCCGGATGAAGAGGAGCCCCAGACGGCCCAGGGCGCCGGGTCCGGTTTCTTCATCTCGGGCGACGGCTTTATCGTCACCAACAACCACGTCGTGGCCAACGCCACCAAGATCACGGTCAAGCTGT
>JAZKHL010000017.1:0-13618 GCA_040385365.1 Pseudomonadota bacterium | reverse complement strand
CCGCGACGACATAGAGGGCCAGGATCGGCAGGACGGCGCCGTTCATGGTCATCGACACCGACATCTGGTCCAGCGGGATGCCGTCGAACAGGGTCCGCATGTCGAGGATGGAATCGATCGCCACCCCCGCCATGCCGACGTCGCCGGCCACGCGCGGGTGGTCGGAATCATAGCCCCGGTGCGTCGCCAGATCGAAGGCTATGCTCAGCCCCTTCTGACCGGCGGCGAGGTTGCGGCGGTAGAAGGCGTTGGAGGCCTCGGCGGTGGAGAAGCCGGCATACTGGCGGATGGTCCAGGGGTTGGACGCATACATGGTCGGATAGGGCCCGCGCACGAACGGCGCGAAACCGGGAAGGCCGTCGGTGAAGGTCAGGTCGGCGATGGCCGTCGCATCATACGACGGCGCGATGTCGATGCCCTCGGGCGTGCGGACGGGGGCGCGGTCGAGGACGCCGTCCAGAGAGGACAGATCGAGCGTGGCCTTGGTGAAATCGGGGGTGGTCATGCCGCCGTCTCCTGCGAGCCCGCGCCTTGCTCGAACGCCTCGGCCCAGCGCAGGGGCGGCAGGGGCGGACACCGATCGCCGCCCGTTTCCGTTGTCGCCGCAGATCCCGCCTCGACCGAGACAGGCCGCACCTCCGTATCCACGAACTTGGTGACCCCGACCATCTGCCCGCCGCCTTCGGCCAGCGCCGCCTTGCCCGCCGAGCGCGCCGCCGCCACCCTCTGCTGCATGGCTCCGCCTCGCAGCGACGCGACGATGCCGCCCTCGCGCTCGATCCGCTGGAATTCAGCCCAGCCGGCTTCGGCAAGGTCGCGCGTCCGATGGTCGAGGTACCACGACCCCGCCGCCGGATCGGCGACACGGCCGATGTGCGCCTCTTCCATCAGGATCAGTTGTGTGTTGCGCGCAGCGCGACGGGCGAAGCCGTCCGGCAGACCGACCGCCCGGCTGAATCCGTCCAGCACCACGGCATCAGCCCCGCCGACCGCGCCCGCGAACCCGGCGGCGGTCAGTCGCAACAGATTGGGCCAGGGATCCTTCGCCGCCAGCATCCGTCGCGAGGATCGCGCCTCGATCCGGGCCGGCGTCTCGTGTCCGAACGCCCGGCTGATGGAGCGCCAGATCAGCCGCAAGGCGCGGACCTTGGCCAGGCTGTCGAAATATTCTGCATCGACGCTGACGCCCAGGACCGTGCCCTGAAGCGCCCGTTCGATCGGCAGCCCGGCTTCGATGGCGGCCTTCAGATAGGCGGCTGCGGCGGCGGCGGCGAAGCCGAACTCCTGTCCGGCCGATCCGCCCGCCTCGTGCGCGGACCGCCCCGTGGCCAGAAAGAAGGTCGCTTCCGGATAGGCGCCGGCATGGCGCGCGGCGGTGTTGGCGGCCAGGCCGACGTGCTCCTCGATCGACCGGGGCGAGCCGCCCGTCGCGGCGAAGGCGCTGAGCGGGTCCATGTGGAACATCAGCCTGGCGCGAGGCGAACCCTTGGCGACCACGGCCAGGGCGTTGGCGGCGTCAGGGCCGTCGATACCGGCGTCCAGTCCGACCGGGGCAAGCTCCATCGCCACGCCCTGGAGCGCCCAGTTGAGCGGCTCGGAGTCCAAGAGCACTGCGCCCGACAGGATCACTGACGCGGCGCCGCCCTCCAGATCGGCCAACACCGCAGCATTCACGGCCGAGGCGTCGTCGCCCTCGACTAGGGTCCGCAGATCCCAGGCGCGGCCGTCGGCATCCGAGGATTTCGGCGCGAACATCGCGTCCGTCGCATTGGCCCGGCCATACAGCGGACGCGTCGTCAGATGGTCGGCGTCCAGATGCACCAGCCCCTCGACCGGCTTGCCCTTCAGCGCCTTTTCCGCTTCCACGCGCCAGTCGGCCGGCGACGGGATCGGGAACGGTTGGGACAAGGCAGGCCTCCGGGTTGGAAGCGGCTGTATTGCTACCGCCGCCCCGACCCGTCCAGTCCCCCAGATCTCGGAGAGCGCCCTAGACCTTCGCCGGTGCGTATTTCGGCGTCAGGATATGGATGACCAGCAAGGCCACCAGATAGGCCGACGCCGCCACGATGAAGATGGGCGTATAGCTGCCGATCTTGTCCAGGACGTAGCCGGCGTATTTGGCCATCGCCATGCCGCCGAAGCCGCCGATCATGCCGCCGATGCCGACGACCGATCCCACGGCCGAGCGCGGGAAGACATCGCCCGGCATGGCGTAGAGGTTGGCCGAAAAGCCCTGGTGCGCCGCCGTGGCGATGCCGATAACCAGAACGGCCAGCCACATGTTGTCGATGTTGCCCGCGAAGGCGACGGGGGTGACCGCCAGGGCGCAGATCAGCATCGTGATCTTGCGCGCCGCGTTCAGGCTCATGCCGCGTTTCAGAAACTGGCTGGACAACCAGCCGCCGCCGACCGAACCCACGTCCGACAGCAGATAGATGGCGATAAGCGGCGGGCCGAACGTCAGGATATTCAGATCGTAGGTCTTCTGCAGGAAGCCGGGCAACCAGAACAGGAAGAACCACCAGATCGGATCGATCAGGAACTTGCCCAGCGCATAGGCCCAGGTCTCCTTGACCGTCAGCAGCTTCAACCAGCCGATCTTGTGGACCGGGTCCGGCGCATCCTGGGCGATCCAGTTCAGTTCGGCGGGCGTGACCTTCTTGTGCTCGCCGGGACGCTTGTAGACCGCGAACCAGATCGGCACCCAGATAAAGCCGGCCACGCCGACGATGATCAGGGCCATCCGCCAGTTCGGCTCGGCCACCGTGCCCAGCCAGATCGAGGCGATGAACGGAATGATCAACGGCGTGATGATCGCGCCGATGTTGGTGCCGGCGTTGAACAGGCCGACGGCGAAGGCGCGTTCCTTCTTGGGGAACCACTCGGTCACGGCCTTGATGCCGGCGGGGAAGCCGCCGCCCTCGCCGACGCCCAGGGCCACACGGGCGAAGATGGCGGTGTTCAGGCTGCGCATCCCGGCGTGGGCGATGAAGGCCAGCTGCCAGATGATGAAGGCCAGGCCGAAGCCCCAGCGGGCCCCAATCTTGTCCACCAGACGCCCCCACAACAGATAAGACACCGCGTAGGACGCCTGGAACCAGAAGACGATGTCGGCATAGTTGCCTTCGGTCCAGCCGAACTCGTCCATCAGGGTGGGCTTGAGCACCCCCAGCGCCTGTCGATCGACGTAGTTGATGACCATGGCCGCGAACAGCAACCACACCACCACCCAGCGATACTTGCCCGCCGGCGGCTGGATCTGGATCGGTTCCATCTTGGCAGTGGCGTCGGTCATGAGGCCGTCCTTACTGTTTCCGCATCCGACCCGACTTGTCACCGCAGGCGCGGCGCGACGGATTCTGGAAAGACCTGATCACGCCGTGGCGGCGACGACCATGCAATGAATTTCACCCACGCCCGAGAAGGCGCAGACGGATCGAGCCCCGATCTGGACCTGGTGCACGCCCGTAACCGCGCCGGTGGAGATCAGCGTCCCCTCGGCGACCGGCCGTCCGCGACGCGCCAGATGCTCGATCAGGAACCGCACGGATTCCAGCACGCCCAAAGGAATGGAGTTGGCCGTGCCCGAACCGATGAGCGCGCCGTCGATCGTGGTCTCCACCTCGATGCCGTCCAGGCGCGCGGCCCAGTCTTCGATCTCGAGACCCAGGACCAATCCGCCATTGTTGCCGAAGTCCGACGCCACGACCGCCGAGCCCAGGTCGTTGATGGTCGACAGCGGGCTGCCGGCCAGTTCGACGCCGATATGCAGGGCGGCGACGGCCTTGACCGCTTCCTCCAGCGTCCAATCGGTCTTGTTCGGGTCGACCTTGCCCACCCGCGCGACGAACTCGGCCTCGACGGCGGCGAAACCGCCGGGGATGGCGGGAAGGGACGTCGGCTCGCGACCGGCGGTCCACAGATTGCGCTTGAAGATCGGGCCGGCCAGACGCCGCGCGTTCAGGCTGGGCTGCAGGGCGGGCGGCACCATGCCGACCTTCCAGCCGATGATCTCGTCCGGGAACAGGCCGATGGCCGCTTCCTGGGTCTCATAGGCCTCGGCCATGCTGGTCGGCTTCGAGCCCGGATAGTCGGAGAAACCGCGCACGTTCAGGCGCGCGTCCACGAACGTAGCCGCGATATCCGCTGCGGTCTCGTTGACGCTGGTGACGTCCGCCGCGCTCACGCTGCGACCGTCGAATGTAGATGAATGCCCGTCACGCCGCGTCCCAATATCTATGCCACAGGTCGGTCTTGTCGCCGAATGCGGGATGATTGAAGCGGATGGTAACCGGTGTCAACGGCCATCATATCGAACGGCGGCGCCCATGGCGTCTTGCCGAGCTCGCATGTAAGCCTGCAATCACGACAACGAGAGGTCGAGCTTGACCGACGACGACACCGCCCAGACGCCGAAGCCTTCCAGGCCCGGAAAACGGCCGACCATCAACGACGTGGCGCGCATCGCCGAAGTCTCCAAGAAGACCGTATCGCGCGTCATCAACCAGTCGCCGTTCGTGCGCGAGGAAACGCGCGTCCGCGTTAACGCCGTGATCGAGGAGCTGGGATTCACCCCCGATCTGCAGGCTCGGGGCCTGGCGTTTCGCCGCTCGTTCCTGGTCGGGCTGATCTACGACAACCCCAGCCCCAACTACGTCGTGAACATGCAGCAGGGGGTGCTGGACGCTCTAAAGGGCTCCGGCCTGGAATTGGTCGTTCACCCGTGCCTGCGCACCTCCGACACGGTGGTTTCCGAGATCCGGTCCTTCGTCGAACGCCAGAAACTGTTCGGTGTCATCCTGCCGCCGTCCGTTTCCGAGGACGAACGGGTCATCGAGGTCCTGCGCGAGCTCGATTGCCCTTATGTCCGCATCGCCTCGGTATCGCTGGACCAGCCGGGTTCGATGCTCGTGACCAACGACCATCTGGGTGCCGCGGAAGCGGGTCGGCATCTGGCCGAACTGGGCCACACTCGGATCGGCTTCATCTCCGGACCGGCCCTGTTCCGCTCCAGCGCCGTTCGCGGCGGCGGGTTTCGCGACGGCCTGGCGGAGGCGGGCGTGACGCTGGACGATCGCTATGTCGCCACGGGGGCCTATACGTTCGAATCGGGTGTCGAGGCGGCCAAGGACCTGCTGGCGCTAGACCCGCCGCCGACCGCCATCTTCACCGGCAACGACGAGATGGCGCTGGGGGTCTTCAAGGTCGCGCGCGACATGGGCTTGGAGATACCGCGAGACCTCAGTGTCGTCGGCTATGACGATCTGCCGATGGCCTCGCGCGTCTGGCCGAACCTGACGTCGGTGCGCCTGCCGATCCGGGACATGGGGCGAATGGCGGCGGAGAAACTGCTGGCGCCGATGCGCGGGCTGGACCCAGCCAAGCTGAACCAGCCGGAGGTCCGGCCGTCTCTGGTCGTCAGGGATTCGGCGCGGGCGCTGTAGCGAACATTTCTCCTTCCCCTTCATGGGGAGGGACGATCGCGCAGCGATCAGGGTGGGGACCGAATCGTTCGGGCTCACTGTCAGCAGTGCCCCACCCGGGCTACGCTTCGCTCCGCCGCCCTCCCCATGAAGGGGAGGGAGAAAGTCGCGTCACGCGTTCTCGAGCACTTTCGCGCCGACGAGGCCCTTGATGTAGTCACGGATGCCAGCGTCGGTGGCGTTGGCGAAGAAGTATTCCTGGAACTTCTCGCCGGCGACGGCGGCCTTCAGCAGGTCCTGGTCGACGTTTTTGAGCACCGTCAGCATGTCGTGGCAGGTCACGGCCTTCAGGTCCTTCAGAATGCCGCGGTTCGTGGCCATGATCTGGGCGCGTTCCTTGGGATAGCCCAGGCCGCGCTCGCCATCGAACAGCTTCCTGTAGACGTCCTGCAGGTTCAGCTCGGCGGCCCAACCGAAACCCTTGGCGTAGGGCATGGCGATGGCGTTGCCGTCGTTGATCTGGCCGAACAGGAAGGCGTCGGTCGGGTCGATGATCAGGCCGCAGAACACGCCCGGCATGGCGTTGGCGGCCAGCATCGAGCCCGTGCCCGTGCCGCAGCCGGTGACGACGAAGTCGGCGGCGCCCGAGTTCAGCAGGATGCCGGTCAAGAGGCCGTTCATGACATAGGTCAGCGAGGCCTTATCCTCGGGCGTATACATCCCGTAGTGGAACACCTCATGGCCCAGCGGCACGGCGACGGCGGCGAGGGCGTCGTGGACGACGGCGCTCTTGGCGGCCTGGCTGTTCTCGATGATCAGGGCGATTTTCATGGGGACTTCCTCGGCTGAATGGGGCGATCACACATAGGTCGCCACGTCGATATTTGCATCGGCTTATGACACCGGTTACCAGACACCGCAAATGATGACGCGCGAGACGTCCGTCAACCAGGGTAGGGAAACATGGCCAATCCGTTCGACCTGACCGGCAAGGTCGCCATCGTGACCGGCGGCAACACAGGCATCGGCCAGGGGATCGCCCTGGCCCTCGCCGACGCGGGCGCTCACATCGCCTCCGTCGCCCGCCGCGCGTCGGACGACACCGTCGGCCAGTGTCTGGCCAAGGGCGTCCAGGCCATCTCGATCCAGGCCGACCTGGGCTCAATGGAGCCGATCGAACGCATCGTGAAGGAAGCGACCGACGGCCTTGGTCCCATCGACATCCTGGTCAACAACGCCGGCATCATCCGTCGCGCCGACGCCGTCGATTTCACCGAAGAAGACTGGGACGCCGTCCTGAACGTCAATCTAAAGTCGGTCTTCTTCCTGTCGCAGGCCATCGTGCGCGACATGATCGCGGGCAAGCGTCGCGGCAAGATCATCAACACCGCCTCGATGCTGTCCTATCAGGGCGGGATCCGGGTGCCGTCCTATACGGCATCCAAGTCGGGCGTCGCCGGCCTGACCAAGCTGATGGCCAACGAGTGGGCAAAGCACGGCGTCAACGCCAATGCGATCGCCCCCGGATACTTCGCCACCGACAACACCCAGGCCCTGCAGGCCGACCCGGTCCGCTCGACGGAGATCCTGGGCCGCATCCCCGCCGGTCGCTGGGGCCAGCCGTCCGACATCGGCGGGGCGGCAGTCTTCCTGGCCAGTTCGGCGTCCGACTACGTGCAAGGCATCACCCTGCCGGTGGACGGCGGCTGGCTCGCACGCTGATCAGCGGATAGGTTCGCGGCATGACCGACAAGGATTCTGGGCCTCAAGCCGCGAGCGACCGCGTCGCGAGCAGAGGCCCCGCCGCCGCGGGCGGCCGCATACTGTGTTTCGGCGAGATGCTGCTGCGCCTTTCGCCGCCCGAGGGCGAGCTGCTGATGCAGTCGCAGGGGCTCGTCGCCCGCCCCGGCGGCGCCGAGGCCAATGTCGCGGTCTCCCTCGCCCGCTACGGCGCGCCGGTCTTCATGGCCACGGTCCTGCCCGACAACGCCCTGGGTCGCGCCGCGCGTGACGAGATCCGCCGCCACGGCGTCGATACGTCGCTGGTCCGGTTCATGCCCGGCCGCATGGGCCTCTATTTCATGACGCCGGGCGCGGTGCGACGGCCGTCCGAGGTCCTGTACGATCGCGCGGGCTCGGCCTTCGTCGAGCACGTGGACGGCGCCTTCGACTGGGCGGAGGTGCTGGAGGGGGTCCAGTGGCTGCACGTTTCCGGCGTGACGCCGGCCACCGGCCCGTCCGGATCGGCCGCGGCCCTCTCGGCGATGAAGGCGGCCCGCGCCGCCGGGGTCAATGTCAGCTACGACGGCAACTTCCGCGCCAAGCTGTGGGAACAATGGGACGGCGAGCCGGCCGAGGTTCTCGGCGCTATGCTCTACGCCGCCAACATCGCCTTTGCCGATGATCGGGACTTCGCCCTCGTCATGGGCCGCCGGTTCGACAACCCCGATCCCGCCGTGCGCAGACGCGAGGCCGCGGCAGCCGCGTTCGCGGTCTACCCGTCGCTCCAACGCATCTGCTGCACGCTGCGCGTCAACGACAGCGTCGCCGATCAGACCTTGTCGGCCGTCATGATCACCCGAGACGGCGAGCATCACGCCGCCCCGATCGCCCTGACCGGCGTGATCGATCGGGTCGGCGGCGGGGATGCCTTTGCATCGGGCGTCCTGTTCGGCCTGTGGAGCGGGTGGTCGAACGACGAAGCCCTCGCCTTCGGCCTCGCCGCCGCGGGCCTGAAGCACTCGGTCCACGGCGATTTCAACCTGTTCCACGAAGCCCAGGTCCGCGCCGCCATGGCCGCCGACGGTTTCGACATCCGACGCTGAGGCGCCCCTAGGAAACCGGTGTCATAGGTGTATTCTACGATCGAACGGTCGTCAGAACCGCCCCTTAGGAAACGATCCGGAGTTCCCATGTCGCCTACCCTGTCGCGCCGCGCCATTCTCGCTTCGAGCGCGGCTCTGGCGACGTTCGCCGCCGTTCCTGCCCTGGCGCAGACCACCCCTGCCGGCCCCAGGCCCGACCGCGCCGCGATCCTGGCGGCGATGAAGCGCGCCACCGCCTTCATGACCGACGAGGCGGCGGTGAATGGCGGCTACGTCTGGACCTATCTGCCCGACTTCTCGCGCCGCTGGGGCGAGCTGGAAGCCGCGCCGACCATGATCTGGGTCCAGCCGCCCGGCACCGGCACCATGGGTCACGCCTTTCTCGACGCCTATCACGCCACCGGCGACGAACAGTTCTACGAGGCCTGCAAGTCCGCCGCCGACGCCCTGGTTCGTGGCCAGCATCCTGCCGGCGGCTGGAACTACGTGATCGACACGGCCGGCGAGGACAGCCTTCGCCGCTGGTACGACACCTATGGCAAGAATGCGTGGCGGATGGAGGAATTCCAGCGCTACTACGGCAACGCCACCTTCGACGACGCCGGTACGTCCGAGGCGTCGCAGCTGCTGCTGCGCCTCTATCTGGAGAAGCGCGACCGGGCCTATCTGGCGCCCCTGCAACGGGCCGTTCATTTTGTCCTCGACAGTCAGTACGCCAACGGCGGCTGGCCCCAGCGTTTCCCGGCCGCGACAGATGCCGGCCTGCACGGCCACCGCGCCTACACCGCCGACATCACCTTCAACGACGACGTGGCCGGCGAGAACCTGGAGTTCCTGATCTTCGCCTATCAGACCCTGGGCGACCGCCTGTCGTCGGGCGCGGCGGGGCGCGGCCTGACCCGCGATCGGCTGATGGACTGCATCCGGCGCGGCATGGATATTTTCCTCGAGACCCAGCAGCCCGCGCCCCAGGCCGGCTGGGGCCTGCAGCATTTCGCCGACACCCTGAAGCCCTCGCCTGCCCGCACCTACGAGCCCGAGAGCCTGGCCACCCACACCACTGCCAACAACGTCCAGCAGTTGCTGAACTTCTACCGACTGACCGGCGACCGGAAATACATCTCTCGCGTGCCCGAGGCCCTGGACTGGCTGGACAGCGTCGCCCTGCCGCCCGAGCTGCGCCTGAACGGCCGGACCCATCCGACCTTCATCGAGCCCGGCACGAACCAGGCCTGGTATATCCACAGGCGGGGCTCGAACGTCGTCAACGGCGAATACTACGCCGACCGGAATCCCAACGACACGCTGGTTCACTACGGATCGTTCCGTACACTGAACATCGAGGGTCTACGCGAGCAGTATGCTGCGCTGTCGGCTCAGACGCCGGAGCAGGTCAGCGCCGGCTCGCCTCTCCTGGCGCGCCCGGGGGCCAAGGCCCTGCCCAAATACTTCACCCTGCGCGACGTCGCCTGGCAGGACATGGGCGCCGACGCCCGCCGCGCCCGTCCGCCCGCGGCCGCCCGCGCGGGTCAGCTTCTGACCAGCCTGAATGCACGCGGCTATTGGCCCACGCCCCTGACGGCCACGTCCAACCCCTATATCGGCGACGGCTCGGCGACACCAACGGGCGGCGAATACCGCATCACCCGCGTCGGCGACCTGACCGACACCTCGCCGTGGAACACCGACTTCCCGGTCGAGGGCGTCTCGACCGAGAGCTTCGTGCGCAACATGGGCGACCTGATCGAGGCGCTCAGCACCCCCGCCGCCTGATGCCGATGGACCGACGCGCCTTGCTGACCGGCCTGGCGGCCTCGCCGCTTGCCGGCTGCGGTCACCTGCCCCGTGTGGCGATCCCATTCATGGGTCGGTCGGGGGTGGATGAGAAAAGCTGGGGAACGCTGCCCGACGGCGAGGTCGTCACGCTATTCACCCTGACCAACGACCGAGGCTCGCAGGCCCGCGTGATGACCTGGGGCGGCGTGCTGCAATCCCTGCAAATAGCCGACCGCGAGGGCAGGATAGACGAGGTGGTGCTCGGTCTCGACACCCTCGCCGACTACGTTGAACGTTCGCGCAACTTCGGATCGACCGTGGGTCGCTACGCCGGACGGATCGCCAACGGCCGGTTCGATCTGGACAGTCAAACGATCCAGCTCGACGTCGGAACGAGCCTGCACTCGACCCATGGGGGCCCGATCGGCTTCGCCAAGCGCAACTGGAGCGGCCGCGCCGACGAGACGGCCGAAGGTCCGGGCGTCGTTCTGACCCTGGTCAGCGCCGACGGCGACCAGGGCTTTCCGGGGCGGCTGACGATCTCGGTGACCTATCGCCTGACCCACGACGACCGACTGACGATCGACTACCTGGCCCTGACCGACCGGCCGACTGTGCTGAACCCGACCAACCATTCGTATTTCAACCTGTCCAGCGATCCCGAACGTCTGGTCCTCGACCACGATCTGCGCATAGTCGCCGACGCCTTCGCCGCCTATGCGCCGGACAAGATCGTCACAGGCGAGCTGCGCCCCGTCGCCGGTACGCCCTTCGATTTCCGCCAACCCAAGCCGATCGGTCGCGACCTGGGCGCGGGCGACGAACAGCTGCGCATCGGCGGCGGCTACGATCACAGTTTCGCGGTCCTGGGTCAGCAGGGGGCCCTGCGTCAGGCGGGGGTGCTATCCGACGCCGTCAGCGGCCGCTCGCTCGAGGTCTGGACCACTGAGCCTGCGCTGCACGTCTATACCGCCAACACGGTGGACCTGGTCGGGCGCGGCGGGGCCGCCTATCGGCCCCATTGCGGCATCGCGCTGGAGACCCAGCACTATCAGAACAGCCCGAACCGGCCGATGTTTCCCTCGACGGTGCTGAGACCGGGCGAGACGTTCCGGTCGCGGACGGAGTATCGGTTCGGCGTCGTTTAGCCTTCATCCTCGGACTTGATCCGAGGATCGGCTGTTCCGGGTCTGAAACGAAGAAGGGGCGCACCATGGCGGTGCGCCCCTTCGTTGTCTTACGAACTCGAGGTTCGATCCTCGGATCAGGCCCGAGGGGAACGGTGCGTAAGGCCTATGCCTCGTCGGCAGGCTTCTCGGCGGCGCCCGTGACCGGCACCTGAGCGCCCTTGGCGGGGCGGACGGTCTGGCGTTCGGCGATACGGGCCGACTTACCGCGACGGTCGCGCAGGTAGTAGAGCTTGGCGCGACGAACGACGCCGCGGCGCTTCACCTCGATCGCGTCGATGTTCGGCGACAGGATGGGGAATTTGCGTTCGACGCCTTCGCCGAAGGAGATCTTGCGGACGGTGAAGCTCTCGTTCACGCCGCCGCCGTCACGGGCGATGCAGACGCCTTCGAAGGCCTGGATGCGTTCGCGCTCGCCTTCCTTGATCTTCACCATGACGCGCAGGGTGTCGCCGGGCTGGAAGTTCGGGATTTCGCGCACCGCGATCAGGCGGGCTTTTTCTTCGGCTTCGATGGTCTGAAGGATGTTGGCCATGTGTCTATTCTCCTCGGGCTTTGGCGCCCTTTAGCTATGATTTGGCGGGGCGAGGCCCCGCAGTAGAACCCGTCGAGCGAGCTCGCCGGGGGGGTTTGGCGGAAGATTCCGCAGGTCGTGTCGCAAGATGCGCGTCCCAGAGATCCGGTCTGCGCTCCTGCGTGGTCTTTTCCCGTTGGTCCTGACGCCAGGCCGCCATCTTGCGATGGTCGCCGGACAGCAGGATCTCCGGGATGTCGATCCCCTCGAACGTCCGCGGTCGCGTGTACTGCGGATGCTCCAGAAGACCGTCCTCGAAGCTTTCGGAGGACAGGCTTTCGGCCTGGCCCAGAACGCCGGGGATCAGTCGTACGCACGCCTCGATCACCACCATCGCCGCCGCCTCGCCACCGGCGAGAACCGCGTCTCCGACGGAGACCTCCTCGAACCCGCGTGCGTCGAGCACCCGTTGGTCCACCCCCTCGAACCGACCGCACAGGACGACGACGCCGTCCGCCTTGGCCCAGTCCTTCACGCGCGCCTGCGTCAGGGATCGACCGCGTGCGCTCATGTACAAAAGCGGCCGGGGCGACCCTGTCAGGCTGTCTAAGGCCCGGGCTACCACGTCCGCTTTGAGTACCTGTCCCGGGCCGCCACCCGCGGGGGTGTCGTCCAGGAAGCCGCGCTTATCTTCGGAAAAGTCGCGAATGTCCAGCGTTTGCAGGTCCCACAGCCCCTTCTCGCGCCAGGCCGTGCCGATCAGCGACACGCCGAGCGGCCCGGGAAAGGCCTCGGGGAACATGGTCAGGACGGTGGCGGTGAACATTCCACGGCGTTTAGACCGCCCGCCGGATCAGGTCACGCCTTGGCGGCGATGCCCGTCTCGGCCAGCCATTCCAGGATCTTGCCCTTGGGCATGGCGCCGACCTTCAGCGAGGTCATCTGGCCGTCCTTGAACAGCATCAGGGTCGGGATGCCCTTCACGCCCAGCTTGGACGGGGTCATCGGGCTGTCGTCGATGTTGATCTTGGCAATGGTGACCTGGCCGCCGAGTTCGTCGGAGATCTGCTCCAGGGCCGGGCCGATCTGCTTGCAGGGGCCGCACCACTCCGCCCAGAAGTCCACCAGCACGGGGGTGGACGATTTCAGGACGTCGGCGTCGAAGCTCTCGTCGGTGACCTTGACCGTGGCCATATCAAATCTCTCCTGAGGGCGGCGTCGGCGCGCCCGGTGTCATGTTGGTCGAGATGTGGGGCGATTCTGGATGAAATCAACGCAGCGAGGATCGGGCTCCACCACGAAGGTCATTTTTCCAGAAGCCAGCAGATGTCCGCTATCAATGGTTGCGGGCGATGGCAGACGAGCGCTCGCAGGCCCTCGCCCGCTGCTTCCATGCTGCCAGCCCATCGCTAAGCCTCGTGCTCCGACGGGCTAATCAGCCGCCTAAGTTCCGGGGATATCTGGGCACAAGCTTGGGGTCGGGCCGTAGACAGTCGAAAATGGTTAATATAACCGTGATCAGGCAGGTCGCCGACCTCCCTCCAGCGTTCGCCTGCTAGGGGAAAGTGAAGTCTCGCGGAGACTGGAGATGGTAGCTGACTGAATGGATCCGATCACTTCAATCATAGCCTCCCTGCTGATCTCCGGCGCTGCTGCGCCGGCGGACGGCCATGGCTGTCCCGAGGCTGCGCACTACAATGACGTTCCGTGCGCCTGTACGCGCGTCGTCGATTTCTACGGCCCCTGGACGGGCGGCGGCTCCAACTGGCCCGGCCCCGGCGGCTGGGGTCCTCCCATCAACAATCCAGGCCCGCCGATCCACGTGTCGGCTCCCGGCATTCGCGTGATCGGTCGCCCGATCAACGTCGCCGGCCCGACCATCTACATCGACGG
>JAZKHL010000016.1:0-6178 GCA_040385365.1 Pseudomonadota bacterium | reverse complement strand
AGCCGGTCGGCTCCATCGGGATCTCGATCATGACCTCGTGGCCCTGGGCGCGGGCCAGATCGATCCAGCCCTGAAGGCCCTCGGCATAGGGCACGAACGACAGGGTGACGTCGGCGGGCAGCCGCTCGATGGCGGCGCGGGTCGTCACGGCGTTGAGGCCGAGGCCGCCGACGACCAGGGAGACGCGCGGCTTGCCGTTCGGCTGGAACGGACGGGCATAGGCCTGGGCGGGCACGCGTCCGTCGGTGGCGATGGTCGGCAAGACGCCCTGGGGCCCTGGCTGACTAAGCCCGGCGATGGGGGCGCGGGCCAGGGGCGAGGCGGCAAGCTGGGGTGCGGCGATGGCGGAACCACCGGCGACGGTCGCGCCGTCGGGCAGGGTGATCAGGGCCTCGCCGCCGGCCGCGCCGTTGGGGTCCAGCGCCGGATCGCCCGCCAGCCCCTGCCATGCGGCGAACCCGCCCATGGAAAAGGCCTCGAGGCCGCTGGGGGCCGGCGCCTGGACCGGCGCCTCACGCTTCAGGGCGACGCGCGCGGAGGGCGTTCCGGCGCGGGGATCACCCAGCACCGTCATGAACAACGCGACGGAGGCCAGAAGCACGAGCCCCGCGGCCCCGACCGCGACGGGCGGGCGTTTCAGCATGGCCACGACCGGCTTCATGTCGAACTTCAGGCCCCGGCCCGAGGGCGGAGCGCCGGCGGCGGCGGCGAGGGCGGACTGGCGCTTGGCGAACATGGACGGCGCAGGCTCGGGAAACAGACGACCGGACGGATTCCGGACGACGATCTTCGCCGGCGACTATGAACGGACGGCGGTTAAGAAAGCCTAACGCGCCGTTAGCCACGTTGCGGTCGCGGCTATTCGCCGTCGGGCTCCTCGGTGGTGTCGGTCGCGGCGGCCGTGACGGTCGGCGTCGTGCCGTCGCTGACCACGATGCCGGTGGGCGCCGCCGCCAGACGTGCGAGGTCGCCGCCGGCCCGCAGGACGTCGAGCGCCCGTTGCAGCTGATAATCGGCGTCCTTGTCGTAGTCTTCGCCCGGGGCCTCGCGCGGCGTGTGCGCGCCCTTGCGCTCGGCACCGATGGAGGCATCGAGCGCGGTGGCGTAGGCTGCCTCCGAATAGATGAAGCTGGAGCGCGAAACGATCCGCGCCTCGGCTTCCGTCCGCGCGACCTCCAGGTCCGGCTCGATGCCGATCTTCTGGATCGATCCGCCCGAGGGGGTATAGTAGCGCGCCGTCGTGATCGACAGGGCGCCGTCCTGGCCGTTCCGCAACGGGATCACGGTCTGGACCGAACCCTTGCCGAAGGTGGTCAGGCCGACCAGCGTCGCGCGCTCATGATCCTTCAAGGCGCCGGCGACGATTTCCGACGCCGAGGCCGAGCCGTAGTTGATCAGCACCACCAGCGGCAGGCCGCCGGTCAGGTCGCCGGGGCTGGCGAAGAACGGCTCGATCTGGTCGGGTCGGCGTCCCCGCTGGCTGACGATCTCGCCACGCTCCAGGAACGCGTCGGAGACATCAATGGCGGCGCTCAGCAAGCCGCCGCCGTTGTTGCGAAGGTCCAGCACGAAGCCTTTCACCGTCGGATGGTCGCGTTTGATCTTCTCGATCGCAGTGGTCAGCTCGCGGCCGGTGTTCTGGTTGAAGGTCGAGACCCGCAGGTAGCCGAAGTCGCCCTCCATCCGGCTGGTCACGCTCTCGACCTTGATCACTTCGCGGACCAGGACCACGTCGCGCGGCTCTTCGCCGTCCCGCAGGAAGGTGACGGTGACCGAGGTGCCCATGGCGCCGCGCAGCTTGTCCGACACGTTCGACACCGTCAGGCCGGCGGCGTTCTGGCCGTTGATGGCGGAGATGACGTCGCCGGCCTGGACGCCCGCGCGGCCGGCGGGGCTGTCGTCCATCGGCGAGATCACCTTCACCAGACCGCCCTCGGCCGTGATCGTCAGGCCGACGCCGGAATATTCGCCGGAGGTTCGTTCCTGGAGGTCCGCATAGCCGTCGGGCGCCAGATAGTTGGAATGGGGATCCAGCGCGGTCATCATGCCGGCCAGAGCCGCCTCGATCAGCTTCTTGTTGTCGACCGGGACCACATAGGCCTGCTCGACCACCGCCAGGGCGTCCCCGAACAGCTGCAGCATCCGGAAGGTCTCGTTCCTCGGCGTCTGCGATGCCACGGTCATGCCGCTGAGGCCCAGGGCCAGCACGGCCCCGCCGGCGAGGAACAGTTTACGCATTCGGTCTCTTTCGAAGCCGCCGGGAAGGGCGGCGAAGGGGCAAGGCGGCGGACCTCACGATGAAATCGTGGCGGCCCCGCGTCGGAGCGATAAAATCAGCGTCATGTCGGCTTGGGAAGCGGTTTCGCTTGAAGGGAAGCCAAGCGACGCCTCGCGTCACAGATAGGGCGCGGGATCGACCGGCCGATCGTCGCGGCGCAGTTCCAGATAGACCTCTCCGCCGCGTCCGGCCGCCCCGAGGGCCTGGCCTTCCGCCACCCGATCCCCGACGTTCACCGAGACCGTGTCCAGGCCCGCGACGACGGCGCGCCAGCCGCCTCCGAGATCAAGAATGACGACCTCGCCCCAGCCGCTCAAAGGACCGGCATGGTCCACGCGGGCGCTGGCGGGCGCGGCCACAGGACCGGCCGGCGCGGCCCAGCGCAAGCCGGACGACCCGGCGTCGAACCGCGACAGGGGCGCGCCCGAGACCGGCGCGGTCAGGCGCGCGCGACCGCCGGGCAGTCGGGTCGAAGGGGTGGCGACGTCGGTTACCGAGGCTGGCCGACCGCCCAGATTGCGAATGCGGGTCTCCAGTGCGGCCGCGGCCCGCTCCGCCCGCGACGCGTCGGCGCGCAGAACGGCGAGGAGGGCGACGCGGCGGGCCGACAAATCCTCGATCTCCGCCCGGCGGTCGCCCTGGGCGCTTTCGGTGGTCAGCAGGCGTTCGCTGGACAGGACGGCGAGGCGGCGGATGCGCACCACCTCCGCCTGACGCGCGGCGAGGGCGGCCGCGCGGCGCTGCAGTTCGGGGGCCATGGCCTTCATCAGAATGGCGGCGCGCACGGTGTCGACCGCCCGGTCGGCAGGGATCAGCAGGGGCGGCGGAGGCCTCCGGCTCAGCATCTGGAGCGCGGACAGCAGCCGGCCCTGGCCGTCGCGGGCGCGGGCCAGATCGGCGACGATGGCGGCCTCGCGGGCGCTGAGGTCGCGCAGCCGTTGACGTTGGGACGACAATTGCGTGTCGTCGGCGGTCTGGTCTCGGCGCAGGGTCGCCAGCTCGCGGTCCAGCGCGACCATTTCGGCCTGGGCGTCGCGGGCGTCGGCGCGGAGGCGACGGGCGCGCACCTGTTCGTCGCGATACTGGGTCTGGAGCTGTTGCAGATCGTCCTGCACCGAGGCCGCGGCCGGCAGGGCCGACACGGTCAGCAGGACGGCGAGGACGGCGGCGCGGTTCATCAGTCGCGATGATAGGGCGATCCGCCCAAGATCGTCACCGCGCGATAGAGTTGTTCGGCGAGCATCGCCCGCGCCAGCGCGTGGGGCCAGGTCTGGGGCCCGAACGCCAGGGTCGATCCAGCCGCCGCCAGCACGCTGGCGTCCAGCCCGTCCGCTCCGCCGATGGCGAACACCAGCCGTCGCTCGCCCCGGTCTCGCAGGGTCGCGATATGGTCGGCGAAAGCGCGGCTGGAATAGGTCTTGCCCCGTTCGTCGCAGGCGATCAGGTGGGCGCCGTCGGCCGCCGCGAGCAATAACTCGGCCTCCGGCGCCTTGCCGGTCTTGCGCGGTTCGAGGTCGATCAGATCAAGCGGGCCGAGACCAAGGGCGCGACCCGCCGCCGTGGCGCGTGCGGCGTAGTCGGTTGCAAGCGCGGCTTCGGGCCCGCGGCCGGGCTTGCCAATGGCGGCGATGGCGAGTTTCACGTCAATCTCCGGCCCAAACCCAGACCGTCACCCTCGGGCTTGTCCCGAGGGTCCATCCGTCCGTGTGCGCGATAAAAAGAGTGACGTTCGATCGTCAACACGTCACATCAATTGCCGGGGTGCAGACCCATGGATCCTCGGGACAGGCCCGAGGATGACGGTGAATGGTGTCAGGCGTTCGCCGTCCGGTGCGCGCTGTCCACGGCCCAGATCTTTTCGATGTTGTAGAACATCCGCACTTCCGGACGGAACAGGTGGACGATCACGTCTCCGGCGTCGATCAGAACCCAGTCGCAGTGCGGCAGGCCCTCGACCTTGGCGCGGCCCAGACCCTGTTCCTTCAGCGTGCGCAGCAGGTGGTCGGCGAGCGCGCCGACGTGGCGGTGCGAACGGCCGGAGGCGACGATCATGGTGTCGGCCATGGGCGATTTGCCCTTCAGGTCGATCAGGACAATGTCCTGGGCCTTGTCCTCGTCCAGCTTGGACAGCAGGGCGGTCTCGAGCGCTGTGGAGCCCGTGGGTACGGGGCCCTGCTGGTCAAAACCGCGCGCGTCTTCGGCATCCTCGGCGTCGTCGCCGAACAGGGGGAAGTCTTCGGCGGAATCGTCGGAGAGGTCTTCGTCGGAGCCGTCGTCTGAGCCGTCTTCGGCGTGGATGGGCGCGATCGGCTCCATCTCATGGGCCGTGTTCGAAACGGCGTCTTCTTGCGCGTCGTGCGCGGGCGAGGGGGTCAGCGGAAGGCTCCGGGAGGGTTCACTAAAGAGGCTCTCTAGCACGGATGGCCGAAAACGTCACCCGCAGGCCTCAAGGCCATTTCGCGGCGCGAAGTGCGGTCGATGAACTGGGGTTCAGCGGCGCCGTCAGGTAGGTCCAGGCCGGCGCCTGCATCATCGGCAACAAGCGCGCCTCGTTGGACGAGACCCGCTGGCCCGCGAAGCGACGCGCGGCGGGGGCGGAGCGGCTTTCCAGCAGGCTGCCGGGCCGGGCGACGACGGCCACCGGCATCATCCGCATGATGTCGGTCCAGCCGCGCCAGCGGTGAAAATTCTCCAGATTGTCCGACCCCATCAGCCAGACGAAATGCACGCCGGGATGACGGCGTTTCAGCGCCCTGAGGGTGTCCACGGTCCAGGTCGTGCCGATGCGGGTCTCCACGTCCGACACGACCATGTGCGGCGGTCGGGCGAATGACCGGGCCGATGCCATGCGATCGTTCAGCGGCGCCGTCTGGCGGGCGTCCTTCAGGGGGTTCTGAGGGGAAACCAACCAGATCACCCGATCGAGATCGAGGCGCTGAAGCGCGGTTTCCGCCACGTGGGCATGGCCGTCATGCGCCGGATTGAACGAGCCGCCGAACAGCCCGACCTTCATTCCCGCCGACAAGGCGAGTCCATCCCGCAGCGCCCCGGGGCGGGGGCCGTTCGCCTGGGGCGCGGGACCGGCGTGGAAGAAGGACAAGGCGGCGGGGCTCAGCGCTGCAGATCGAGGCGGGCTTATGCTCAAGAATGAGCAAACGAAACCTCAGCTAACACGTCCTGAACGGATTTGTCGCCTGTCAGCCGCCGGTCTTCTTGAAGGTATCGCCCACCTCGGTCGCGTCAGGACCGTCGGGACCGGCGGTCGTTCGCTCTTGACGGCCGGTCTTCTTGACCTCGGCGTCCGAGGTTCCGGGCTTGTCGGTCGGCACGGCGCCGTTGTCCTCACGGCCCTGAGTTTGATCGCGGTCTGTCATGATGAGCTCCCTTTCGGGATCAGCGGATCAGCCGTCCGAACGGTTCCGGATCAGGGCTTCCAGCCGTCGGCGAAGATTTCGATCTCGTCGCCCTCGGAATCGATTTCGCCGCGGGTCTTTCTGACCTCGGCCCAGGCGGCGCGGAGCAGTTCGGGGACGCCTTCGCCCGATACGCCGGAGACCAGCATCGGACGACGACCGGCGACGGCTTCCAGGTCGGCGGCCTTTTCTTCGCGGGCCTCGGGCGTCAGGGCGTCGATCTTGTTGAGCGCCAGGATCTCCTGCTTGTCGGCCAGGCCCTCGCCATAGGCGTCCAGTTCGTGGCGGATGATCCGATACGCTTCGGCGACGTCGTCCTGGGTGCCGTCCACCAGATGGATTAGCGAGGCCGAGCGTTCGACGTGGCCCAGGAACCGCGTGCCGAGGCCTGCGCCCTCCGACGCCCCCTCGATCAAGCCGGGAATATCGGCAATGACGAACCGCTCGCCCGGCGACAGATCGACCATGCCGAGGTTGGGGGCCAGGG
>JAZKHL010000015.1:0-55484 GCA_040385365.1 Pseudomonadota bacterium | reverse complement strand
TGCAGAACCGCATCGCCAAGCGGAAGCAGTCGATCATGCAGGCCTTCCCCGACGCGCTGGACCTAATGCTGATCTGCGTCGAGGCGGGCATGTCGATCGAGTCGGCGATCGTGAAGGTGTCCCAGGAGATCGGCACCACCTCGATCGACCTGGCCGAGGAACTGGCGCTGTTGTCGGCCGAGCTCAGCTACCTGCCCGAACGGCGCATGGCGTATGAGGGGCTGGCCAAGCGGACCAACCACCCGGGCGTGCGCTCCGTCGCCACCGCCATGGTCCAGGCCGAGCAGTACGGCACCCCCCTGGGGTCGGCCCTGCGCACCATGGCCAAGGAAAACCGGGACCTGCGTCTGTCGGCGGCCGAGAAGAAGGCCGCCGCGCTGCCGGCCCAGCTGACCGTGCCGATGATCGTCTTCTTCCTTCCCGTTCTGTTCGTCGTGATCCTGGGCCCCGCCATCATCAACATTCAGGACATGATGGGGTCCAACAAGGCCGAGGGCGTGCGCGAGGCCTCGGCGGGACCGCCCGCCGCGCAATAGCCGGTCAGCTTTCGGCGCTGACCCTCAGGGCCTCGGCGATCCCCTCGCAGGCGCGCTTGATCGTCTTCTTGTGCTTGTCGTGGAAGCCTTCGCCGCGGAAGCCGGAGAAGATGAAGCCGTTGGCGACGATGCAGCTGCCGGGCTCCAGCTCCTCGATCTCGTAGTAGCGGATCACGTTGAACAGCCAGCCGCGCTTTTCGGTCCAGACCAGCTGGGCGTTCGGCTGCCAGTCGGCGATGCGGGCGGTGACGCGCCGCTCGGACAGACCCTCGATCCGCTCGGTCAGGGCGATCTCGCCGCCGAAGGCGATGGCCCCGGCGACCTCGGTCTCGATCGGGTTCCAGCGATCCCAGCCCGGCAAGTCGGCGATGACCTCCCAGATCCTCTCGGAGGTGGCGCGGACGCCGACGCGTTTTTCGATTTTGAAGTTCATGGTCTCGATGTTGCGATTGAGGGCCGTCGTTGCAAGCGGAAGTGTTTGACGCAGGTCAGCTATTCCCCTCCGGCCCCGGCTGCGAGGCGGGCGGAGCGTCGGGGGCCGGGGCGTCGTCGACATCGGGCGTCGGGTCGAACCGCAGTGTCGGGCTGAAATAGGCCAGGGCCACGGCCGCCCCCAGCAGCACGACATTGGCGGCGAAAGGCCCCCATTCGGTGACTTCGTACAGCGCCACGCCGATGACAGGCGGAGCGAGGAAGCACAGCCCGGCCACCGACATCATCAGGCCGGCGACGGCGCCCTGCTCATGCGCGCCGACCGCCAGGGACGATCCGGCGGTAAAGCCCGGACGGGCGAAGCCGACGCCCATGGAGACGATGGCATAGCCGACGACGACGCCGAAATAGCCGGGGGCGACGATGCTGATCACGTTGCCGGCCAGCGCCAGCCCGGCGCCCCACCGCATCAGGGCGCGCGGCTGAAGCTTCAACAGCGGGATCAGCCCCCACTGGACCATCAGGGTGGCGGCGGCGCCGGCGAACATGGCCACGCCGATGAAGGGCTGGGCCGCGCGCGCCGCCATCCCGGTGGCCGACATTTCGTCGATGATGTGAAAGCCCAGGACCGAGATGTTGATCGCCTGCGCCCCGGTGACGAACAGGCCGTAGATCAGGAAGTCGCGCACGCGCGGATCCTTCCACAGTCCCTTGCCCACCGTATCCGTCCGACCGCTCGGCGACGGCTGACGCACGACCTCGCCGGAAGGCAGCTTCTTCCAGACGACCAGCAGGACGATCAGGCCCAGAAGGGCGAAAACGTACATCGGCCCGGCCAGCCCGACGAGCGGCAGGATGAAGAAGGGCGACAGCACCGGCCCGATGACCGTGCCCAGCCCCTGCGCCGAGGCCAGCAGCGACATGGCCTGGGTGCGACCCGCCGCGTCGGTGCGGTCGGCGACATAGGCCTGGGACGCGATCGGCGAGGCCGAGCCGAACACGCCATAGACCGTCCGCGCCACCGCCATCAGGGTGAAGGCCAGGATCGCGCCCAGCCATCCCTCGATCCCCGAGGTGGCGGCGAGGCCGAAGCCGGTCATCGAGATCACGAAGCCCACCAGCCCGATCAGGATCACCTTCTTTCGCCCCATCCGATCCGACAGCCGGGCCCAGAACGGCGAGGTCACGGTCCACATCAGGGCCGAGATGGCGAAGGCCCCGGCCACCAGAGTGTCGGCGAGCCCGAACTCGCGCCCGATCGCGGGCAGCACCGATTGCAGCCCCATGTTGCCGGCCGCCGCGATCAGGCTGACGACGAACAGGATCATGAAGGCGGGCGATTTGGGGGACATCAGGAGCGCTTAAACCGGCAAGGTCGGCGCGTCACGGCGAGTTTCCGAGGAAGGGCGGCCGGGCGGGCTCCGTTTCGGTGAAAAACGTGTGCGGAGTGTTCGGTTCGTTCGGATCCAACGAGGCGCGGCCGGTCAGAAAGGTGTCGAGACTCCTCGAGGTGGGCGATGAGGCTCTGGATCGCGGACCTCCAGGTTCGCCTTCCGGCGCCGAAAAGAGCGGACCTGGAGGTCCGCGCTCCAACGGAACCGGTGGCAGCACTCGGCGAGACGGCTCGGCGTCGATCGTGGTCCTGCGTTCGGCCTGGCGTTCCGCTTCGGCGTGGGCGCTCAGACGCTCGTGCAGCCGCATCCATCCGCAGGCGACCGAGGCCTGCCCCCGCGCCATGGCGCGACGAAGCTGGTTCAGCGCATGCGCGGCCAGTTCCGCGTAACCGGCGTCGATGGCGATGCCGTCGACGGCCGACTGCGGGTTATCGAAGCCGTCCTCGTCGTGCATCCTGTCCCCTTAGGCGAAAGGGACAAGTATACGGGCGTTCCGGGGCGTGTTCGGTTGGAGGGCGTTGTTTTGGCGGGGGCGTTGAGCGGGTTGAGGAATTCAGGGGGAGTGTGGATCACCGCGTTGCTGGCAGCAAAGGTGAAGGTCGGTTTGCCGGCATGCCGCTGACTTCCGCTTTCGACCCATAGCGGACATTGAAGTCAGATGTGCGGAGGGCCAAGGTTGGTTGATGGCGATCAAGACCGGTTACGATGCTCTGTTGGATGTCGCGTGCGTCACGCTGGGCTTTTGCGGATGCGTGAAGGATGACATGCCCCTTCATGTGGATGATTTCATCCCGTCGTCCGGCCCTGTGACAGCGGATCAGTTCGTGGAGTGGGTATTCCTGGCGGACGATCAAAACCCCAACACCGAACCGGAGAAATGGCAGGGGCTTATGGACGCGCTAAGAGCTGCTTTCGTCGAGCACATGGGCGGTGAAGTAGTTGACGCGCAGCGTTTGCGTTGGAGTCAGGTCTAGGTCCGCTGCCCACCCTCGGGCGATCGACCGCTCTCGAGCTGGAGCGGACTCCGCTGGGCTAGCGTTGCGAAAACCAGCGGTGGACGATCCCTTGCCAGATCAGCGGGACAGTGCAGCAAAAACCGCCCAGCAGGACACCAGCTACAAAGAGCCCGCCAAACAGGAAGAATGGTTCGAGGGGCCGGATCGCATAGCGGCTAGACAAGAACGCCAGACCGACCATCGGGATCACGGCCCAGCGCGCTACTTGGCTCGCTCCGCTGACGAACGCATTTGCGAAGCTGTCCGGTTGCTGGATCACTCGGCGCAATGTGGGCCTCCGATGGCCGTGCCGACTGTAGGTCCGGCGTCGGCATGGCGAAAGAGCCATGTCCGCTCTCGACCCATTGCGGACTTTCACGGTGGCTGACAGCCTCTACCCATGCGTTTCCCCGTTCTCATATTTGCCCTGTTGTCTCTAACGAGTTGTGGATCGAAGACGCCGTTCGATCAGGAACGATGGCAGGATGCCGACCTTGACACGCGTGAGCGAGCGAACATGGTCGCCAGCCTTTTCGAGAAGCACCCCCTCGTGGGCATGGCTGGGGCCGAGGTCGTCGAACTGCTTGGTCCGCCAACCCCAACTGATAAATGGAAGGGGACCGAGATGGTCTATGTCTTGGGGCCAGATGGAACGCTAATGGCTATCGACCATGAGTGGTTGTTAATCGAGCTGGATCAGGAAGCAGGGGTTTTAGCCTATAGAGTCGTTTCGGATTGAGGTCCGCTTCGCACCTCTCGGCGAACGTCTGCTTCCGACCCTTAGCGGACTTTCAGCTTACGGCCCGGTGTGCCGAGATATTCGTCAACCGACCGGCGGCCCGACGGGTCTTCAACGGTGACGGTGAAATGCCCCCCATATCTGCTGTCGGTGGCGAAGCGAGCAGTTAGGACGGTGAAGGCTGATGCGCTTGTGCCGTGGCTCGCGCAAAGTCGATCAAGAGCATCCCGATACAACGTGATGACCTTGGTCAGGGTCGGAGACGTCAAGCTGCCCGAACTCGTTCCTGTCAGGAAGTCCACCTCGATATACCCTGCTGGCGAACTCGCTGCCTCGCCGAAGATGTCTACCTCGTAGTAGCCGACGAGCAGGCATATTCCGCTCGCGAGGGAGTCAGCGATGTTGTGTCCGATGGATTTGAGTTCGCCGAACTTCATCCAACCACTCTAACGAACCAACGTCCGCTTTTTACCCTAAGCTGACACTCACCGCGTCCGCTTCCGGCATCACCGCCCACCCTATTCCACCACCGTCAGCGTCGGCTTTCGCCGTCCGTCCTCCAGTCCCAGCCGCGCCTTGACCTCGAACAGATCGGCTCCGGCGGGGACGATCAGAAGGGCCTTGGGGTTGGAGGCGTTGACGGCGATCACGGCGCCCTTGGGGCAGATGTCGAAACAGGCGGTCTCGATGACGGCGAGCTCGGCCTTACGGCCTTTCGCGTCATTGGGGCGGAGGTATTTCTTCAGCGCCTTCTTCAGGCTCTTGTCGCCGTCGGGGCCGAAGCCGCCGTCGAGCTTCTTCTGACACTTCCTGCAGACCAGGACGACGTCGCGCCATTTCGTGGTGGAGGTCTTGATCGCCATGGGCGCTATGTCGGGCAAGGGTGTGACGCCCGCAAGACGGCCGGGTCGAACGCGCTTGCGTCGGGACGTCGCGTCCGCCCATCATCGCGGCGACCCTTTCGGAGCCCGCCTGACATGATCCGTCCCGCCGTCGTCGCCGCCCTGCTGACCCTGATGGCGGCGCCCGCCTTTGCGCAGACGATCCCGGCGGGGCCCGTCTCTGCAGAGGCCGTGGCGTCGGCGGCGTCAGCGATCGAGCCGGAGGTGATCGCCTGGCGGCGAGACCTGCACGCCCATCCCGAACTGGGTCTGGCCGAGACCCGCACCGCCGCCTTCGTCGCCGAACATCTGAGGGCCATGGGGATCGAGGTGCGCGAGGGGGTGGGGCGGACCGGGGTCGTGGGCGTGTTGCGAGGGACGGGATCGGGGCCTCAGCACGTCGTGGCGTTGCGGGCCGACATGGATGCCCTGCCGGTGCTTGAGGCGACGGGCCTGCCGTTCGCCTCGACCGCGACGGGGACCTATCAGGGGGCGACGGTGCCGGTGGCCCATGCCTGCGGCCATGATGCGCACATCGCCATGCTGCTGGGGGCGGCGCAGGTTCTCAGCGGGATGAAGGAGCGGTTCTCGGGCACGGTGGTGTTCATCTTCCAGCCGGCGGAGGAGGGGGCGCCTCCGGGCGAGCCGATGGGCGGGGCCAAGCTGATGATCCAGGACGGCGCGCTGAAGAATCCGGACGTGGAGGCCATCTTCGGGTTGCATGTCGTGCCGGGCCGGGCGGGGACGATCTTCTATCGGCCGCAGGGGTTCATGGCGGCGTCGGACAGGGTGGACATCACCCTGCATGGGCGACAGACGCACGGCGCCTGGCCCTGGAAAGGCGTCGATGTCATCGCGGTGGCGGGGCAGGTGATCTCGACGATCAATACCCTGACGGCGCGGACCATCGACCCGACGACGACGCCGACCGTCTTCACCATCGCCACGGTGCAGGCGGGGGTGCGCTACAACATCATCCCGGAGGAGGCGGTGATGTCAGGCACGCTGCGGACCTTCAATATCGCGCAGCGGGACGATCTGGTCGCGCGGGCGGAGGCCGCGATCGACCATGTGGCCGAGGCCTACGGCGCGACCGCCGACTTCGCCGTGCGTCAGAACGCGGCCCTGGTGTTCAATGACGAGGCGCTGTCGGCCTGGCTGGCGCCGGTGCTGACCGAGGCGGCGGGTGAAGGGAACGTCAACTCGGCCTCGCCGCCGACGACGGTGGCGGAGGACTTCTCATACTTCCAGGGCGAGGTGCCGGGGGTTTTCTATCACATCGGCGGGACGCCAGAGGGCGTCGATCCGGCGACGGCGGCGCCCAACCATTCGCCTCAGTTCGACGTCAACGAGACCGTGCTGGCGCTGGGGGTGCGGACCCATGCGCTGAGCGCGCTGCGGTTCCTGGAACGTCCCTAGCGGCCGGTTCATCAGTTTCGCGAACGAAGCGGCAAGGGATCGGGAGCATCGTCGGACGGTCACGACCCGGAGATGTCCCCAATGCGCGATCTGAAACTCATCTTGCCGTCCCTCACGCCCGCCACACCGAACAACCCGTGGCGAGAGGCCGTCTTTTTCCTCATCACCTTCGTGACCGTGCTGCTGTCCTCCGCGGTCGTGGTGGACCATGTGGCGGCGGTGCTCTTTTAGGACTCACGCCGGGGACAGAACGCTTTCGATGATGCGGCGGTAGGCGCGGGTCAGGGCCTGGATCTCGGCGACCGGAACGCGTTCGTCGATCTGGTGCATGGTCTGGCCGACGAGGCCGAACTCCAGCACGGGACACAGGGCGCGGATGAAGCGGGCGTCGGAGGTGCCGCCGGTGGTCGAGGCCTCGGGGCGGAGGCCGGTTTCCGCCTCGACCGCGTCCTGGACCGCGACCACGAAGGGGCCGACGGGGGTCAGGAAGGCTTCGCCGGAACACATGTGCTCCAAGGTGATTTGCAGGCCGGTTTCGGATTGGACCGCGCCCGCCTCGCGGTTCAGCCAGTCGATCAGGCCGTCGCCGGTCTGGGCCGGGTTGAAGCGGATGTTCAGCCGGGCGCGGGCCTCGGCCGGGATGACGTTGGTGGCGGGGTTGGCGACGTCGATCGTGGTGATTTCCAGGTTCGACGGCTGGAAGGCTTCGTAGCCGTTGTCGAGACTGTGGGCGCCAAGGCGGGCCAGCAGCCGGACCAATACCGGCGCCGGGTTGGCGGCGCGGGCGGGGTAGGCGACGTGGCCCTGTTTGCCGTGGACGGTGATCCAGGTGTTAAGCGAACCGCGCCGCCCGATCTTGATCATGTCGCCCAGCTGATGTTGCGACGACGGTTCGCCGACCACGCAGGCGTCGATAGCCTCGCCCTCGGCCATCAGGGCCTCGACGACCTTCTTGGTGCCGTGCAGCGCCGGGCCTTCCTCGTCGCCGGTGATGAGGAAGGACAGGGAGCCGTGCGGTTCGTCGTCGGCCAGCACCTGCGACACGGCCGCGACCCATGCGGCGATGCCGCCCTTCATGTCCACCGCGCCGCGTCCGTAGAGCAGGCCGTCCTTCACCTCGGCCTCGAACGGACCGGAGGACCAGGCGGCGGCCTCGCCGGTCGGGACCACGTCGGTATGGCCGGCGAAACAGAGGTTGGGGGAGGCCGTCCCGCGCCGGGCGTAGAGGTTCTCGATCCGTGCGTCCGAGCCCACGCCCGTCGGGCCTTCGAAGGCCATGCGGCGGCAGGTGAAACCCAGGTCGGTCAGGACGCGCTCCAGCATGTCCATCGCCCCCTCGTCGGCGGGGGTGACGGAGGGCCTGCGGATCAGCGCCTGCGTCAGTTCGACAGGATCGATTACGGGAGTTGATGCGGCGCTCATGGACCTATGCTTTAGGGGGTCGCAGCGAACGCTGGAAGGGGAGCCGCCGTGCCGAAGATCGATGTCGACGCCGCACCCACCGGACATGGAACGGCCTATCCCGACGAACACGCCGGACCCTGCCTGGCGCGTCGGCGCTGGCGGTTGGGGGACGCGGCGGGTCTGGACCAGTTCGGCGTGAACCTGCTGCGCTTGCCGGCCGGGGCATGGTCGTCCCAGCGGCACTGGCACGCCACTGAGGATGAGTTCGTCATGGTCCTGTCCGGCGAGGTCGTTCTGGTCGAGGACGACGGCGAGACGGTGCTGCGGGCCAACGACTGCGCGGGCTTCAAGGCTGGCGTGCCGATCGGCCACAAGATCGAGAACCGATCGGCGGCCGAGGCCGTTTTGCTGGAAGTCGGAACGCGCACGCCCGGCGGCGACGGGGCCGATTATCCCGACATCGACATGGTCCTGCCGTTGGGCTCGGACCGCTATTTTCACCGAGACGGAACGCCTTACCCCAAAAATGACCGACGCACCTGAGGCGCCCGAGCCGATCACTCCCGCTGTCGCCGAGGCTGCGAAGAACGCCCATGGAACCAACCCATGGGCCATCAACGATTTCCGCCTGATCTGGCTGGGGCGGCTGGCGGCCGTTCTGGCGATCCAGATCCAGTCCTCGGCCCTGCTGTGGCAGGTCTACGAGATCGCGCGCCGGGATCATCCGATCGAACAGGCCAGCCTGTACCTGGGGCTGGTCGGACTGGCGCAGTTCGTGCCGCTGCTGCTGCTGACCTTGCCCGCCGGGGAGATGGCGGACCGGCGTGATCGGCGGCGGACCGTCATCCTGTCGATCCTGGCCGAGGGAACCTGCGCCCTGTCGTTCCTGGCCATGGCGATCCATGGAAATCCGCCACTGTGGGGATTGCTGGCCGTGGCGGTCGGGTTCGGCGCGTCGCGGGCTTTCTTGGCCCCCGCCAGCCAGGCCTATCTGCCGATGGTGGTGGGCCGGGCGGCGTTGCCGCGCGCCATCGCCGCCCAGTCAATCGCCTTCCAGACCGGCGCCATCGCAGGCCCGGCCCTGGGCGGGGTCATCGTCGGGGTGTCGGCGCCGCTGGCCTATGGCGTGTCCATGGCGCTCTTCGCCCTGGCGCTGGCCTGTTTTCTGATCATCAAGACCAGCGGCAAGCCCGCGCCGGTCGAAGGCGAGGTCGATCGCTGGGGGGCGGTCAAGGACGGTCTGAAATACGTCTGGTCGACCAAGATTGTGCTGGGCGCGATCTCTCTGGATCTGATCGTGGTGCTGTTCGCGGGGGTGGCCCTGCTGACGCCGATCTTCGCCAGGGACATCCTGCACGTAGGGCCAGAGGGGTTCGGGCTGCTGAGGGCGTCGTTCGGGGGCGGGGCGTTCCTGATGGCGCTGGTGCTGGCGCGCTATCCGATCCCCGGCAAGGGGGGCTTGCTGATGTTCGCCTCGGTCGCGGTGTTCGGGATCTGCACCATCATCTTCGGGCTGTCGAAGATCGTCTGGGTCTCGGCGGCCGCCCTGTTCGTCGGCGGCATGGCCGACATGATCAGCGTCAACATTCGCCAGACCCTGATCCAGCTCTCGACGCCGGATCACATGCGCGGGCGGGTGTCGTCGGTGTCGATGTTGTTTATCGGAGCGTCAAACGAACTGGGCGAGGCTTACTCAGGCGTGATGGTGCGGATGCTGGGACCGATCGGCGCGGCGGTGTTCGGCGGGTGCGGGGCGCTGGCGGCGACGGGCGTATGGGCGAAGCTGTTCCCGGGACTGCGGAAGGCCGACAAGCTGGTTTAATCCTTCCCCGCTGCTCGGGTGAGGATTACCCCCAAGCCTTGAAGTGTTTGCTGAGCTTCAGCCCCTGGCTTTGATAGTGGCTGCCGCTCTCGCCGTAGAGGCGGGTTGGGCGCTCGGTGAGCGGTTCGTAGACCAGGCGGGCGACGATCTGGCCGTGCTCCAGAAGGAATGGCGTGTCGTGGGTGCGGACTTCCAGCACGCCCTTGGACCCCGCGCCGTGGGCCTCGTCGGTGCCGAAACCGGGGTCGAAGAAGCCTGCGTAGTGGACGCGGAACTCGCCCACTGACGGGTCGATCGGGGTCATTTCGGCGGCCTGATCGACGGGGATCTCGACGGCTTCGTTCGAGGCCAGGATGTAGAACTCGCCGGGATCCAGCAGCAGTTCGCCGCGCCGCAGGATCTGGGGCTCCCAGAAGTCGCGCGGATCGTGGCCGTCGATGTTGTCCAGGTCGACGACGCCGGCGTGGCGACGGCCCCGGAACCCGACGATGTCGCCGCCCTGAAGGTCGACGCCGACGCTGCGGGTCTCCAGCTTTTGCGGTTCGCCGGCCTTGAGGCGCAACTGGTTCAGGCGCGTGCCGGGGCGGACCAGGATGGAGAAGGTCTGGGGCGCGATCTCCAGATAGAGCGGACCTTCATAGCCTTCGTCCACGTCGTCGAACGATCCGCCGCGATCGGTCAGCAGGCGCACGAAGACGTCGACGCGGCCGGTCGAGGATTTCGGGTTGGCGCGGGCGATCAGGCCCTTGGGCAGGCTGAGCCGCTCCTGCAGTTCGGCGATATAGACGCAGCCCTTTTCCAGCACGTAGCCGCCGGACAGGTCGATCGAGTGCATCGAGACGTCCGCGATCCGGTCCGCGACCAGCCGCTGTCCCGGCAGGAAGGACGCCCGCACCCGCCAGGCGCGATCGGACAGGCGCAGGTCCAGGCTGGCGGGCTGGACCTGGTCGGCGTCGAAGGGTGTGGCCGAACTGATGGCGCCCGTGGCGATCAGGGTCTCGATGGACTGGCAGGGCAGGATGCCGGGGATGGCGGATTCGAAGGTCATTCCAGACGCATACGCGAGCGCGCTTGAAACGGCCACACGGCCGCGCGACGATGAGGGATGCATGACACCCGCCCTTATGAAGCCGAGACCGACGGCGTGATCGTGCGGGTGCGTCCCAGCTATCTGGCGGGCCAATCGGACCCGGAGGAGGGCCGTTGGGTCTGGGCCTATCAGGTCGAGATCGTGAACCTGGGCGCCGAGCCGGTGCAGCTGATGTCGCGGCGCTGGATCATCACCGACGCCACCGGCCATGTGGAGACCGTGGGCGGGCCGGGCGTGGTCGGCGAACAGCCCCTGATCGCGCCGGGCGACAGCTATTCCTATGCTTCCGGGTGTCCGTTGCCCACGCCCTCCGGGTCGATGGAGGGCGCCTATACGATGACGGATGCCAGCGGCCGTTCGTTCGAGGCGGCGATCCCGGCGTTCAGCCTGGATGTGCCGGGCGGGCGAGTATTGAATTAGATGATCCTCCCCCGCTGGGCGGAGGAGGATCAAAGGACGGTGGGGCCGCGTCAACCCGGAGAACCACGGCCCGTCCCGATCCCCGCTTTCGCGGGGATGACAATCGACGGATCGCGCTCAAGCAGCGAGCGACCGCGTCGCGAGCGATAGCGCCCTTAGATGTACCTACGCAGGCTGCGCGCCAGCTCTTCCTTGCCGCCGCGCTTCATCTGCGGCTGGTAGGCGACGCGGGCGTGTTCGACGCAGTAGACGCCTTCCGAGGCGCGGCGGCCGCAGAAGCTGAACTCGGTCGAGGACGGGTCGCCGATCGGCCATTTGCACATGTGGGCGCCGAGCGTCATCACCGTGGCGGTGCCGGGCATCTCCGCGATAGCGGGGAGGCTGGGGGCCGCCACGACCGGGCGCGGCTGGACCTGGGCGGCCTCGATCCGACGCGGTGCGGACGGTTGCGCCGGGGGCGTGGTGCGCACGCGGGCCGGACGGAAGGTCGAGGTGCGAGCCGGTTGCGACGGCGTCGCGCGGCCGGACAGGCCCAGGCGGTGCACCTTGCCGATGACGGCGTTGCGGGTCACGCCGCCCCCCAATTGTTTGGCGATCTGCGAGGCCGATTGCCCCTCAAGCCACAGCTTCTTCAGCGCGCCGACGCGATCTTCGGTCCAGCCTGCGGTCATGCCACCCTCCGGGGTTCGTTCTGAGACGGACGTCTCGTGATTCAATATATGGCGCCTGAAACCTCTCCCGGGTCTCGTTGGCCACAACTAATCGTAAACGAGACCTTAACGGACGCAAGATGTGCGAATCAGTCGTCCACAGAAACTAGATCTTGAATCGCCGTTCTTCGAACAAGCCGGGCGGTTTGGAACGGCCGGGGTTATGATGGGTTGACGACACATGCCCCGATCGACTCCCACGACCCGCAAGCCCCTGACCCCCAAGGCGGGCGCCGGCACGGTGATGGTATTCGATCCCCCGTCGGTGGCGATAACGATGACGGCGGATGCGGCGGAAATCTCCGGCTTTCGGCTCATCGCCGAGGCGGACCATGCGCGGCGTCTGCTGATCCTGCCCGAGTAGCTCTTGCGTGCGCGGTCGCGGGGCCGCATCTGGGCGCAATGACCGATCTCGCCTCGACGCGCCCCGCTGGCCTGCCCACGCCCCGCCACTACGCGGGGGTCAACTGGATCGGGGTGCAGACGCTGTATTTCCGCGAAGTCCGGCGTTTCTGGAAGGTCGGGGCCCAGACGGTGGCGGCCCCGGTGGTGACCACCCTGCTTTACATGCTGGTGTTCGTGGTCGCCCTGAAAGGCGCGCGACCGCCGCTGCACGGCACGCCCTTCGCCGAGTTCGTGGCCCCCGGCCTGATCATGATGGCGATGCTGAACAACGCCTTCGCCAATGCCTCGTCCAGCCTGATCCAAGCCAAGATCATGGGCACATCAACCGACTTCCTGACCCCGCCGCTGAGCCCGCTGGAGCTGACCATCGGGTTTTCGCTGGGGGCGGCGACGCGCGGCCTTGCGGTCGGACTGGTGACCGCGGTCTGCGTTCTGCCGTTCGCCCGACTGGGCCTAGCCAATATCGCCGCCATCGTCTGGTTCGGCCTGATCGCGTCGCTGCTGATGGGGATGGTCGGGGTGCTGGCCGGGCTGTGGTCCGAGAAGTTCGATCACCTGTCGGCGGTCCAGAACTTCGTGGTCATGCCGATGACCTTCCTGTCGGGCACCTTCTATCTGGTCGAGAACCTGCCTGAGCCGTTCGCCAGCATCAGCCACTGGAACCCCTTCTTCTATCTGATCGACGGGTTTCGATATGGATTCATAGGGCATGCCGAGGGCAGTCTGCTGATCGGGGTGCTGATGTCCGGCGCGTTGACCTCAGTCATGGCCGTCTCCTGCTGGCTGGTGTTCAAGTCCGGCTGGCGGCTGAAGAGCTGAAGCCGAGCGGCGGGTGGTGTTGACACACCCCCGCCTCCGTCCGACAACGCTGGCCGTCTTGTAAGTCCCGCCGCACCCGCGTCGGGGCTTCGTTTCTTTTGGAGGTCTGTCCGTGTCCGGTCACTTGATGGGAGTCTACAATCGCGCGCCGCTGGAAGTGGATCGCGGGCGAGGCGCGCGTCTGTGGGCCAAGGACGGGACCGAGTATTTGGACTGCGTCCAGGGCATCTCGACCAACGGCCTGGGCCATGCCCATCCGGTGCTGGTCGAGGCCGTCAGGGAACAGGCCGAAAAGCTGTGGCACGTCTCCAACATCTTCAAAATTCCGGGTCAGGACGAACTCGCCGACAAGCTGACCGAGGCCAGTTTCGCCGACGTGGTCTTCTTCACCAACTCGGGCACCGAGGCGGTCGAGTGCGCGATCAAGACGGCGCGGAAATTCCACTCGGCCAACGGCCAGCCGGAGCGGATCGACATCTACGGCTTCGACGGGGCCTTCCACGGCCGGACCTATGGCGCGATCAACGCGGCGGCCAACCCCAGTTACACCGAGGGTTTCGGGCCCAAGATGCAGGGCTTCCACCAGCTGAAGTGGGGCGACCACGAGGCGATCAAGGCCGCGATCGCCGAGCCCAACACCGCCGCCATCATCGTCGAGCCGGTGCAGGGCGAGGGCGGCTGTCGCGCCATGCCCGACGTCTGCCTGCGCGGCCTGCGCGAGCTCTGCGACGCGCACGGCGTCCTGATCATCTTCGACGAGGTCCAGTGCGGCATGGGCCGGACCGGCAAGCTGTGGGCGCACGAATGGGCCGGCATGGCGCCCGACATCATGGCGGTGGCCAAGGCGCTGGGCGGCGGCTTCCCGGTCGGGGCCTGTCTGGCGACGACTGAAGCCGCCAAAGGCATGACGGTGGGGGCCCACGGCTCGACCTTCGGCGGTAATCCCCTGGCCATGGCGGTGGGACTGGCGGCGTTCGGAGCGATCAACACGCCGGAGATCCTGGGCAACGTCAACGAGATCGCCGGCTACCTGAAACAGCAGTTGCACGGGCTGAAGGAACGCTTCCCCGACGTGGTCGAGGACGTGCGCGGCAAGGGTCTGCTGATCGGGCTGAAACTGGTTCCGAACAATCGCGAGTTCATGGGCTGGGCGCGCGACGAGCAGCATCTGCTGATCGCGGGCGGCGGCGATAACTGCGTGCGCATGCTGCCGCCATTGAACCTGACGCTGGACGAGGCGCGCGAGGCGATCGAACGGCTGGAGCGGACCTGCGAGGGCGCGCGGGCCAAGATGAAGGCGGCGGCGTAGCGGCAGCGGGTTCATCACAACGAGCACGACGGATGCACAACGAACACGACGGGACCGATGGTGTTTCGGCAGATGTGAATCGCGTCGGCCGTGCGGTGATGGATGCGGCCTTCTCGGTTCATCGTGAACTTGGACCCGGACTGCTGGAATCCGTCTACGAGCACTGTCTGGTGCAAGACCTGCTCCGCGCGGGACTGCCGGTCGAGCGGCAGGTTGGTGTCCCCGTAACTTATCAGGGCGCACGGCTCGATGTCGGCTTTCGGCTTGATGTCCTGGTGGATCGAAAAGTGATTGTTGAAGTCAAGGCGATCGACGCTCTGGCGTCGATCCATACCGCTCAGGTGCTGACCTACCTGCGCTTCTCGCAACTGCGGTTAGGCTATCTGATCAACTTCAACAGCCTTCGGCTGAAGGACGGCTTTCGCCGTCTTGTGCTTTAGCAAACTGCGCTTCGCTGATACGAGCGCGGCTCCATCGTGTTCGTTGTGAACTTCGTTGTGATCGTTGTGATGAAACTTTCTACGCCCCGCGCCCAAGGCTGAAGCTCATGACCCGCCATTTCCTTGATATCCACCGGCTCGAAGCCGCCGAGCTTCGCGCCATCCTGGACGACGCTCATGCTCGCAAGGCCGCCCGTAAGGGCTGGCCCAAGGGCAAGGTCGACGCCGATGCGCCAGGCGAGGATCGCGTCCTGGCGATGATCTTCGAGAAGAACTCGACCCGCACGCGCTTCAGCTTCGACGCCGCCATCCGCCAGTTGGGCGGGGCCTCCATCATCGCCAACGCCGGCGACATGCAGCTGGGCCGCGGCGAGCCGGTCGAAGACACCGCGCGCGTCCTCTCGCGCATGGTCGACGCCGTCATGATCCGCGCCAACAGCCATGAGGACGTCGAGCGATTCGCCCGGGTTTCGACCGTGCCGGTGGTCAATGGCCTGACCGACCGCTCACACCCGTGCCAGATCCTGGCCGACATCATGACCATCGAGGAGAGCTGCGGCCCCATCGAGGGCAAGACGCTGGCCTGGGTGGGCGATGGAAACAACGTCTGTCACAGCTTCATGCATGCGGCGCCGAAACTGGGTTTTCACCTGAACGTCGCCTGCCCGGCCGAGTATCATCCCGACCTTCATGACCTCGCCAAGGGCGGCAACGCCGTGACCCTGACCAGCGACCCCAAGGACGCGGTGCGCGGCGCCGACGTCGTCATCACCGACACCTGGGTGTCGATGGGCGACAGCGACTACGAGGACCGTCTGCACGCCTTCGAGAGTTACACGGTGGACGAGGCGCTGATGGACCTCGCCGATCCCGACGCGGTCTTCCTGCACTGCCTGCCGGCCCACCGGGGCGAGGAGGTCACCGACGCGGTGATCGACGGGCCGCGCTCTCTTGTGTGGGACGAGGCCGAGAACCGCATCCACGCCCAGAAGGCGGTCCTGGCCTGGTGTTTCGCCGGCTAAAGTCGGAGCTACTCCGTCCGGGCCACGCCCTCGCGTCGGTCGTCCGCCCCGACGTCCCAGCGGCCACCTCCATCAGGATTGGCTCGCCAGATGCCGCCGTGCAGGCCTGAGTTCTCCGACGTGTTGGGCTGCAGCCTGATGCCGTTCGACGCCAGCCCCTGGGCCAGCGTCGGTCCGAATCGGGATGTATCGGCGCCGAAGCCATCGCCCTTGGCCACCAGATTGGGCAGGTCGAAGGCCGCCTGGACCGGCAGGCCCCAGACCAGCGTCCCGATCAGCGCCTTGGCGTTATAGGCCAGGATCGACGGCCCGCCGGGAGACCCCAGCGCGCCGACCAGCCGCCCCTGTCGGTCCAGAATGATTACCGGCGCCATGGACGAGCGCGGCCGCTTGCCCGCCGCCACCGCGTTCGCCGCCGGGCCGCCGTTGGGCCGGGTCGGGGTGAACGAGAAGTCGGTCAGCTGGTTGTTGAGGAAGAACCCCGCCGCCATCCGGCCCGAGCCGAAGATGCTCTCCACCGTCGTGGTCATCGACACAGCATTACCGGCCGCATCCACGATCACGAAGTGGGAGGTGCCGGCCGGCTCGGTCGTCGCATCGGGTGCGCGGAAGACGCCGCCCGGCGGCGTTCCGGCGACAGCCGCGCCGGTCAGGCCCGGCGCCAGGGTCGCGCGCTGCGTGACATAGCCCTCGTCCAGCAGGCCCGCGACCGGCACCCCCACGAAGGCTGGATCGCCGACATAGCGATCGCGGTCGGCGTACATCAGCCGCTGCAGCTGGGCGAACATGGTCCAGGCCTCGGGGTTGGTCTCGCCCTGCGCCAGCGCGGCGGCGGCCGTCGGCGTCTCGGCCATCTCCAGCAGTTGCAACAGCGACACTCCGCTGGACGGCGGCGGGGGAATGCACACGACATAGACCCGGAACGGACGGCACAGGGCCTCGCGCGCGATGGGGCGATAGGCGGCGAGGTCGGCCGTGCTCAATGCGCCCGGACGCGGCCCCTCGTGCACCGTATCGACGATGGCCTGGGCGATGGGGCCTGAGCGAAACGCCTCGATCCCGTCGCGCGCCAAGATCGCGAGCGTGTCGGCATAGGCGGGGTTCCTCAGGGTGTCGCCGGCGATATAGCGCGTGCCGTCCGGCTTGGTGAAATAGGCGGTGGCCCAGCGGGTCCGCGCTTGCCCCGCCGGCATGGCGATCATGCCGGCCAGACGCGGGCTGACCACGAACCCATCGCGCGCCAGCGCTTCCGCGTCGCCGAACAGGTCGCCCCAGGGCAGGGCGCCATGGTCGGCTTGCGCCATCGCCAGGGCCGCGATCGCGCCGGGGGCGCCGGTCGAACGCCCGC
The DNA here is from genome assembly GCA_040385365.1 of Pseudomonadota bacterium. GTDB lineage: Bacteria > Pseudomonadota > Alphaproteobacteria > Caulobacterales > Caulobacteraceae > Brevundimonas. The sequence continues at coordinate 38,299 of JAZKHL010000015.1, read as the reverse complement.
TCAGCACAGCGTCGATGAAGGGCAGGGGCGCGCCGTTCTCGTAGAACAGCTCGGGCGTCGCCGGCGCCGGCGCCGTCTCGCGCCCGTCATAGGCGGTGACCTCGCGCGTCCCGGCGTCATAGACCATCAGGAAGGCCCCGCCGCCCAGGCCCGAGGACTGCGGCTCGACCAGACCCAGAACGGCCTGCACCGCCACGGCCGCGTCCACCGCCGACCCACCGCGCCGCAGCACCGCCATCCCCGCCTCGACCGCCAGCGGATTGGCGGCGGCGACGAAGGGGCCGCGCGCGAGGGCCGCTTCGGATGGCGCCGACGTCGCCGCCACGGGCGCCGGGGCCGGGCCGACGGGCATCGCCTGACACGCTGCGACAGTAACGGCGGCGGCGAGCGCGAGGAGAGGACGGAGCGAAAATGTCGGCATATCGGCTCGGGAAACCCTGACGCGAGGAGGCGTTCCCTCCGACCTAAGCCCCGCCGCCGCCCTCGCCAAGGCCCGGAGTCGCGCGACAGTCGAAAACCGGGTTGCGCGCCCCGGATCGACCCGCTAAAGACCCGCCCTCGCCGAAAGGCCTGTGCGCGCCCGTAGCTCAGCTGGATAGAGCATCAGACTACGAATCTGAGGGTCGGACGTTCGAATCGTTCCGGGCGCGCCATTTTCTTCTTTGAGAACAATAGCTTAGACGGCGGCGTCTTGCGGTTCCACTATGTTCCCAGCTTCTCCGGCCCGTTCTCGGAAGTTTCGGAATAAATACAGGGGCTAACGAGGTTTGCGAGAGCCGTTCCGAATGCCTCCTGAGGATTCCGTGGCACGGATTCGGCACAACAGATGACGGACGCCTCGACCCTCTAAACCAGTTGGAAATGCCCTCGGATGCCTGAGCGAGGATCCGACCGCTTCGGTTTCCCTACCCTTGAAGACAAGCACGCGAACGCAGGCATACCCTTGTTCGCAACCGAACGCTCAGGATGTGGACTCAAAGTTGAACGACTTCAGCTTCGTAAAGCGGGGGGGCGCGATTTCTTCGATAGCTTCCTGGATCGTGGGGTAGACGTTTTCCGCCTCTCTGACTGGCGCACCGGGTTCAAGCGGGTAGTTGCGGATACCTGCAAGCGGAGAAGACACGATCTGATCAACCGTCCGGCAGAACCCTTGGCACATGCTGACGACGTCAACGACTGTCTCGTTGTCCGCGAATAAATTGAAGGCCTTTGAATCGGCGAACAAAATAAGTGCGGCCTCTTCGTCGGTGCCCAGAAACGGTATCGCAAGATATGAAAGGCCGACCTGACTTGGCGATCTCTGTTCATCGTGGGACTTCATGTCCTGCGTCAATGCAGACATCAGACTCTCGACGTCGTCGTAGCGACGCGTCCTCACGACTTTCTTGGAAGCGTTGGCTCTGCCAATTATCCCTTCGGTGACCGGGTAAATGCGGCCAGCCAGCGCTGGATCGTACATCCCGTCACCTACGTTTGGGCAGAGTTGTTGCAAATAGCCTTCGCCATCTCGGCTCATTGTGCGATGCAATACCACCCGAAGATCGTTGCCGCTGGCACCTTTTATGGCGGCATTAACTCGGGGCCGCAGATAGCCTTCAACGGCAGCAAGGAACGGTAGCGCGGCGAACTGTGAAGCACCAGGAACCGGCTCAGGGTGGCGACCAACGCGGCGAGGCGGCATTGTCAACTGGATCGCTCCGGTACATATGGAAACTCACCCAAGCTCCACAGTCGAGACGCCGACTGTCGATCCACTTGCTTCATATCATCGAGCTTAGCTTCAACGAAATCGTGGTCTGAAAACAGACCGGACAGATTATTCATCGCAGTTGTGCCGTAACGCTGGACTATATCAATATCTGTAGCACCTTGATCGATCTTAATCCTATCGAGTGGCTCGAAACTGATTGTGAAAGCTCCCGATCTATAAAGAAGATATAGAACAGTACGGTTCAAGAAAGAGCTATGACCGTCAAATATTTTCTCAATAGAACTGCTTTTCCGAATTTTTGAGTCCCTCTCTAATGGTTTCCCCTCAGCGTGGAGGACGGCTCGAATGTCTTTGCGAAGACGCGATTTCAGCTTTACTATCGCAGCATCAAGGATTGCCTTCATATTTCCTTGAGCCTGATCAAACACTGTCTTAACGTTCATCGCAATTCGACCACCTTGGCCGTGAGTAACGTCTCGAAGATATTCCTCTATAGCGTCAATATCAGTGCCGAAAAGCTCTTCGAGAATCCTGTCTTGGCGGAACCGTTCAATTGTCAGGCGACAGAGGTCCACCACAGCACCGTCGCCGTAGCCTGACACGACGAAAACGCGTCTGCCCCCCTCTAGCGACGGCTGGCCAAGGATGTCGTTGCGCCAATACGAATTTGCGACCGTCGATACCCTCAAGTCATTCACTTCAAGACCAAAGCCGGCGGCGACCACGATGACCTTGAATGGCTTCGTTTCGCCAAACGGATCACCAGCGCTGAAGTGCGGTCCGCGACGCATTGCTTTCCGACCCATCCACTCAACGCTGCGTTGCTGCGCGTTTATGCTGAGATGGCTGAGCCCCAGATAGACTTGGAGACGGGGCGTGGCGTCCGGCAAACTTTCTGGGTCTCCTCCATACATGTCTGAGTAGTCGGCAAACCGATTCAACAACTCAGCAGCGACGTCGGATGCCCGTCCTTCCGACCAGTTCAGGACAGGCAAGCTTGCGCTTGGTGCACGACTTCCGATGGATGGCCATTCGTAAATCCGTGGGTGGAGCCAGCGCGTGTCTGATCCTTGCTGGAGCGGACAGAGGTCCCATCGCTTCTCAAATAAGGTGACTTGTACATCCTCGGACAACGACAGCATTGCTGCTGTCAACGTTAGGCCCGCGACACCTCCGCCGATTACCGCAACTTCAAATTTTGACGGGGACTCAAGAGGAAGCGCGCCATCCCCGCCTTCACTTTTGGCCATAACGCAAAGTGCCGCCGCAAGATTATGGGCGCGCACCTGCTGTTTGAAGACCGTGACACCGGCTGATAGACTACCCAACACGTAGACACCCGGCGCGACGGCATAGGTATCCGCCACCTCCTGAGCGGTCGTTTGGTCAACGATCTTCGGAGACGTCACGGGCTAGCCTGAACTTGTGAGAGCGATCGGTAACGCTAGATCAACGGCTGCCCGTCGGCTAGCGGCGACTCCGGATCGTCCCTGAAGAGGCCGTGCGCGCCGTGGCATCTGCCGATTTGAAGGCGTAGAAGCTTTTCCCAAACTCAATGACGCATGAAGGAGCCTTGGGGTGGAATTCGTTAACGCAGCCAAGATTGAGTTCACCGACGTGTCCACGGAGGCATGGCGCGAGTACCTGTTTCCAGGTGGAGACCTTGTCCGCATCGAGGAGCCATTGAAGCTGCACGTTAGTGAAAGCGGCGGCCACCGAATTTTCGATGCTTCGGGCCTATCTCATTGCATCTCACCGTCCTGGATCAAGATCACCTGGCATGCAAAGGACGGGCAGCCGCACTTTGTGCTTTAGATTTCGAAGCCAACGAAGTGACCGCCTTTTCTCACAATGCGCTCGCTACTTTTGCCACTGCTTCTCCGAGGTTTTTACGAACGACGAGTTCGTCGATCAGAACCGCTCCCTCAATCTGAGTCGCGAAGAGCGGCACATTGGGCGCAACGGGTGAATGAAGATCGACAAGCGTAACCTTGCCTGTCGATTTTTGTGTGAGGCTAATCGGGGCTTGCGTAGCTGACCCTGGCAGCTTGATGACGTCGAACTGGTCGGAGAATTGATGCTTTAGTTCCGTGGCCAACAATTCGACCGATGATCGAGCACGTCCGGGGGAGTAAGGGGGCGTCACCCCGGTCATCACCTGCCGCAGCACCTGAGCCCCGAGCTTCCGATCAAGCAGATTGTGGTCGAGCCTGTTGCGGAATCCCCGCAAGCATCGGTAGCAGGACGCGTCGCAGTCGGCTGGGCATTGCTCTATGATTTCAAGAGCTTTGCAGAAAAGCTCACTGCCGCGAGAGGCCATCTGTGGGGAGAAGCCCGCTCCTCCCGCGAGGGTGTCATAGAGAAACACCTCAACGACGGTTCCGGCGGCACCGTCATCGTTCAACGCTGGGCGATGCTCCGCCAAAATCTCGCCAGGCTCGATTTCCAGTAACTGACTGGCGGCCTTTGCAACAGCTTCGCACACCGTGCGCATCGCCGATGCAGTCTCGGCGTTTGGCGGCGGCAGGCGAATAGGGGCTTCCAAGTCGAGCGAGAACAGGGCGATGTCCGTAACGAACTCGACACCGAGCACCACCCCTCGCGATACGGCTCCCGGACAGTTGGGATCGCCCTCGTTTGGGAAGGGAAGTGTGTGCGGTTGGCGCAGGTTTACTTCCGGCGAGGCGACGGACTCGATACGCCCGCAGCGAGCGCAATATTCATAGCCATCTCCATTCGGACCGGAATTCGAAACCAGAAGGTGCCTGCGGGTTGCCAAGCCGCGCAATCGCGCGTTGATCTCCTGGTTAAAATCCTGGTCACCGGTCGACATGACGAGCTTCGCACGCGTGGCGTATGCGGTCTCGTTCGGTTCGTCGGGCGTGGTGACGGCAGGCTGATCCCAAAGATGGGCGAAGCCGGGTGGGCGGAACCAGGGCTTACTCGGCCCGAACGTGCCCGGGGTCTGGCAAGCCTCGCAGGTTAGGGTTTCACCGCGATGTTCGGGGTCAAAGTCTGTCGTCTTAGCGTGCCCGCAGTGAGTGCATTCATAGTAGAGTTTGCGGCGTCCCCAAGCGTTCTTTCGATCGTGGGGGATTGGCGAATAGATTGCCCTCGACGTGTACTGTTTGCCCGCGATCCAAATCTGCTTGTTAGGCGCGTACTGCGACAGGGCGACATTCAGGCCTTGGCTGGGCGCGAACTCCATCTCGTGTCGGAAGCCCGTCGAATTCGGACTGAAGACATAGAACGGAGCCACGTCCGTCGGGAAGGCGTAGCGCGGGAGCACCCCCCAGTAGAGCAGCCGGTCCAGCAGATTGTCGGAGGCCACGTCTACTAGTTCTTCAGCGTCGGGCTGAGGGTCTTCCTCCGTGCTCCCATCTTCCCCTCCAACGGCCACCCCCGCGCTGGAGCCGATCTCGGGCGCTCCGAGCACAACCTCCTCATGATCGGGTTCAGAAGCGGTGGAGAGCGGAGGTTGACCGCCTGTCGCCTCATCGATTGCGGCAAGCAAATCGGGGACGAAATCAGCGATCAGCTTAGCGCGGTCAGCCTCCAATAGCTCCTTTGGCAGCCATCGTTGCAGCGCCGTCACCAAATCGTTGCGCGCCAACTCCAGCCACTCGGCGAGGTCCACCCGATTGAGAATTCCGGTGGAGTCTCGGAAGTCGCCCACCTTGCCAAGCACTGAAAACAGATTGGCTGCCGATTCTGTGGTCTGGTCTAGGTCGGGTAGGCGCGCCTCATGATAGCGTTGCAGAACGAATGCCCGGATGTGGCGCCGCGCGATGTCGGGATTTTCCAGCGTCAAGCGAGGATCGACTACATCGCCTCGGATCATTTCCTGGGGACGTGTGAAATAGTGATCGTCATGGCTGTCGGCACTGCCGAAAGCGACCACTGTCGCGACAGCATTGCCTCGACGACCCGCGCGACCTGCGCGCTGCTGATAGTTTGCCCTCCCCGGTGGCATGTTCCGAAGTGCGACCCCTGACAGTTCGCCGATGTCGATGCCCACCTCCATCGTCGTCGTGCTTGAAAGCACGTCGATCGCGGTGTCCGGCACGTCTGTGTTGCGCCAAGCCAAGTCGATGTCCTGGAAGCGCATCTCATGGTGTTCGGCTCGCGAGAAGGCTTCGTCAGGGCGCGCGGCGTTCAACTGAGCTGTATGCTCCGCTGCGATCAGCGACATTAGCGCCGGCTGGTCCGACGTTAACGCGTCTACGACAGGCCCACGATAGAAGCCTTTGCGCGCTTGGAACACGTCATCAGCGTCAGGATCGAACGCGTGAACATCCTTCGAATTGCAATCGATGCAGATGCTGAGAGTGCTGATTGGCCGATGGACCGACGTACATTGGTTGCACCGACGCCACGAGCCACCGATCTCCAACGTAAGGTTCCGTGCGACCATTCGGTACTGGCCATTGATGCTTTCGGTCAGAAGCGGAAGCAGCACCGGCAACCAATCCTTGCGAAATGCGGACTTCAGCGCGGGCGTGCTGAAGATGTAGCGTAACGGCCTGAACTCACCACGGTGAGCGCGAACTAGGCCGCCGGTACCCCACCATCCAGGCGGCATGTCTTTGAACCACACTCCAGGCTTGCGTAACCAAGCCCGCAGCCAAGCTCTAACGACGGCGAGCTTGGCTTCAGGCGTTTCTGCCAAGCCGGGGAGATTGGGCAGGGTGCTTGTCAGCTTTTGAGTATGTTTTGGGGCCTCGCGGACAGACGCCACCGCCAAGGCTTCGAGCCCGAGCACATTGTCGCGGAGTGTATCAACGATAGCCCGAGTTAGGTTCACCGGGGGCTTCTCGTTGATGAGCGCCATAAGCTCCTGCGCGTCCGGCAAATCGCCGGGCGCAGTGTCTTTCAGGCTCGGCATCAGCTCCGAAGACTCTAGGCCTGGACGCAGACGAACGCCGAACCGATGGGCGGCGACAATCACCGCCATGTAAGCATTGTCCAGCACAACGGCCGGCAAGCCTTCCTCCAGCATCCGATAGCCTCTCGGCAGCAGGGCCCGGATGGTGTCCTTGAAAGAGAAATTTTGCAGCGTCGGCGCAAGCCGGGCCGCGACTTGACGCGAGTCCGAGAAGACCAGCACTTTCCGGCCACGGAGCGGAGCGAATTCGGTGGCTTCCTTGGGACTCGGCGGCTGAACTTTGATCTGCGATGCAAGCAAAGCTTGGAAAGGTTGATCCCCCTTGGTTGCGTGGTCCTGGACGCTCGACTGGTTACCGCGCGCGTACTTCTGACAGCAGCCGCAAGGAGCGAACTGGCCAGCTCCTACAGTGCGACCGTCACCGTAGACTTCGTCATGGTCGTCGTCCTCGTCGTCACCATTGTCAGCCTGACCGGCCATGGCGACAGTAGAAGGCGCCAGGTAAACTGTCCTGGTCCGATCGCTGGGGTGTGGTGGATCAAGGCGGCCCGTCACCAAGTCATAGATGGCTGGTACGCCGAGCGTGGCCGTGGCGGGGGGTTCGAGGAGCAGGTCTAGGGGCTGAAGAGCTTCTATAAAGCCGTCCGCCGTGAGCAGTTGATGGCCCGCGTCCGCGAAAATCTGCCTCGGTTGGCTGACATCCTTTGTGTAGGCGCGAGCGTAGGACGTACCGCAATAGCGGCAGGTGAAATACTCCAGCACCGGCGCGTTGCAGCCGCATCTTGCGCGCGGCTGGCTGTAGAGCCGCCCTACCGGACCGCCGCGTCCCTCGGCTGGAAGGTCATGGCAGTCTGGGTCAGTGCAGGCCCACAAACCCGGGAGCCCCCGATAGAAAGCGTGTATTCGACAGGGCAGCAAGCTCGCATCGTCAGGCTTCAGCCGAGCCCGGCTTCCCAAAGCCAAGAGGGCGTTGATGGCCTGATCGCCTTGCGCGGAACCAACCTTCGGGAATACCTGCTCGCGGACTTCATCGAACGATAAGGCGCTGACCATCGTTGCGTTGACGAGACGGCTGAACGGTGCCCAGCCGGACAGCGCCGTATAGAGATCGGGGCCATGTCCGGCACCGCTTGTTTTGGCACGATAGGCGAGGAACGGTGCAATAGATTGCTCACGTTCGGCTTCGATGTCGGAATAGAACCGGGCCATGTCGACGCTACACAGCGCCGCTGCGTCTGCTTCGTCCCCGTCGCCTTCACCGGGCTGAAGCTTCAACTCACCTGTGATCGGTCGGAAGCTGGACGGATCAGCGCCCGACAGCTGCCCGCCAAAGTCGCCAGCCGTAGCCTTTCCGGCCGCGCTGAAGCTTGCTGTCGCGCAAATGACTTGAAAACGCTCGGCAGGGATGTCCAGACGTTCTCGAAGACGCCGCAACAGAAGGCCGACTTCGGCACCTTGGGCTCCACGATAGAGGTGCGCCTCGTCGAGAACGATCAGAAATTTCTCATCCGGGCAGGCTTTCAGCCAGGCCCGAGTTTGGTCGAAGATCGGACGCTCGATGGGGCGGAGCATCATGTACTCCAACATCGAGTAGTTGGTGATCAAGAGGTCAGGCGGACTGACTTGCACTTCGTATCGCGTGAGGAGTTCGGCCTCGCCTGCCCGTGTGACTGCCCGACGGAACTCGCCGTTCGCGTCGAGCCAATTCCCACTGCCGAACCATTCGTTGATGCTGGGCTTGCCGGGCCACTTGCCCCGCTTATGCAACTCGCGCTGCAATCCGGCGGCCTTGGCCTTCGGTGATTGGGGCGATGTATTGGGCCCAACGCTCCCGGCAGCGTCTTCGATGTCGACGAAGAAGTCGCCAATCGACTTGAGGCGCCGCGAATCTTTCTGGCGGGTACGGACACCAGCGTAAGGCGTCCTGCTGGTGTAGCGGGCAAACAAGGCTGGCCGGCCGGACCATTGCTCAAAGGTACTGACAACGCGAGGGTCACCGAACAGAGAACGCAGGCGACCGAGTTGGTCATTCACCAGCGCATTCATCGGATAAAGCACCATGGCGCGCACGGCATGGTGCTTGGCGAACTGTTCGGGCTTGTCGTGGGCCTCGACCGCGAACTTCCCGATGATTGGAAGCAGGAAGGACTCGGTCTTGCCCGAGCCGGTCCCAGTCATGATCATCAGGTTGCGGCGCTCGACCAGAATGCCTTCGATCGCCTCCGCCTGGTGGATGTAGGGCGGGTCGAATAGCAGGGGCTTGCCGGCAGAAGAATCCGAGAGCCGCATGTAGAGGTCTCGGGCACCTTGCGGCAGGTTGCCCATTTCCGCGTAGTATTTCCCGGTCTGATAGCGCGGAGTGGACTCCAGGAAGGGGCTTTGGAAAATTCCTCCTACCTCTTCGAGCAGTTGCCGCCGCTGGCGCACGACGGACGGATCGGCCACGTGATAGGTCGCCTCGATGTAGCCCAACAGTGTGCGCTGAAGAGTCTCGATAGTTTCTTGGATGGTCGCGGTCATTTGTGGCCCGTCAGTGAGATCAGTGGGTTTCTGTCAGCCAAAGCTTTTCGGATAGGGAGGTGAGTTCGTCGGCTGCCCCAGCCGTCGGCAGTGTGTAAGCGAACAGACAACCGCTACGCCTCGACTTCTCCCCATTGATGGCCAACCGTCGCTCCGCGAAGGCCGGCAATGGAGAGAAGAGCTCGAACTCGATCGTTGAAGACGTTCGGTGAACCCGGACCCGCTGAGGGAGACCGGACACAGCATCGAACGCAGCTTGGATGCGCCACGCCAGATCGCAGGGCCGCTCTGGGCCATCAGAAGCAACGAGATCGAGAAGCCTTCGTGGTTCACCGCGTTCCAATTCAACCAAACACCAAGGGCGAAGGCCGAACAGTTGCTGACGCCGGGCGACAAAAACGCCGGTGTCGGCAAGAGTCGGCGGCCGCCAGCGGCCGGCATAGAAGGTCACCGGAGTTGCAGGATCAATGAGGCTGAGACCTTCCAAGGGTGCCGTCGTTGGAGTTGTGGCGGAAAGCTTAGCGCGACTGGCTTCCGAGTAAGCGTGGGCCGACATGGTCACGGGCGCTCGTAGCCACGCCGCCTCAGGCAGTTCAACAAGGCCTAAGGCCTTGAGGTGCTCTATGGCGGTCCCAGCGATAGGTTGCCGAAGGTGGCGTAGCGGACCTTCGTGTTGCACTTGGCGGGCGAGTTCACCCAGCAGGGCGCTCGGTTGATCGCCGGCGACGCCTAGGATGATCAAGTCGCCATTAGTTCTCCGAACAAAGCTAGGCGGCGCCGGCCTTAGAACTAGTCGGCCCGTGCGCCAAACATCAGCATCCTGCGGAGTTACCTCAAGGACGTCGCCGTAGGCGATTAGTGCGTCAAGAAGCGCTTCGTACCAGTCGTCATCCTCGGCAATCACGTTCGCTAGCGGCTGGCGCGTAAAGCGAAGCGCGTCCGCGCGAGAGCACGGCGCAAGCGCTGAAACAGCACGCCGCAAAGCCTGAGCCGCGATGGTCTCGGACGAAATCGACGATCCGTCTAAGGCCAACGAGTTGGCGGTTCTGGCCAAGACGCCGTCTGTGGTTAGCATCTGGATCATGCCACGAGCGCTTCGTGGGTCACGAGCGCGGCCGCCTGGGCCAAGAACGCCCCTCGAACGAGCGGGCGGTTGGTGAGTAGTCTCGCCACGGCCTCACTTGGCTTGACGCCAGACGTGGATCGGAAGCTCCAAGGTCGAAACGCCAAGGTTACGGCCTGGTCTGCCAACTCCCGATCCTGAGTGATCTGATAATGCTGCGCATGACGAAAGAACTCAGACTGGAGGCGGCTCAATGACATGTCCCGCCACCCAGTCGTTCTCATCAACGATCCAAATCCCGGCGACCCGCCGACGCCAGGCTGTGCTCGTACCAGATTGGGCGAAGCATTCGCTCCCAACGAGGCAGACCAGTCCGCTCCACAGCTAGTTCGCCGCAACTCCGCGAGAAGGCCCGTGAGCGTTTGCGCCTTTCGCAGGGCGGCCATTCGCCCAATCGGGCGAGCGCGCCGCCAGAGCTGAAGGGCTGCGATCAACTTAACAACTGCTTGCGGCGGTTCCACAGGACCCGGGTGGAAATCCTGAACCACCCCAAGATCGGACAATGCCGTCAGCCGGTCCGCAGCGGGCACCGACACGAAGGCTACATACCTCTCGCCCTTGTACGCAGCGCTGAAGAGAGCCCCAGGCTCCGGCAAATCGATGCCCCGCAAAAGGTCCGCAGACGAGGCCTCGCGACGAACGACCGGAGAGGTCAAATCCATTCGCGCTACGTCGATCATCTCGTCGTGGGCGGTCTCGTCGATAAGACGAAGGTGTCCCCGCGCTGGATCGAGGCTCCAGCGAAGAGGGGCGACTTGGTGCGGGAACCGAACAGTCTGGCGGCCTAGTTCCTCAAGATCCGCCACCAAGTCCACCCGATGGGCGGCATCGATGGCGTCCGAATAGTCCTTGAAGCGGCGCAGCGCAGGCGCAAAGCCGTTCGCGGCCATTGGCAAGCGGGTCTGGACAAGAGGCCCACCACCGACGACGTGACCGCTGGCGTCAACTGTATCGAGTCGCCAAACGACCCGTCGGCCAGGCGGACCGTAGAGCGATATGGCAGCTTGATCGGTCAGCAAGCTTTCGAGGCTTGCATTTGGCGGGTCCAACAGCACGCGAAAGCCAGCGCGTTCGGACGCCACGTCCGTCCACGGGCGTGGTTCGAACACGTCGAAATCGAAAGCAACAGGACTGATGTCAATACCAGCATCAGGGTGGGTCGCTTTTGCGACCGTCGAAACCCTAAGCTTATGTCGGCCCACTGGCAGGGCGCCGAGCGAGACGAAAATTGCGGCGTCTGTCGCCGCAAACCTGCTGCGCCTATCATTGTCCAGTTCAAGAATGAATTCTGAGGCAGGGAAGTCGGCCGAGAGGCGTAGCATTATGTCCTCGCCGGCAGCCCAGCTTGGACCGTCATAGGCGACATTAGCCACCGGGCTGAGTCCTGCGGGCTCGACGCGCGCTCGAAGTGAATGCCCTAAGCCGAGTTTCTGCAACGCGGTCCGGTAGACCGCCGAGACCGTCGGCGGCGTCCTGAAGAAATAAGCATTGATGCCTGCCAGACCCGTAGCAAAAGGGTGAAGCGCCAGCGCTTGAACAAGTTCGGGCAGGGGAGCGCCTCGCGTGAGGAGCACATAGGTTTGGGTCGGCCGCACGTGATTGCCGGCCACTTGTCTGAAGGCACCGTCCTCTTCCTGCCGGAGGAGCCAACTCGGTCGCTGTTCCAGCAGCATGAGTGGTTCAAGGATGTGCCGAACAGCCGCCGGCGCGCCCTCGATTTCGAAGACGGGTACATTTCCTTCCGGAAAAGCCCTCAAGGGAATGTCGATATTGGACCAACTAAGCAACGCCGCGCCCGGCGACCAGCGCTCGATTTCGCCGGACATGCGCACCCTCATGCGACCGAACGTCGTTGGCGTCAGCCCAGCTTGTATGATTGCTGCTGCAAAGTCCGGCATGTGAACACCCACTTGCCCGCTGCCATCCGGGCCGCGCCGCGTGACCAAGCGTGGTGGACGAACAATGTCTTCCGCTCTCGCCTGGTCGACACTTGGCCTGCGCGAACCATCAAGGGATGTCGATACGGTGCCGCGCGCCGATCGCAGCACTTGGCGCGCTGCGCGCAAAAACTCTCCCGCTTCGCGCCGCCGTTCTAGGTCGCCAACAATTCGCAACAGCGTGCCGGGTATGATCCTCGGCACGGGCTCATTCAGGTCCTCATCACGCAGCGCCAGCACGATCCGGCCCGTCAGATCGGTTTGTTCCAGGAAATCTTCGTAACGAGCCGACCGCTGATCCCCGCTAGTCGCGAGATAGGCTCCGATCTCATCAGCCCCTGCATCGGCGAGCCGGCTCAGCCCGTAGCGAACGTGAAAAAGATGGCGGGCGAAATGACCTTGCAGATACTTCGGGAGCAGCGCGCCGGCTATAGGCCAAGCGATGATGCTAAAGTGCTGTGCCCAGCGCCCTTCTGGGGTGGGCCCTGCGAATTCGCGATGGAACTTTTCGAACCAGGTTCGTAGCGCATGCCGATCAGACGATGATCGCCATTCGCCGGGGGTGGCCTCCAGTGACGGCCAGTACTCGTCGCCGTCATATCCATACCCCGCCTCGGCCGCCAACACGACCCAGACAAGCCAATGCCTCTGGTGCAGCCCGATGGTCTGGTGATGAAGAGCTGCGGCGGCGCGGGCTGAACCAATGACCTGCTGAGACTGCCCATGCTCGATGGCGTAGACGGGATACCCAACCGGCTTACGCAAAGCGGCGAGCGCACCGAAGTGCGCTTCCAACTGGACTTGGAGTTCGTCCAGCATGGCCGATCTATCCGGTGCGACTTAGGTCGGCGCGGGGTAGATCGACCAGTCCCCGGATTAGGCGAGGGACCGCCTCGCGGGTCCAACTGCGGTAGTCGATCTCGCCACGAGCCGCTCTTGGCGCCATCCAGCGTTCCACGGCCATGTCCGAGATTTCGGCGGCGGTACGCAGGCCAGCTACGTCCGGCTCTGCCTTGCCGTCCCGAAGAACGTCAAAGGCATTCGCTGCGAGTTTCGAGACGAACACTTCACGCTGGACGCCGTGCTTCAGAACGGTCTCGTTGATCTGCAAGGCATTCAGGGCCGCTCGTATGGTTCTGAGCCGCCAGTTGGGGCCTTCGCCAAATTTGTGCTTGTCGGCGTAGGCGTGATCGCGCGTGCGCAGGAAATCGCGCATCTGCTCGAACAGCGCGTCGGTGATGTGAAAGTGGCCCCAGCCGACCGTATAACCGATCCGCTCGAAGTACGGTTCGCCACCAAGCCTCAAGCGATTGTAGACCGACGAGCGGCCCATGGATGACGTTGTGGTGACGGCGAGGAGGTTGGCACTCTTCTCAGCCTTGGAGATCACGCCGACGGTGGCACCGTACTTGGCTTGAAAGTCCGAGTAGACATCACGTGAGCGGATCAGGCATGCGACCGCCTTGCCGCCGAGCAGAAAGCTGTAAGGAGGAACGGCTCCGAGCACGTAGGCGTCGAGGAGTCCTACCAAGCGCTCTGCTCGATCATGCACGGTCCAATCGATTGCGTTGTCCCGAACCGCTAGATTGTAAACGGGGTCCCCAAGAGCGATGACCCCCGCGAGCCGGTCATGCTCCTCATCCCAAACAAGGTAACGTATCCGACGACCAAACCCGACGGACACGGGAACCGACCAGGTCATGGTCGCAACGCGGAAAATGTCAGCTTCTAGCGTGCCGGACTTTACAATGCGGAGACGCAGGCGGATGCGCTCCACATTGATTTCTGATCCTTGAGCGAAATATGGCAGGACGCTTGGGAGAGCTCGCTCCAGAAACGGCTGTGCGGCATGTAGCCGGTGCCGACGTTGCGCACGGTGTAGCTGGCGAACGACCGCTTTTCCTTCGCCAGGGAGCACCAACTCTCCTTGCGAGTTCTTGGTGAATCCCAAGGTCCTGAAGTGTCGTCGGATTGCTCGCTTAAGGGCGGCTTCTGTGTCGAAGGGTCTCGCGACCGCCCCCGATTGATTGTTCACTCATTGCCCCCCGCGAAATCTGTTTGATCTCGCTATTTCCCCGATGAAACTTGCACCATCACCTCGCTGCGGCACAACCCAGCGGCGACCGAAATTAGAAGTTCGCACCGTTGCATCGTTGCGAGGTCAGTCTTTCAGCCGAACGCCCCTTCGTTTTCCCAGGTCATCGATGAACTCGACACCCTGGCGATCAAAGGTCTCCACTACCCGAGCGGCATTCGCCACCGTCAGGGACTTCAGCCCGTCTGAGCCCTCAGCCCGACGGATCGTCGCGACTCCTAACTGAGCCTTTGCGGCGAACTCGTCCGCCGAAATACCCAGAAGCGCTCGGGCTGCACGAAGCTGAGCGGGAGTGATCGTTATCCTATCATCTGGTTGCAAAACGACTATTCAGTCCTTATGATTGGAATGCGATCACCTGACCGGATCGAATCAGCCAAGGGCCAGTCCATCTTGAACCATCCACTCACCTACGACGACTTCAAATGGATGCCAGCGAGTTCGTTTGCGTCCAAAGCACCAGACATCCCGAACACGCCGGGCGTCTATCTCCTGCTCATCCGTAATGGCGAAGCTATCGTCGACGAAGTCGGATACCGCTCTCTCGGCGGCGCAGCCGTGTGGTCGCGCGCCGGGTGGGCGCATCTCTACACTGGATGCAGCAGCACGCTGCGGGTCCGGATCAAACGGCACCTTCACAGCGACGCAAGACAATCGACGTTCAGGCAGACCCTTCTGGCGCTGAATGACTACTCCGACGCGCTGAATGCGATTGGTGTGCCCTTTGATCTCGAACGACCGTCCGAGGTGGTTCTCACGGAGTGGCTCAAGAACCACTGCCTGATCGGCTTTGCTGAAGTCGCCGATGAGACCCAGGCCGAAGGAGAGTTTCTCCGCCGGACCGCTAGCCCCCTCAACATTGTCGGACGGAGCCGCAGTCCGTTCGCAAGCCGCCTAGTAGCAATCAGGAACCATGTCGCGCTGAGAGAGGCCGCTACCGCCTACGATGAACGCTACGGCCTGAGCGACCCGCACACAGATACCGAATACACGGCAAACTAAAGGCTTCTGATCGCTCGCATATCTGAATGCAGGAATCAGAGCGCCTAGTATAGCTAAGTCATGTTACGTCATAATTCGTGACAAAATAGTTCGCGATTTCAGACAGATACGGCAATAACTGGCACGTTGCTTGCTGCCTTTCGTTCTGCACGCACATTCGCGTGCTGAAACGGAATGAAGACAATGCAGTATAACGATCAATACACTCCTGGCCGTGGCGGTGGCGGCGACATCCTGAACGACATTCTCCAGGGAGCATCTCAGATCGCGGAGTTCATGTTCGGCTCGGCATCTGACCGCCGCCGCGTCTACTTCCTGGTCGAAAGCGGTGCGCTGCCGCACTTCAAGCTGGGCGGCACCATCTGCGCCCGCCGCTCGACCCTCATCGAGTGGATCGAAAAGCAGGAGGCAACGTCGTGCCGTGTCCACGCCCCCTCGTTTGCGGAGGCGCGCTGATGATCAAGATCAAGAAGTGCCGGCGTCAGCCCGGCCTGTGGGTTGTCCACTGGCGCGAAGGCGATGGCTATCACCGCAGCCGGGCGTTCAACGCGCCCGGCGATGCAACCCTCTATGGCCTCAAGCTGTCGGGTCGCCTTCAGCTTGATCGCCTCGATGCCGACCTGGGGGTGCGCTGATGCAGGTGCGCCAGTATCGCGGCAAGTGGGTCGCAGACTACTCCGACCAGTTCGGCAAGCGCCACCGCCCCAGCTTCGACACGAAGCGTGAGGCGAACGAACATCTGATCGAGGCAAAGTCCAGCATCATGGGAGGCACCTTCAGGTCCGAGGCGTCGAAAACTACGGTTGCTCAGGTGGCGAACAACTTCATCGACGATTGCCGGCAGCGGGTCGCCATCGGAGAACTCGGCGCGTCGACCTCGCACAACTATATCGGCCATACCGAGCGATACATTCTGGGAACGAGCGATCTTGCATCGCCGACGCGGACCCATCTGAAAGGTCAATTTTTTCCGTTGCCGCCCCCCCCCTGGGACGCGGCGTCCAGGCAGACGAAAGCCCCGGACCGCTGCGGGCGGGCCGGGGCGTGTCGTTCAGGCGGGGTGTTGCTGACTATTCTTCGCGCACGACCGTGACGCCTCGGTCCTCGAGGACCGACTGGACGCTGTCGTCGCCGGCCAGGTGGGCGCTGCCGACGGCGATGAAGGCGATGCCCGATCCGGCCAGGAGGGTCTGGATCTGGGTGGCCCAGTCGGTGTTCCGCTGGACCAGCAGGGCCTGATAGACTTCTTCGGAGGTCTCGCGCATTTCGATCACGCCCAGGCGGTTGATCGCCTCGACGTCGCCGGTGGCCCAGGCCGCGACCAGGGCGTCCAGCTCGGTGGTGGCGTCGTCATAAGCCTCGAGCGTCGCGCGCAGGAAGGCCAGCTGGGTCTCTTCGGAAAGGCCGGCGAGGATGCCGACCTGCTTGTCGATGGTCTCCAGGCCGGTGACGGGCTTGCCGGCGGCTTCGGCACGGGACTTGAGGATCAGTTCGACGCCGGACTGAGGATCGTAGCCGGCCTTGACCAGGGGCGCGACCGACAGGGACAGCGCGACCAGCCACGGGCGCAAGGGATCGAACTGTGCCGCAGAGCCGCCGATCGCCTGGGCCGCCGTGTCCAGATGCGCCAGTTCCTCCGGCGTCAGGAGGCTGGAAAGGGGTCGGTCTGGCGAAACGCCGTACCGTTGGATGATAGGCACGATGGCCGCCTGATCATCGGGGTTGGAGATCTCCAGAATGACCGAGGAAGCGCGGTCGAAGGCGGCGTCGACCTTGGCCGAGCCCCAGGCGGTCTCGGGGCGCAGAACGTGGACCGTACCGAACAGATAGATGGTCGAGTCCGCGTCCGAGATCGACCACAGGGCGGGGCCCTGACCTTCGGCCGGCAGGACAGCGCGAGGTGCGGCCGGTGCGGCGGCCGCCTCCTGGGCGAAGGCGTCGGGTGCGGCGGCCAGAAGAGCGACCGTCAGGCCGATCCCCATGGCGGCCCCGAGGGCGGCGCGGCCGAAGCGGGCGGTCGTGGATTTCAGGCGGTTGCCGAGGGTCATCAGGGTTCTGTCCGTTTCAAGCATGTGGAAAACAAGGCGTAAGGGTCAGGCGATGCCGCGCCGGGCGGCCGCGACGATCGATGCGATCAGATAGACGGCCATCAGGATGCCGGTCATGCCCCAGGCGGTGATGCTCTCGACCAGGCCGAGCCGCTCGGCAGCGGCATAGAGGAACAGGGCGGTCTGGAGCGCCCAGAAGGCCATGGCGCTGGTCTCGGCCATCACCCGGCGCAGCATCTCGTCGGCGCGCCGCCACAGCAGCACGTTGGCGACCGTTTGCAGGGCGAAGACGACTACGATGGCGCCGAACACCGTCCCCGGCGTCACGAAGGCGGGCGGATACATGGGGGCCAGGAACATCAGGCCGGACAGGGCGAAGACGACGATCTGCAGCATGCCGCAGCCCTTCGGGATCGCTGCGGGGCGCATGGCCAGGGTGACGGCCGAGAGGATGGCGATGGTAAACAGGGCATAGGCCATGGCGACGGCCAGACTGTCGGCCCATCCGTTCGCGGCGCTTTCCAGATCGGTCAGCGCGACCGCGAGATAACCGGCCGCCCCGCCGAGGAGCGCCAGACCGATCACGGCCACACCCTTTTGCACCAGCGACAGGGGGCGTTTGTCAGAAACGGACGTCATGATCAGACTCCTTGATCGGAGAAGATGGATTCGATGGGCTGTTCGAAGACGTGAGCGATCTTGAAGGCCAGCGGCAGGGAGGGGTCGTAGCGACCCGTTACAAGCGCATTGACGGTCTGGCGCGAGACGCCGAGGGCGGCCGCCAGATCGGCCTGGCTCCAGTCGCGTTCGGCGCGCAGCACCTTGAGGCGATTGTTCATCGGATCACCGCCGCTTCAGCCACCAGGCCGCCCAGGCGAGGCCATAGCCGGCGGTCTGGCACAGGACGACCACGAGGGCGCCGCTCAGGAACAGATCCTTGGGTCCGGCCGTCAGGGTGGATTCGAACACTGAGGTCCAGGTGAACAGGACGATGGCCGAGCAGGCGAGGCCGAGCGTCGCCCCCCACCACCAGGCCCACTTGTGAGCTTCCTGCGCCGCCTCATCGAGCCCGCGCCACCAACGCAGGGTGACCCACATGCCGACGGTCATGGAGACAGCGACGGCAGCGGCGACGATCAGGGCGCCCGCCAGACTGCCCTCCCCGAAAACAGCCGAGACGATCGCGACGATGACGCCTCCTCCCAACCCGGCGAGCAGGCAGATCCCCATGACGGCGCCATAACGACCGAGAGGATTTCGGGACACGCGAACACTCTTGAGCATGACAAGCGACCTCGTCTGATTGACAAGGTCGTTTTACAACAGCCCGAATGCTTGTCAAGCGACCTTGTCGTCGACCTGCGGGTCGGGGGCAAGGAGTTCTGGCCGGCTGATGGCGCGGGGCGCCTGGTCGATGGCGGTCAGGCCGGGCAGATCCTTGCCCTCGTGATCGACCTGGAGGTCTTCGAACCGGCGGGCCGAGACCATGACCTGGGTCTCCAGCGAGCCGACGAACTGGTTGTACTTGCCGACGGCCTGTTCCAGCGCCCGGCCGACGCCGAAGACGTGTCCACCCATGACCGACAGCCGTTTGTAGAGTTCCTTGCCCAGCTTGGCGACCTCGTCGGCGTTGCGCGACTGCTCCTCGGCCCGCCAGCCGTAGGCCACGGCCTTGCACAGGGCGAACAGGGTGGTCGGGGTGGCGATCAGCACTCGCGAGGCCATGGCCTGGGACAACAGGTCCGGTTCGTGATCCAGGGCGGCGGCGAGAAAGGACTCGCCCGGCACGAACATCACCACGACATCCGGGCTGGGCTTGAACTGGTCCTGATAGGCTTTAGCCGATAGCTGACGGACGTGGGTCTTCATGCTGGCGGCGGTGCGCAGGGCCACGGCGCGGGCCTGGGCGTCGTCGTCACCGTCGCTGACGTCGGGAAAGGCCAGCGGCACCTTGGCGTCGATCACGAACATGCCGCCGCCGGGCATCCGGACGATGAAGTCGGGCCGTTGCTGGCTGCCGGTCTCGTCGGCGGCCGAGGTCTGTTCAGTGAAGTCGAACCGGCCGGCCATGCCGGCGGCCTCGAGCACATTGCGGCAGGTCTGCTCGCCCCAGCGCCCGCGCCGGCCGGTGTTGCCCCGCAGCACCTCGGTCAGCTTGCGCGTCTCTGCGCCCGCAGCGGTCGAGGCGATCATCAGCGACGCCAGCTGCTCCTTGAGCGTGCCCGTCTCTTCGGCGCGCGCCTTTTCCAACGCCGCGACCTGGGTCTCGAACTTGGCCAGGGTCTCGGCCACGGGCTTCAGCTGGGCCTCCATCCGCTCGCGGGCGACGCGGTCCTGGGCCTGAAAGGTCTCGGTGGCGCGGGTGACCATCTGGTCGGCGATAACCTGGGCCGACTGTGCGGCCTGGGCGCGCAGCAGGTCGGCCATCGTCTCGCGGCTCTCCTCGATCAGTCCAGCCTTCTCGACCGACATCGCCAGGGCGCCGCTGGCCTTCTGCCAGCCGAGGATGGCCCAGACGAAACCGAGCGCCAGAGCGACGGTCAGGACGAGCAGGATGATCGACAGCGTGTTCATGCTCCGTTCCTTAGCCGGAGTCGGTCACGCCGGAAAGGCGGCGCTGGCGACGGCGACGGATCGACCCATATCCGGACCATGAAACTGTTCACCATCGGCTACGAAGGCGCGACCCAGGGCGACGTCATCGCCCGCCTGAAGACCGCTGGCGTCGAGACCCTTGTCGACGTGCGCGCGGTCGCGGCCTCGCGCCGGGCGGGCTTCTCCAAGACCATCCTTGGCGAAAGCCTGAGGGCCGAGGGCATCGACTACCTGCATCTGCGCGCGCTGGGTACGCCCAAGGCCGGACGCGATGCGGCCAAGAAGGGCTACATCCGCGAGATGCGGGCCATCTTCGCCGATCATCTGGCCGAGCCGGCGTCGCAGCTGCAGCTGGCGCAGTTGAAAATCCTCGCCGGAGAGAAGCGCGTGGCGATGTTATGCTTCGAGGCCGACCACGCGGGGTGTCACAGGGCGGTGCTGGCCGAGCAACTGGCGGCGGAAGACGGGTTCGAGATCGTAAACCTGTAGGCGTTAGACCCGCTCGGACACCTTGATCGCGACCTTGCAACCCGCCTTGATGACAGCGCTGAGCAGGCGGTAGGCCGGGGCCTCGCGGCTGCCGTTTTCGATGGCGTGGTCGTGGTGTTCCAGCTCTTCGTCGCGGAACTGTGTCAGCTCGGCCGCCAGCGCGGGCTCGCGATCGCGCAGTTCTGCGATCTGGTCGGCGTAGTGTTCCTCGATGACGCTCTCGACCGCCTCGGTGCAGGCGTGGGCGGCCTTCTCGCCCATCAGGGCGGTCACGGTCCCCAGGCCCGTCGCGGCGATCGACCAGAGCGGGAGCAGGGCGGTCGGGCGCACGCGGTGTTCGTTCAGCAGGGCGTCGAAGCGGGCCTTGTGAACCTCCTCACCCGCCTTCATCTGCGCCATGTCGGCGGCGATGGCGTCACGGCCGCCGGCGGCGGCGAAGACCGCGCGCTGGGCCTCGTAGATCTTCACCGCACCGTATTCGCCGGCGTGGTCGACGCGCAGGATTTCGGCCAGACGCGCGCGCATGGCGCCGCGACCCGGACGGGCCAGGGGAATGCGACGACGCGCTGATGGATCAGTTTCGAGGGGCTCTGGCATCCTTGGGTCTCTTGGCGGCGAGCAGGCTGAACACGGCCAATGCGGCCGAGATCAGGGCGTTCCACCCTGCCATGCTCAGACCCAGGAAGCTCCACGTCACCGCGTCGCACATGACGACCCGCTGGCTCGGGCCGACGCCCAGCGCCAGCGACGTCAGGCTTTCCAGATCGGCGAGATCGCCCCCGGCCGAGCACAGCGCCGGCAGGGACCACCACTTCAGCTCGCCGCCGGCATGGAAGCCGGCGGTGATTGCTCCCGTCGCGAAGACGGCGAACAACAGGAAGGCGGCGATGCGGGGCGTGCCCCGACGCGCCTGGCTGATGAGGGTCCACAGCGTCGCGACCAGCGAGATCGCCACCGCGCCCCAGAACACTTCGCGCTGCTTCAGGCACAGATTGCAGGGCGCGAGGCCGGCGAACCGCTCGAACGCATGGGCCGCGCCGAGCATGGCCAGCGAGATCGCCAGGGCGAAGGCGGTCCACCATCGGGTCAGCAGGCGATAGGCGCTCATGCCGACGTTCTTAGCCGGACCGCGACCGTCCGTCGATGCGAGCCTCTAAAGAAGCTTCAGCGCGAAAAATCCGCCGATCAGGACGACGAGCGCAATGACGAACGACAAGGCCAGCCGCTTCTCGACAATCTCCAGCATCTTCGGGCCCCAGGTCTTCAGGATCCAGGCCTCCAGAAAGAACCGGCCCGAGCGGGTGATGGCAACGGCCAGCACGAACAGGCCGAGATGGAAGTGGCCCATGCCGGCGGCGATGGTCACCAGCTTGAACGGGATCGGCGTCAGCCCCTTGGCCAGGATGATCCAGAACCCGTTGGCGCCGAACCACGACTGATAGACGCTCATCTCCATGCCGTGGCCGAAGATCTCGAGCAGCCGGATCGCCACCGGTTCGAGGAATATACCGATCGCGTAGCCCAGCAGACCGCCCAGCAGGGACGCCAGCGAACAGATCGCGGCATAGCGATAGGCCCGGTCCGGTCGCGACAGGATCATCGGCGCCAGCATGACGTCGGGCGGAATGGGAAAGAACGACGCCTCGGCGAAGGAGACGACCGCCATGGTCTTCTCGGCGTAGGGCTTTCGCGCCTGTTCGAAGACCCAGTCGTAGAGTTTGCGCAGCATCGGGCGGCGTTAGCAGGCGTGCGGCGTTCCGTCACCTCGGCCTGCACCGACACCTCGTTCAGGAGCGCGGAATGCCATCCAGCTCACGCCATCAGGACGACGTCAGCCACGATCTGGTCCGGCTGCTGCGCCGCCTCGCCGACGACGCCGGCGACGAGGGCCTGACCCTGCATCAGATCCGTGACCGGTTGGACGAGCGCGCCTACGGCCTGCTGATCCTGCTGCTGTCGATCCCCTGCCTCGTGCCGGGCCTCTACGGCGTGCCCCAGGTCGTCGGCCTCATCATCATCCTGATCGCCGCCCAGCTTCTGGCGGGACGAGAGGAGCCCTGGTTGCCGCGATGGGTGCTGAACCTGCGGGCCAAGGGGGCCTGGCTGAAGGCCATGGCTGATTTCGCCGAGACGCGTCTGGGCTGGGTCGACCGGTTGTCGCGTCCGCGCCTGACCGCCTTCGCCAGCGGTGCGGGCGAGAAGATGGCTGCCGTGTTCATGATCCTGGCCACCCTGACCATCGTCCTGCCCTTCACCAACACCATCCCTTCAATCGCCCTGGCCCTGCTGTCGGTCGGGTTGATCCAGCGCGACGGCCTGTTCGTGATCGGCGGGGCGGTGGTGGCGACGGCCTGGCTGAGCGCGCTCGGCGTCGTCGCAACGGGGCTGATGTTCGGGGCCGGGTGGGCGGCGCGCCTGATCCCCGGCGGCGCCTGAGCATCACGTCCGTGTGGGTTCGCCTTGGCTTGTCGCGCCCCGCCCACTAGGTTCCGCGCCAATCGACCCGCCGGACGGGTCCCGAAACTCTCAGGAGACGCACATGGACGACCTGACCATTCCCACGCCCGACGCCACCATCGCCGCCAGCGAGAACCCGCTGGGCGTCGACGGCTTCGAGTTCGTCGAGTTCACCGGCCCCGACCCCGCATCCATGGTCAAACAGCTGGAGGTTCTGGGCTTCGTTCAGACCCACAAGAACCCCGCCAACAGCGTCGTCCGCATGAAGCAGGGCGACATCTCGTTCCTGGTCCACACCGATCCCAAGGGCCACGCCGGCGAGTTCGCCAAGGACCATGGCCCGTCGGCCAACGGCATGGCCTTCCGCGTCTCGAACGCCAAGGCGGCCTATGACAGCGCCATCGCGCGCGGAGCGCATTCGGCGGAGATGCACGACGGCGGCGCGCTGGGCGACGGCGCCTATGTGCTGCGCGGCATCGGCGGTTCGCTGCTGTATCTCATCGACGCCTATGGCCAGGCCGGCTCGCTCTATGCGAGCTGGGACGAAATCCCCGGCTGGCAGGAGGCCGAGAAGGCCAACACCGTCGGCCTGCACATGCTGGATCACCTGACCCACAATGTTCGGCGCGGCCAGATGCGGACCTGGTCCGGCTTCTATGGCGACGTCTTCGCCTTCGAGGAGCAGAAGTATTTCGATATCAAGGGCAAGGCGACGGGGCTGTTCAGCCAGGCGATGATCGCCCCCGACCGCGCCATCCGCATCCCCCTGAACGAAAGCCAGGACGAGAACTCCCAGATCGAAGAGTTCCTGCGGCGCTACAACGGCGAGGGCATCCAGCATATCGCCCTGGCCACCGACAACATCTTCGAAACCGTCGAGACGCTGAAGGCTCGGGGCGTGCCCTTCCAGGATACGATCGAGACCTATTTCGAACTGATCGACAAACGCCTGCCCGGCCACGGCGAGGACACGGCCCGGATGCGCAAGAACCGCATCCTGATCGACGGCTCGGACGAGGACGGCCTGCTGCTGCAGATCTTCACCCAGGACACCTTCGGCCCGATCTTCTTCGAGATCATCCAGCGCAAGGGCAACCAGGCGTTCGGCGAGGGCAATTTCCAGGCCCTGTTCGACTCCATCGAGCTGGACCAGATCCGTCGCGGCGTCATCAAGGTCGACGCCCATTAGGATGCGCCCACCCCATTGGCTCCCCTTCCTCGGTCCCATCGTGGCGGCCGTGGTCGGGGGGCTGATCGGTCAGTGGCTGGCTTTGGGATTCTGGCCGGTGCTGGCGGGCGCCCTGATCGGCGGCTTCGCCCCGATCATCGGCTACCGACTGTGGAAATGGTCGCACCACAAGCGCGAGCCGTAGGATCGAGGTCTCCTCCTGTTCGCCGCTTGGCGAATGGGGAGGTGGCGGCGAGCCCTTGCGAGCTGACGGAGGGGTTCTTCGTGCACGCAGGAAAGAACCCCTCCGTCTCTCCGGCTGCGCCTCCGAGCCACCTCCCCGTCGCCTAGGGCGACAGGGAGGAGACAGGTTGATACGGTGCTCCTCATGAAACTCGTCGCCGCCCTGCTCGCCGCCCTCACACTCGCAGCGCCCGCTGCGGCGCAGGACCGCCCCGCCTGGTCCTTCGCCATCCACGGCGGCGCGGGCGTCATCGAACGGGCCAATCTGTCGCCACAGCAGGACGCCGCCTATCGCGCGGCCCTGACCCGGGCGCTGGAGGCCGGCAAGGCGGTGCTGGAAAACGGCGGCGAGGCGCTGGACGCCGTCCAGGCTGCGATCCAGCAGATGGAGGACGATCCCCTGTTCAACGCCGGCCGTGGCGCGGTCTTCACCGCCGCCGGTCGCAACGAGCTCGACGCCGCCGTGATGAATGGATCGGACCTGACGGCCGGGGCCGTCGCCGGCCTGACGACCACACGCCACCCCATCGCCGCCGCCCGCGCGGTGATGGAACAGAGCCCCCACGTGATGCTGATCGGCTCGGGCGCCGACGCCTTCGCCTCCGCCCAGGGGCTGGAGCAGGTCGATCCGTCCTTCTTCTTCACCGAGCGTCGCTGGCAGGGCCTGACGACCTTCCTGAACGCCCAAGGCCTGCCGATCCCGGAGCGTCCGGCCGGCGCTCCGCCCGCGCCCGCTGCAGGTATGGCCGCGAACGATCCCGGCAATCCGCCTCTGAACGAGCGGAAGTTCGGCACCGTCGGCGCGGTCGCTCTGGACAGCCAGGGCCATCTGGCGGCCGGGACGTCCACCGGCGGCACGACCGGCAAACGCTGGGGCCGGGTCGGCGACGTGCCGGTGATCGGGGCCGGCACCTATGCCTCCAACCGCGAAGGCTGTGCTGTGTCGGCGACCGGCGACGGAGAGTTTTACATTCGGGCCTCGGTGGCCCGTGACATCTGCGCCCGCATCGCCGCCGGCGCGTCAGGCCAGACAGCGGCGCAGGCCGAGGTCGATGATGCTCTGTCGCTGGGTGGCTCGGGCGGCGTGATCGTCATGGATTCCGAAGGAGCGCCTGCCTTCGCCATGACGACCTCCGGCATGTATCGCGGCATGATCCGCCCGGATCAGCCCGCCTGGGTCGGCATCTATGGCGACGAGCCGCGTCCATGAGCGCCGTCCCGCCCGACGAACTGACCGTCATGGCCCAGGAGGAGCTCAACTCCGCCTGCTCCCTGACCTGGCCCGAGCTGAAGCGGATCACGCCGTGGGGCGACAGCTTCGAAGGCTTCGCGCCGTCCGGCCGCACGGTCGAGGTCGAGCGCCGCTATCTGTGGGCGCATGACCCGGCCGGCGCCATCGTCGTCGAGGTCGAGGTGCGAGACGCCGCCGCCCGCGAGGGCGTCGAGGCGCGCGCCCTTCTGCACGCGCCCGGCTAGGCCGAAGCTTCATTAACCTTTCGCTTGGCGTGACGCGGTTCTGTGGGCCATGATCGCTGCTCGACAGGGACGCGGGGCGACGATGTATTCACAGGATTTCGCGCCGGCCGAGGCCGTCTACGCGCCGTCGTCTGACGGACTGATGCTCGGATTGCCGCCGCTGCTGATCGCGGGGCTGCTGATCCTGCTGCTGGCGGCGGGCGCGCTGGGCTGGTGGATCGGACGTCGTCCAGGCAAGACCGCCGACAGCGCGGCCCAGGCGATCTGGAAAAAGGTCGACGGCGCCATCCGCACCGCAATGACCGCCCATTCCGAAGTTCTGGCCGACCGTGCCGAGGCTCTTCGCCGCACGGTTCAGGACCAACTCGGCAAGACGCTGGCGCTGGCCGG
Source organism: Pseudomonadota bacterium (assembly GCA_040385365.1). GTDB lineage: Bacteria > Pseudomonadota > Alphaproteobacteria > Caulobacterales > Caulobacteraceae > Brevundimonas. The sequence continues at coordinate 12,160 of JAZKHL010000015.1, read as the reverse complement.
GGGGCTGGCCGCGCTTAAGGATCTGAACGACGCCTTGGGTCACGGCACGCCCGACGACCACGCGGGCGACCACGACGAGCATGAGGGTCATGGCCACGCCTCGACCCCGCATGAGGGCGACGATCATCACGATGAGGCGTCACAACCCGCCGCGTCCGGCGTCCACATCGAACGCGCCGACAAGGTCGTGATCCACAACCCGCCGCGTCCCAATCCGCCTCCGCATTCACCCAAGCCGCCCAAGCCCGCTCAGACCGAAGCCGAACGCCGCGACGCCATCCGCAAGGCCATTTCCGCCCTGAACGATCACTGGCGACTGAAGGAGGCGCGCATCGCCGAGATCGAGGCCGCCCATGCCGAACTGTCGGGTCGTCGCGTCTGATCGAACCGCAAGGTCGGCAGGGGCGGTTCCCCGCGCGGGGGAAACCCTCTAAGCCTGCGGCATGAAACTCGCCTCTCTCAAGCATGGCCGCGACGGCCGCCTCGTGGTCGTGTCCTCGGACCTGGCCTGGTTCACCGACGCCTTTTTGATCGCCCCGACCTTGCAGGCCGCGCTGGACGACTGGGACCGCTGCGAGCCGTTGTTGCAGGCCCTCGCGACCAGCCTGGATCACGAGGCCGTGCCGCGCGGTCGCTTCCATGAACGCGACGCCGCCGCCCCCCTGCCGCGCGCCTATCAGTGGGCCGACGGCTCGGCCTATGTGAACCACGTCGAACTGGTGCGTAAGGCGCGCGGCGCCGAGATGCCAGAAAGCTTCTGGACCGATCCCCTGATGTATCAGGGCGGCAGCGACCAGTTCATGGGCGCCCGCGATCCGATCCCGCTCGCCGACGAAAGCTGGGGCTGCGATCTGGAAGCCGAGGTCGTCGTCGTCACCGGCGACGTGCCGCAGGGCGTGACGCCGGAACAGGCGCGCGACCACATTCTGCTGGTCGGCCTGGTCAACGACGTGTCCCTCAGGAACCTGATCCCCGGCGAACTGGCCAAGGGGTTCGGCTTCGTCCAGTCCAAGCCCGCATCGGCCCTGTCGCCCGTCTTCGTGACGCCGGACGCGCTGGGCGATCGCTGGAAGGACGGCAAGTTGTCGGGCGCCCTGTCGGTCCAGCTGAACGGCGCGGACTTCGGCGCTGCCGATGCGGGCGTCGACATGACCTTCGACTTCGGCGTCCTGATCGCCCACCTGGCCAAGACCCGGTCGCTGGTCGCCGGCACGATCATCGGCTCCGGCACCGTGTCCAACAAGGGTGCGGACGGCGGTCCCGGCAAACCGGTGGCGGACGGCGGGCTGGGTTATTCCTGCATCGCCGAGGTCCGCACTGTCGAGATGATCACTGGCGGCGCGGCCGTCACGCCGTTCCTGAAGCACGGCGACACCGTCCGCATCGAGATGCTCGACGACAAGCGCCACTCCATCTTCGGCGCCATCGAACAGGTCGTTCAGCCGCTCTGAGCCCCTTTTCAGCGGGACCGCGCCCGTCCTAGTGTGCGCCCTGCGGCAAGCCGCCGCAGGGGGAGACTTCGGCCATGACGCCGCAATAGTACGCACCGCTCATCGTCCTTCTGGTCATGCTTCCGCTGATCCTGCTCAGGAACCGCGCGCCCCGGACCCTGAGGCCGCGATGGATGTGGGTCACACCCGCAATCATCGTGCCCCTGATGGGCTTCGCGCTGTGGGGAACCAGCATGCAGCCCGGCGCGGATCACACGCCGTTCGATGTTTTGTCCTGGGTGATCCTGGCGATCGGCTTCCTTCTGGGCTGCGCGGCAGGGTGGTGGCGCGGCAAGATGACGACGATCGAGAAGCACGCCGACGGCACGCTGAAGGCCCAGGCCTCGCCTCTCGGCATCATCCTAATCATCGGCCTATTCCTGGGCCGCAGCGCCCTGCGCTCGGTGCTGGAGCCGCACGCCGCCGCCTGGGGGCTGAACGCCCTGGCCATCGTCGACGCCTTCTTGATGTTTGTCGTCGGCATGATCGTGGTCCAACGTGTGGAAATGTTCCTTCGCGCCCGCCGTGTGCTGGCCGGAGGAACCGACAGCCACGTCGAGGCCGCCGCCTGAGGCCTGCCTCCCAGTCGAGTTATGCATATGCGTCTGAAGGCCTTCACCACCCTCGTCGCCCTGGCCAGCGCCAGCGCCGCCCTGGCCCAGGATGCGACCGATGACTGGGATAGCTTTGTCCAACCCGATAATCGCGTGACGATGGCATCGGTGCAGTTCACCGAGACGGTCAGCATCATCGTCCGTTGTCAGGATGGCGGACTGGACGCCGTGATGACGGGTCTTCCACCTATTACCGGTGTGGATCGCCGGGAATTGATGTTGAAGTTCGCCGATGATGAGACCCCGAGCCCAACCTACTGGAACGTCGGCGTCGATCCCTCAGTCGGCGTCAGTGAACGACCTGCAGGGTTCGCGCGACAGCTGCGCCAGGGCGGCCGATTGGATGTGATTGTTCCAGGTGGCGGAGAGAACGGCCGCAATCTTCGCTATGCCCTCGACCTGCCGACCTCGCATGCAGTGATCGACAGGACCCTCGCCGCCTGCGGCAAACCAATAGAAGATCCACGGGAGGCTGCGGCGGCCGATCTCGGTGAGTCCGGCCTGCCTGTGGGGTTTGTTTGGGCTCAACAACCACGACCGCAATATCCCTCCGGGCGCAGGGTGTATGAGCGCGGTTTCGCAGTCGTGACCTGCCTGTCTGAGCCTGACGGAAACTTGACGGCTTGCGAGGTGGAAACCGAACATCCCCGCGACGGAGGCTTCGGTGAGGCGACGCTCGACGCCACGCGCCGCGCTCGCGTGGAGAACAGCGCCGCGCCCGGACAGCCAATCCCGCCGCGCATCGTTCAATTTCGCTCCAGCTACAGCATGGAAAGCGTGGGCGATGCAGCCCTCCGGTCGACACGCGCGACACGAGCGCCGGAACGGCCGAACTAGCTAGTTCGGCCGCATCACCTGAGCCGAGAACCGCTCCATCTCTTCTTCCTGCGGCGACATCTGCAGCAGGACCAGGTCCAGACCCGCGTGCTCGAAGGCTTCGATGCGTTCGCGGACGGTCTCCGGCGTGCCGACGAAACCGGGGCGAAGGCCTCGGTTGGAGACGCTGTATTCGCGGATCTTCAGCTCGCGCTCCAGCTCGGTTCCCGATAGCCACTGGTCGAAGTTGGCGAAGCCGGCCGGCGGTGTTCCGTCGGCGAGGCCGGGGATGGTCGTGATCCGTTCCAGCTCGCGGTCCGCCTCGGCTTGCGAGTCGCGCACGATCGCGTAGCCGGCCATGCCGTACGACATCGGCGGCAGGCCGAACGCCTCGCGCCGTTCGCGCATGTCTGCGATCTTGGCGGCGATATGCTCGGGCTCGTCGCCATGCATGACATAGGCGTCGCAGTGTCTGGCGATCAGGGTCTTAGCCGCTTCGGATTCGCCGCCGGCATAGATCACCGGGCGCGGCCGCTCCGGCGTCGCGGTCGGTTTCGGCTCCACGATGGCGTCCTTCAGCGTGTAGTATCTGCCCTCGAAATCGACCCGCTTTTCGGTCCACAGACGCGACAGGACGGTCAGCCATTCAGCCGTGCGGCCATAGCGATCGTCATGCTGGTCGAACTGCAGGCCATAGCTCTCCGCTTCCTTGGCCCACCAGGACGAGACGACGTTCAGCGCCAGGCGACCCTTCGAGATACGGTCGATGTTGGCGGCCGTCTTGGCGAACAGGGCCGGTTGGTGGAAGTTCGGCCGCACCGCCACCATCAGCTCGATCGTCTCGGTGACAGCCGCGAGCGCAGCCGCCGTCGACCAGGCGTCCAGCGCCGGCGCCTCGATGCCCTTGATGTCGTTCAGGTTCAGCTCGGCGATCAGGGTCAGGTCATAGCCTAGGGCCTCGGACCGCTTGACCAACCGTGACGCGTTTTCCCACGAGGCTTCACGCTCGTCCGCGACGTTGCGTAGCCAGCCGCCGAAGACGGGGGCCCAGTATCCATACCTCATGCTTCGGTTCCCTTGGCGCGCTTCGCCTTTTCTTCGGCCACGATGCCCTTGAGCCATTCGACCAGATTGTCGTGCGGGTCGAAGCCGAGGACCTCGACCGGCCTGGCCACGAAATTCGACAGCCCGTTGATGTCATAGAACAGGGCCGACCCGTCGCGGTCGTCGATCAGATATTCGACGCCCCCAACCTCCAGTTCGCCCGCGACGGCAAGCCGTTCGACCGCCGCGATCAACTCGGGCGGCGGGGTCGTCCTGGTCATGGTCAGGGTCGGGGCGCCAGGTCGCTCCAGACAGGCGTCGGCGGGACAGAGATCGAAGGCGTCGCCGGGGCTCTCGATGTCGATGGCGTAGAGATATTTGCCGTCCAGGGTCTCGACCCGGGTGATCTTGCCGTCGCGCCGCGGGGCGTACTCCTGAATCAGCGAGATGCCGTTGACCCCGACCGGGCACCATTTTTCGCCGGCCGCCTCGGCAAGCTTTTCGGGCGTCTCATAGCGGGTGATGCCAGCGCCAGCACCTCCGATGTCGGCCTTGACCAGAACCGGGAACCGCAGCCCCTCCGCCGCCGCCGGAATGTCCGCCTGACGATGCGCGACCCGCGTCGCCGGCCCCTTCAGACCCAGACGGGCGATCAGCGACATCTGCCGCGCCTTGGAGGTGTCGATGTTCAGGGCCGAGGCGTTGACCACGCGCGTGCCCAATCCCTGCCAGTGCTCGAACAGGCTCTGGGCGTAGAAGATCGGATGTTCGGGGTCGCGCAGGAAGGACGACATCGCCACGCGGCTGAACACCACGGTCGCCGGCGCCGGCGACCCGGCCGGATCGAAGGTGCTGCCGCCTAGCGGAACCTTCACATGGCTGACCCCATGCCGGTCCAGCGCCGCGAACAAGGGCTCGAACCACTCGGGATGCTCATAGACGACGGCGAGATCGGGCAATGCGGTCATGCCCGCGCAAATGCGTTACACCACGATGGAACGCAAGGGGGGCGTAAAAAATCCTGGACCCAAGTAGCGCGACGCGCGCCAGCCGACTAAAGACTGCGCTTGCGTAGCCCCGGTGGTGGAACTGGTAGACGCGCCGGACTCAAAATCCGGTTCCGAAAGGAGTGCCGGTTCGACCCCGGCCCGGGGCACCAAATCTCGATCACGCTGAATCACAGACCGGTGGATATCGACCGATGGTTTCAGCTCGTCTATGCGGCTAAGGACTCTCAACAGTATGAGAGGGTTGGCCGATGGCCGACCTGACTGAGCAAAATAGGTCGAGTATGAATGTCACCCTTGTCGCTAGCCTCGCATTGGCGATCCAGGCGGCCGCTGCAGCCACGCCGGAGCAGGCCTCGCCTCCGACCCCAGAGGATTTTCAACAGGCGCGAACCGGTCTGGCGGCCCGGCTCGAGGATTATGCCTCGACCAACTTCAGAAACACGCACGGCAATTCCATCATGTTTTGCGGCGAGCTGAATACGAAGACGAATACGGGCGTCTACACGGGTTGGGTCAGCTTTGGCATCCTCCACTACGATCAGAGACCTGCTCGGGTCTATCTGCAGGGTCGAGACGACCGCCTGCTTGAGCTCTGCGACGCGTCGGTCGAGCCGGCCGCACCGAGCCCGACGGGTACAGACTATTCGGGCGAGATGTTTATTCGCTAATCAGGCTCGGCGGCCGTTGGCGACTATCGCCCTTGACCGAGCGAACGCTGCTCGTACTCAGCCATCATGTGACTTCGCATCGGTTCTGCGAGTCCCATGAAGTGCACCAAAAATGAGTCTTCGGACGCGAAGCAATAGTGCGTATTGACCGTGAAATAGTCACAGACGTTGTCGGGCGTCACCAGCCCGTTGTCCTCAAAGTATTTGTTTAGGACGAACTGATCGCCCTGGTTGACGTAAACTGAACTTTTGTCGAGCACCGCGTCGATCATGCGGTTTATATCCTTGAGGATATCGATATTTCTCGAGCTATTTCTGAAAGCAAGGAATCCAGCGTTGAACGACCAGCCGCCGATGTCTCTCGCGACGAGGATTTCACGCCCTTCAAGCCTTTCCGTCAACGTCTGTGATTGGTCGATGAACAGCATGTCCGCATCGATCCAGATCACCCATTCGTGGTCCTCGATGTGCTTCAGAAGCAGGGTTGGTTTCAACCAGGTTCCAGATACGCCGTCCGGCGTGTCCGAAGGGTTTTTGCGGTAACTGTAATGCGCATGACCGTGACGTTCGCAGTAGCGCTTGACGTTATGCTCGCAAATCTCGCCATACGCCCGGATTTCCGGGTTGTACAAGGTGACCAAAGCGATCCGGCCACTGACGTTGAATGCGGAAAATAGTTCCGTCTGCGCGTCCATAGGAATGGGTGTCGGAAAGAGTTCGCCGGACGTGGCGAAGGCGCTGTTCATGCGCGGGATCATAAAGGTCTTGTAGGCCCCATACTCGGTGTAGCGGTGAGTATGCCGTTCCTCCGTCATCTTCCCAAAGCTGATCGCGAACGCGCCGAGCTTGTCCCAGTTATTCACGCGACTTCGGGTCGCAATGATCTGGTCGCCGCAGCGCTGATGCACCGGCAAAAGTCCGCATTGTTCGAGTATCGAAAGCTCATTCTGATCGACGTGAGCGAACTCGCGACCCTTGGCCATATCCAGCCTGAGAAGAACAGCTCTATTCTCCGCTGTATTTCGCCAGACCATCATACCAGTCGCCGCTTCCGGTGGATTGGTCCCCGGCAAGGCGACCAGAACCCGGTCGTTCGCGCCGAGAAGCGTCTCGATCGACATCGGTCTATGGATCGCCGTGTTGTCGTCCAGATAGAGGAGCCAATCGCCCTCTTGGACAAACCTGAGATGATGCAGGATCACCGCGTAGCGACTGAATCCCCCCAGGATCTCAGGCATGGCTCGGGGTTCAGAGAAGGTGACCCGGTCATAGCCTAGCGCCTCGCAATACAGCCGATGGTTCTCGGCCACGCTCGAGGTTTTCGACGCGACGTGACTGACGACAAGGGGCATGCATCAAACGCCTGTTGGTGTGATCGAAATAGCCGTGAGCGAGCCCGACGAAAGGCCTTGATGGCCTTGGCGCCGTCCTGGTGCACGTGCGTCGTCCATAACCTTGTCGCGCACGATCGGATAGATGCGGCTTGCCCGTCTGGGCGCCGTGGCGCTGGCGTTGTCAGTTTCTGTGAACGTCAACGCCAGCCGCGCTTTGGCGGCCGGACGACGTCTTCCAGCCTGGCCAGAAAGTCGGCATGGGTCTGGTCCGGCAGCGTTGCGTCCAAAGCGGCCGCTTCGCCGATCAGTGCTTCCACCTCCGCGTCGACGCCGCCAGCCAGCCGCGCCACCGTAAGCGCCCGCGACCGTATCAAACTCAGGGCCGCAGCCGGGTAACGCCCCTCGAGCCGAGCGGCCCAAAGCGGAACGTCGTCAGCAGAACCCCGCACCTCGCCGCCCCGCAGGGCGATCATTTCGGCGGCCTCTCGGTGGGCGGGCCAGGCCATCAGGAAGGCCAGCCCCTTTGTGGCGTCGGGGAAGACCGCCGCGTGGGCGAACGCGCGGTCCAGGGCGACGACGTCCTCGAAGTCGGCCAGCTTCGCGATCTCGGCCCGCAGAGGCGCTTCGGCCAGAGTGCGCTCGAACAGAATCCAGCGCGCCTCGCTGGCGCCGACGGGATCGCCCTCGGCTTCCAGGACCGCGATCTCGGCCGAGAGCCAGGCTTCGGGCGGCGGGGGAGGCGGCTCGGGCTCGCGCCGGCCCCAACGGGACGCCTCGACGAGTCGGGGCCGCGATGCCTTCAGCGCGGCGCGCGCCTCGAGGGGGCGCTCCGCTTCGGCAAGCCTGCGCGCGATCTCGGCGCCGACCTCCGGCTTTAGCCGATCCTCGTCTGGAAGGGAGGCGATCCAGGCGTCCAGGTCACCAGCCCGGTCGGCCAGCTTGCGCACAACCAAGGCCAAACGGCCTGTCGGGCGCGGCCTGCCCTCGGTCAGGCCCGTTAGGACCCTCGCCGCCAGGGGCCGGTCCATGGCGTGGGCCCCGCGCCCGACCCAGGCCCCCCATTCCGACAACCGGGTGCTCAGGGCCTCCAGAAGGACGGGCGCCGCGACATCCGGCCCGGCCGCCGAGGCCGCCATCGCCAGATCGCCCGACGCCTCGTCGAACATCAGGGCCAGTTCACCCTTGGGATCCTTCACGCGCAGCGACAGGCCAGGATAGAGATCGAACCACGCGACCAGGCGGTCGAGGCCCAATCGGGCGTCCATCACCGCCAGTCGGCTGACGATCATGCGACGGAGCGCCTGAAGGTCGGCAAGCAGCTCTGGGCGCTTTCGCCACGACACCCGTGTCCGACTGCCGGCGAGCGTGGTCAGCCGTTTGTCGATTTCCAGCGCCAGGTCGCCGGCGCCGACCTCGGCCGCCAGCTCCATGCGCAATCGACGTTTCCAGCCCTGATCCTCGCCGGCCATCTCCATCAGCAGAACGGCGAGGCGTTCGCCGCCTAGGGTCTCCAGATTGGCGGCGGACAGCGTCTTTTTGGCTGCGCCCGTTTTCGCCGCGCTCTTGCGAGCCGTGGAGGGGGTCTTGGCCATCAACCCTGTCGTCTCCCTGCAACACCTTGACGAATCCTTACCCGGATAGGCCGCTCCGACCAAAGTCGCCACAGCGGCGCGGAACGGAGACGTTCGCCGATCATTGATGCAGCAGTCCAAAAGGCCAGTCTCATGATCGCCCTCGCTTTCGCCCTCGCCCTAATCTCCGACCCCGCCGCGCGCGTCACGCCGGTTCGTTTCGAGCCGCCGGCGCCCCCGCCGATGACCACGCCGATGCTGTCCAGCGTCGCGGTCACGGTCGAATGCGTCGCTCACGCCGACGGTCGCGTCAGCGATTGCGAGGTCTTGGCGGAAACCCATCCCGGATTGGGGTTCGGGGCTGCGGCCGTCGCGCTGATTCAAAGCTCGCCTGTCGAACCCGGCGACGCAGACGTGCGTTTTGCCCGCACCATCCAGTTCACGCCCTAAGCGCCCACTTCGCGCTTGGCCGATCTCGCAGTTGCGAAAAGTTATCGTAGAGCGGGTTGCGGCCCGCGAGGTCGGCGCGCATCTGAACGGGCATGACCGACACCCCGACACAACCGACCAAGGGGCCGGGATTTCCTGAATTCGTCTGCATGATCGCCCTGATGATGGCGCTGAATGCCTTGGCGATCGACTCCATGCTGCCGGCTCTTCCCGCGATCGGCGAGGCGCTGGGCGTGGCGGAGGCCAATAGCCGACAGTGGGTGATCACCGCCTATCTGCTGGGCTTTGGGGCGATGCAGATCGTCTACGGGCCTCTGGCGGATCGGTATGGCAGGAAGCCCATACTGATGCTGGGCGTCGGCCTCTATGTGCTGTTCACCGTGGTGGCCATGCTGGCCCCGACGTTCGAGACCCTGATCGTGGCGCGGATCGGTCAGGGGCTGGGATCGGCGGCGACGCGGGTGCTGGCGGTGTCGATCGTGCGCGATCGCTATTCCGGCCGGACCATGGCGCGGGTGATGAGCCTCAGCTTCCTCGTTTTCCTCGGGGTGCCGGTCATCGCGCCGTCGCTAGGCCAGGCCATCCTGCTGGTCGCGCCTTGGGAGGGCATTTTCGGCGTTCTGGCCTTCGCCGGTATCGCCCTGATGATCTGGGCGGGCTTACGCCTGCCAGAGACGCTGAAGCCGGAAGACCGCCTGCCGATCGAGGCCAGGCGCATCGCATTGGCCTTCCGGGAGGCCGTCACCAACCGCCAGTCGATCGGCTACACCCTGGCCATGACCGCCATCACGGGCGCCCTGTTCGCCTTCATCAACTCGTCGCAGCAGATCTTCTTCGACGTCTTCCATGCGCCCGGACTGTTCACCACCGTCTTCGCCCTGATCGCCGGCGGCATCGCTCTGGCCGCCATCGTCAACGCCAAGCTGGTCGAGAAGCTGGGTTCGCGTCTGCTCGGCCATTCGGCCCTGCTGGGCTTCATCACCTTCGGGGCCATCCACCTGCTTGTGACCCTGATCGGCCAAGAGACCATCTGGACCTTCGCCATCCTGCAGGGGCTGACGATGTTCTGCTTCGGCCTGCTGGCGGGCAATTTCGGATCGATGGCGATGGAGCCGATGGGCCATATCGCGGGGACGGCGTCTTCCGCCCAAGGGTTCATCTCGACCATTGTCGGTTCCCTGACCGGCTTCGTCATCGGCCAGCAGTTCGACGGCACGGTCGTGCCCATGACGGTCGGCATCACCTGCTGCGGTCTGGCCTCGCTCGGGTTCGTTCTGCTGGCCGAGAAGGGCCGTCTTTTCGTGGCCCGGAACCCCACCCCAGTCCCTGCCGAGTGATCTGGAGGGGTCAGGCGATGCGCCCCTTGATCTCGCCACGCTTTCAGGGCTCCCTCCGCGCGGAAACGTTTCGGAGTTCGCCTCAATGTCCCGCGCCCGCCTCGCCGTCATGGCCTCGACCCTCGCTCTCCTCACCGCCTTGGGGGCCTGCGGGCAATCCGACGTGAAGTCCGACATGCCGCCTTTGCCGGCCTCGGCCACCGCCCCGGTCAACTATGAGGCGGACATCCACTCCTACGCCCAGCCGGCGATCGCGCGGGTCAAGCACGTCGATCTGGACCTGATCGCCGACTTCACCACCAAGACCCTGTCGGGCACCGCGACCCTGGACGTCACGGGCCAGACCGGCGCGACCCAGATCATCCTCGACGTCAAGAACCTGGAGATCCGGTCCGTCACCGATCCCGACGGCAACGCCCTGCCGTTCGCCCTCGGGGCCGAAGATCCGATCAAGGGGCAGTCGCTGACCGTCACCGTCCCGGCCTTCGAGGACGGTGTGGTCCAGAAGATCGTCGTGACCTATTCGACCCGGCCCGACGCCGCCGCCCTGCAATGGCTGACCCCGGCCCAGACCGCCGGCGGCAAGCTTCCCTTCCTGTTCAGCCAGGGCCAGGCCATCCTGACCCGCACCTGGGTCCCGACCCAGGACAGCCCTGGCATCCGCCAGACCTATTCGGCCAAGATCACCGTGCCGGACGAATTGAAGGCCGTCATGTCGGCCGAGATGCTGACCCCCGACGGAGAGGCGGCCGGCGACGGTCGCCACAGCTACCGCTTCCGCATGACCAATCCGGTCCCGCCCTATCTGATCGCGCTGGCGGTCGGCGATCTGGCCTTTGCGTCGGAAGGAACCCGTGTCGGGGTCTGGACCGAGCCCAGCCGCCTGGACGCCGCCAAGGCCGAGTTCTCCGAGATGGGTCAGCTGGTCGATGCGGCCGAGGCCCTGTACGGCCCCTATCGCTGGGGCCGCTACGACCTGCTGATCCTGCCGCCGTCCTTCCCGTTCGGCGGGATGGAGAACCCGCGCCTGACCTTCGCCACGCCGACGGTCGTCGCCGGCGACAAGTCGCTGGTCTCGCTGGTCGCGCATGAGCTGGCCCACTCCTGGTCCGGCAACCTGGTGACCAACGCCACCTGGGCCGACATCTGGCTGAACGAGGGGACCACCACCTATTTCGAGAACCGCATCATGGAGGCGGTCTACGGCCGCGACCGCGCGCTGATGCTGCAGGTTCTGGGCTGGAACGATCTGCAGGCGTCGCTGGCCGACATGCCCGCCGCCGACACCCGGCTGCACATTGATCTGGAAGGACGCGATCCCGACGACGGCCTGAACGACATCCCCTACGAGAAGGGCGCGGCCTTCCTGCGGACGATCGAGCGCATCGTCGGCCGAGAACGGTTCGATGCCTGGCTGAAGGGCTATTTCGAGCGCCACGCCTTCCAGCCCATGACCGCCGCCGGCTTCCTGGTCGATGTCCGCGCCAACCTGGTCCGGGGCGATGCGGAGCTGGAACGCCAGCTTCAGCTCGACAACTGGGTCTATCAGCCCGGCCTGCCCTCGAACGCCCAGGCTCCGATCTCGACCGCCCTGACCGCCGTGGACACGGCCGCCAAGGCCTTCTTCGCCGACAAGGGTCCGGCCTCGGCCATCCCGTGGTCCGGGTGGTCGACGCAGGAGCGTCAGCATTTCCTGTCATGGCGTCCGACCAACGCCGCCGCCGGCCGGGACTGGCTGACCAACCAGCAGCTCGCCGATCTGGAAACGACGCTGAACCTGCGCGCCGAGGGCAATGCCGAGGTGCTGTTCCAGTGGCTCCAGATCG
>JAZKHL010000014.1:0-5918 GCA_040385365.1 Pseudomonadota bacterium | reverse complement strand
CCGTGAAGGCGGCCGCACCGTCGGCGCCGGCGTCGTCGCCAAGATCGTCGAGTAAGTAGACCGGTCCCAGACCGATCCGAAAGAGGCCCTTCGGTGCGAACCGGGGGGCCTTTTTCTTTGCTCTCGTCGTTGTGTGCGGAGCGTGGCGCAGACCCGGAACACGGCGTCGCGCGAGGGCGTGAAACTGCCGCGTATGCCTGCGCGGGAATATTTCGCCTCCGCTTCGCTGCGGCGCCGCTTGGTTCCGGGTCTGCGGCGCAAGAGAGCCTTCGCCCGGAATGACGAAAAGCGGGTACGAACTAGTCGTTTGGCTCTCCGGTGGCCGGATCGGTCGCCGTTTCGCCGGAGTTGCTCGAGCCTTTGGAGCCGTGGGGTTCCTGGGCTGGGCGGGGCGGTTCGCCGTCGCGATGGGGCTTTTCCTCTTCGTATTCGGATTGGCGGCCGGGGCCGCGACCGGTGTCGCCGACGGGGTCTGTCATCGTTGAACTCCTTTTGTGCTGACCCGAACGCACCGGGGCCCTCAAGGGTTCGTTCACCACGCCGCTACACCGTCCTGAAACGGCGGGCGGGCTAGACCTCGTTCCGAACGCGCGTCCTTGCCGAGGCGCGACCGGAGACGCCCGTGCCTGAAACTCTGAGCATCGAGATCGTCGAGGCGGACCAACTGACCGTTGCCGATCGCGTGCTGTGGCGCGCCATGGTCGAGGCCAACCCCGATCTGGCCAGCCCCTATTTCGCCTGGGAGTTCACCGAAATCGCCTCTCGCGTCGTGCCCGGCGCGGCGGTGGCGATCCTGACCCGCGACGGCCGCACGATCGGCTATTTCCCACATCAGCGGCGCGGGTCGGCGATCCAGCCTCTGGGCGCGCCGATGAATGACTATCACGGCGTGATCGCCATGCCGGGCGAGGCGCCGACCCTGGCGACCGTGGCCGAACTGCTGGACGCGCCGCGTCTGAACGTCTCGGCCTGGGTCGGGCCATCGGGGGTCGGCGCGCATCGCGAGACCTTGATGACCGTCCTGCCAGAGGACGCCGGTGGCGATCCCTACGCCGCCTGGTATGTCGAACGCCGCCAGACCTGGGGTAAGTACTTCAAGGACAAGGAACGGGCGCGGCGCAGCCTGGAGGCGGAACTCGGCGAGGCGCGGGTCGAGCGCGGTCTGACCGATCCCAAGCTGCTGGATCATCTGATCGGGCTGAAGCGCGATCAATACGCCCGCACGGGTCGGCACGACATCTTCGCCTGCGGCTGGACGCAGAAACTGCTGCACGCGCTGATGGCCAGCGAGTACGAGGGCTTCGGCGCCTCGATGGCGGCGCTGTGGGCTGGCGGACAGCTGACGGCGATCGAGTATTCGCTACACGCGGGCGACCGCTATCACTTTTGGTTCCCGGCCTATGAGCCCGGCCTGGCGCGCTGTTCGCCCGGCATCCTGCTGACCATGGACACGATGCGGCTGGGCGCGGACGCCGGGTTCCGCGTGTTCGACTTCGGGTTCGGCGGCGAGGGCTACAAGAAGTATTTCTGCAATGCGACGCAGAGCGTCCGCGAGGCCGTGGTGCTGAAACCCGGTGTCGGATCGATGCTGTCGGACGCCGCCGTCGGCCTGCTGGGCAGCGGGCGAGGCGAACGTCTGCGCACCAGCGTGCGGCGTCGATGGGCCGCCATCGAGGCCTGTGAGACCTCGCCCGCAAATCGCCTGAGAGGCGCCGCCGCCGCCGCTGTCGTCGCCATGCGCAAGGCGACCGGCGCCCAGGCTTCGGCCTGAACGAGATGAGCATGATGCAGACACAGATGAACGGCGCCGCCCGCCGCACCCGCTATCCCGGCCCGATCGATCAGGCCAAGAAGCACCCCCACGCCCTGGTCGAGCAGGGCTTCGCCACGGACGAGGCGCTGGCCGAGATCCTGCACCGCTATCCGGCCGAGCTGTTCGACATCAATCTGTATGACTACGACGACCAGGGGCAGGTCAGTCTGCGCACCGGCGCGCGCGGCGGTCTGTCGGGGGATCAGCTTCTGGCGGCGATCCAGGCCGGGCGGCTGTGGGTCAATCTGAGGAAGGCCGAGCAGGGATGTCCCGATCTGTGGGGCGCGTCGATGGGCGAGTTCGCCAGAATCCAGGCGACCTATCCCGGCATGAAGGCGGTGACCAACGCGGGTCAGCTGATCATCTCTTCGCCGGTCGCCAAGGTGCCGTATCATTTCGACGCTGCGGGCGTGATCCTGTTCCACCTGAGGGGGCGCAAGCGGCTGTTCATCTATCCCGGCGACGAGCAGCATCTGCCGGAACAGGCCATGGAGCAGGTCGTCGCGCGCCAGACGACCGAGGAGCTGCCCTATACCCGCGCCTTCGAGGCCGATGCCCAGGTCATGGACCTGGAGCCCGGCGAGGCCCTGACCTGGCCGCTGTATGCGCCGCACCGGGTCGAGAACCTGGACAAGTTCTGCGTCAGCCTGTCGATGGATTTCCAGACCTGGCCGACGCGGATGAGGAACGGCGCGATCTATACAAACGCCGTGATCCGCAGCCGGGGCGGGCGTCCGCGCTTTACCGACGGCATGTCGACGCCGGAGTTGGCCGCGCGCTGGGCCGCCTCTCTGGCGCTGCGACGCGTCGGAGGTCTGAAGAGCCGGATCGAGCATTTCGAACGCGACTTCGAACCCGAGGTCGGCGCGGCGGACGGGGCAGGGGCCCTGCGCGCCTGACACCCGCGTTCTGTTAATTCGATGTCATGACGTCGAGTTAAAATGACTTCCGTTCATCGCGGGGTCAGGTTTCGCTCCATCGCTGGAGAGGAACCCGCCATGAAAATCGCTTCCAAGTTCGCCATCACCGCCGCCGCGTCTGTCGCCCTGCTGGGCTCGCTCGCCGCCGCCGCGCCTGCCTCGGCGCAACAGACCGAGGTCCGCATCCGCCGCGCCGCCGCCCGCGTGGTGGTGATCGTCGAGAACCGCACGGACATCGCCGTGGAGATCGAGCGCGGCTCGGCCAACCTGCCGTTGCCGACCGTCACCCGGGTCGGCGACGAGGTCCGCATCGACGGCGAATTGGGTCGGCGCGCCTTCCGCAACTGCCGCAGCGGCCCGGCCGACGCCCGCCAGCCGGGCGAGGGCGCCTCCGTCGAGGTGCGCGACCATGGTCGCGTCGATCTGTCGGCCGCGCCGCTGATCCTCGTGCGGATGCCCCCCCGCGTCGATATCTCGACTGAAGACTCCGCCGTTTTCGGCGCCATCGGGCGGGGCGCGACCTCGATCGAGCTGGGCTCAGGCGGCTGCGGCGACTGGACCGTGGCCAACACCGCAGGCTCAGCCGACTTGTCGATCGGGGGATCCGGCAACATCCGCGCCGGAACCTCCGGCAGCCTCGAGACCGCCATCGGCGGATCGGGCAGCATCACCGCCGGCGCGACCGGCGATCTGGACGCCTCCATCGGCGGCTCGGGCACCATCGTCGTGGCCCAGGCGACGGGCCGGGTCGAGGCGGCCATTGGCGGGTCGGGCGACGTGCGCGTCGGCGGGGGACGTCCGAGTTCGGTGGAGGCGGCCATCGGCGGGTCGGGCGACATCATCGTCCAAGGCGACGCCGGCCCGCTGGAAGCCTCCATCGCGGGCAGCGGCAACGTCACGGTCACAGGCACGGTCGCCAGCCTCGAAGTCAGTCTGGTCGGCGGCGGAGACGTCCGCGTCGGTCGCGTCACCGGCTCCGTCTCTCAATCCGTCATGGGCGGAGGCCGGGTCCACATCGGCGGCTGATCCGCTCGGTCAGCGGCTGAACGAGACGGCCCGGGAGCGTGGAACCCCCCGGGCCGTTTTCACGCGTCAGGAACCGACATTGAGCGATCACGCCGGTCTGTGGGACTGTCCGGGGCCGGGCTTGCCGGCCCGGGGCGACGACGATGTTGAGACTTGTGATAGCGGCATCGGCGGCCCTGCTGCTTTCGGGTTCAGCGAGCGCCGGACAGAGGGGCGAGCCATCGCCCCCGCCTGGTCTGGTCTGGCGCGTCCTGACGGAGCTGAACGCCTACTACGACGACATCGAGGATCCCACGGATCGGCCGACTCTGATTTCCGAAGTTCCCGCGGGCGTCCTGGTCCCCGTCGAGGTGAATGATGACGGGCGTCCCGACTGGCTGATCGCATGGCCGGAGGAGATGGCGTTCTGCGGGACGGGCGGCTGCGCTCGCACCCTGTATGTCTCGCATGAGGGCGGCTTCTACCGCGCGTTCGATCGCCAGGCGCTGGACCTGAAAATCGAGAAGGTCGATGGCGAGGTCCGCGTCGAGGCCTGGGTCCACCATCTGAATTGCGCCGACGAGCGTCCGGACTGTCGGTATGCCTGGGCGTGGGATGAAGCGTCCCACCGCCTGGCGCCGCGAATCGCGTCGGACGGCGTGGCGCGATTCGGCGGGACCGGGACGACGGTCATCGACGACGCCTATCGCACCCCCGCGCAGGCTCAGGACACCTGGCCCCAAACGCTGCGTAACCAGTGGGAGGCGAGCGGCCTCGTCTGTCTGACCGACTATAACGAGGGCTACGAGACCCGCAGTCTCGACATCGCAACCGTGCCTGATCTGAACGGCGACGGCCGGCTGGACTGGGTGGCTATTCCGCCGACGACCTGCGACGGCCAATCTCCCGAGCACGCCTTCAGCGTCTGGACCACGACGGAGGGGCAGGGGGAGCAAGACGAGGTGATCCTGGCCTATGCCGGCGGCGCGGAAACATCGTTCCTGACGGACCTAAGCGCTCCCAACCCGCATCTGGAGGTGTCCCAGCCCTGTTCGGGCGACGCAGAGTGCCCCTCTGTTCCGCTGCGCTGGAATGCGGCGAGAGGCCGGCTCGAGGAATAGGCGTAGACTGATCGAAGCCCGCTTTTGATCGCTTGACCAAAGCGGAATCAATCGTCATAAGCGCCAACTCTTGTTGGACTGGCTGTGCAGAGAAATCTGCAGACGCAGTTCGCAGGAACGACCTCGGACCTGTTCTTTGCAGCGACCAAGGACTTCAACGGCTCTCGCGGGCGACTGCGTGGGCCGATCGTTTTTGCGGACGTGCGTACTCTGAAGGCATTCGTGCCTGAAGGCCTCCGGTCTTTGAAATGGTTCACAGGGACGCAGGTTCGCCTGCTTGGGAAATACGACCGATATGGATCAAAGCATCCGCATCAGGCTCAAGGCCTTCGATCACCGCGTCCTCGACTTTTCGACGCGCGAGATCGTCAACACGGCCAAGCGCACGGGCGCGACCGTTCGTGGTCCGATCCCGCTGCCGACCCTGATCGAAAAGTTCACCGTGAACCGCTCGCCGCACGTCGACAAGAAGTCGCGCGAGCAGTTTGAAATCCGCACGCACAAGCGTGTCCTCGACATCGTCGACCCCACCCCGCAGACCGTGGACGCGCTCATGAAGCTCGACCTGTCCGCCGGCGTGGACGTCGAGATCAAGATTTAAAGAAACAAAGGCGGGATCCGATATGCGCACGGGCGTGATCGCCAAGAAGCTGGGCATGACCCGCGTGTTCGCCGAAGACGGCGCGCACGTTCCGGTCACTGTGCTCCAGCTCGACGACTGTCAGGTCGTCGGTCAACGCACTCAGGAGCGGGACGGCTACGTCGCCCTGCAACTGGGCGCCGGGACCAAGAAGGCAAAGAATACCAACAAGGCTCAACGCACGACCTTCGCCACGGCGGAAGTCGAGCCCAAGCACGTCGTCATGGAGTTCCGCGTGTCGGACGACGCCATGATCGACGTCGGTTCGACCCTGTCGGCCGATCACTTCGTCGTCGGCCAGAAGGTCGACATCCAGGGCGAGACGATCGGCAAGGGCTTCGCCGGCGGGATGAAGCGCTGGAACTTCGGCGGTCTGCGGGCCACCCACGGCGTCTCGGTCTCGCACCGTTCGCTGGGTT
>JAZKHL010000013.1:0-21495 GCA_040385365.1 Pseudomonadota bacterium | reverse complement strand
TCGACGAGGTGAAGATCGAACTCGGCTACTCCCTGCTGACCCTGATCAACGATCTTGAAGGCCGTCGCCTGACCGATCAGGTCCGGGCCCTGCGGCGCGCGATGGCCCAGGAGTTCGGCTTCGTCATGCCGTCGGTCCGCATCCTCGACAACATGCGCCTGCCGACCCAGGGATATGCCATCCGCATCAAGGAGATGGAGGCCGGCTCGGGCGAGGTGCGCTTGGGCTCGCTGATGGCCATGGACCCCGCCGGCCGTCAGGTCGAACTGCCCGGCGAGCACACCAAGGAGCCCGCCTTCGGCCTGCCCGCCACCTGGATCGACGAATCCTTGCGCGAAGAGGCGACGTTCCGCGGCTACACGATCGTCGATCCTTCTACCGTGCTGACCACCCACCTGACCGAGATTCTCAAGGAGAACATGGCCGAGCTGCTCTCCTACGCCGAGGTGCAGAAGCTGCTGAAGGAACTGGGCCCGGAAGAGAAAAAGTTGGTCGAGGAACTGGTGCCGTCGGTTGTCACCGTCACGACGTTGCAACGGGTGCTTCAAGCCCTGTTGCGCGAGAAGGTGTCGATCCGGGATCTGGGCGCCATCCTGGAAGGCCTCGCCGAGGCCGCGCCGCATTCGTCCTCAGTGACGACGCTGGTTGAGCATGTGCGCACCCGACTGGCGCGTCAGCTATGCTGGCAGCACAAGGGCGACGACGGGGCTCTGCCGATTATCACCCTGTCGCCCGACTGGGAGGCCGCCTTCGCCGAAGCCTTGGTGGGGCAGGGCGAGGACA
Source organism: Pseudomonadota bacterium (assembly GCA_040385365.1). GTDB lineage: Bacteria > Pseudomonadota > Alphaproteobacteria > Caulobacterales > Caulobacteraceae > Brevundimonas. The sequence continues at coordinate 20,712 of JAZKHL010000013.1, read as the reverse complement.
AGCAACTCGCCATGGCGCCGTCACGGCTTCAGGACTTCATCCGGTCCGTCCGCGACGTGTTCGAGCGTGCCGCCATGTCGGGCGAAAGCGCCATCCTGCTGACCGGGCCGCAAATCCGCCCGTACGTGCGCTCGATCATCGAACGCTTCCGGGGCCAGACCGTGGTGATGAGCCAGAACGAGGTGCACCCCAAGGCCCGCCTTCGGACGCTGGGTTCGGTCTAGTTCACCTGCACGAAGCCGCCTGCCGACGCGGCCCGCGCCGCCTCGTTCGTCGGCCGGGCGATCAGGCCGGATTGGGTGATCCAGACCTCGTAAGTCGCGCCATTGGCCATCGGCATATAGGCTGCCGAGCCATAGAGCGTATCGACCGCATTGACGTAGCGGCGGTACTTGCGGGCTGCGTCCCAGACGTTCAAGCGCCACGGCACATAGCTAAGCGGGCCGGTCACCTCGTCGCCGCCGGATAGCGCGTGGACGCTGCGGGCGCCCGTGCGTTCCTGCTCGATGTTCTGGTAGCGGCCCGACAGGCGGTCCAGCCTGTACTGGGAGTTCAGGCCGACGATATTGGCCCAGGGTTTCCATTTCAAGACCTGTGCCTCCATCCGCCATTCGTCGCCATTGACCGGATAGACGGCCGTGCGGGCCGGGAGTTCGCCCTCGGCCGGCTGGGCGACCACGACCTCGAAATACTGCGGCGCAAGCTGGCGGACGGACAGGCTGGCCACTGGCCGCTCGTACGTCAGGCGCGAATAGGTCTGGACGTTCTGACCCAGCAGACCCGCCGCCAACGCCGCCGCCAGGAGAACGCCCCCGCCAGCGGTGCCGAACAGTCCGCCAAAGAAGCGACCCTTGAAAAGCGACGATAGGCCGCCGATCAAAATGAGCCCGCCAATCACGGCCACCCCCACCGGCGCAATCCACCACCACCAAAACATAGCGAACGCTCCCGAAACGGCACAGCTTGCCAATGCAATGCTTTGACAGAGCACAGGTTGCGCCGCGAGCGACTTCGCTGGACAGGGGAGCCGGCGCCGCTAAAGCTTCAGCGGCATGCCATCCTTTTCGTCGCTACTCTCCACGCTGAACCGGTTTTTGCGCGAGCGGACGCTCGGGCGTACGATCGTGCTGCTGCTGGCGGGCGCGGTTGCGTTGTTGCTGATCGTCAATGCGACGACCTTCGTCATGATCCGCAGAACCGCCGATTTTAACGCGGAGGTCGATTCGACCTGGCAGACCCGGCGTTCGGGACGCTTGCTGCTGCTCAATCTGAAGGACGCCGAGGCCGCTCAGCGAGGCTACCTCATAACCGGACGGTCATCGATGCTTCTGGATTATCGTTCGGCGGTGGAGCGCAATGCCGGTTACGTCGCGGATCTGACCGATCGCCTCGAACAGGATCCGGTCGGAATCGCTTCGGCGGAAGCCATCACCCGACTGTCCCGTGACAAGATCGGGGAGATGGACCGGGTCATTGCGCTGTATCGCGCCGGACGATCAGGCGACGCCACTGAGCGGGTGCTTGCCGGCGATGGTCTGATCCTGATGCGGCAGCTGGACGGTGAGCTCGGCGATCTGGATCAAAGGATGGGTCGAGTACTGGCGGAGCGACGCGCCGATTCCGAAGGCTCGGCTTGGGTGACGGTTGTGGTCAACGCCGTCGCCGGAATGCTGATCATCGTGCTGGCGGGCTTCGTCTTCCTTTTGATCCGGCGCTACTTCGCGGAGTTGAAGGAGGCCCAGGCCAGCGTCGATCGCGTCAATGCCGGCCTGGAGGAGACCGTTCGCTCTCGCACCGCCGCCCTGACCCGCGCCAATGAGGAAGTGCAGCGGTTCGCCTATATCGTCAGCCACGACCTGCGCTCGCCGCTGGTCAACGTCATGGGCTATACTGCAGAGCTGGAGCAGGCCGGCAAGACCATCGACCGCGCCATCGCCGAAGCTGAGAAAACCCGCGAGGTCGCGCCCGACATCGTGATGGCGGTACGCGAGGATATGCCCGAGGCTATCGGCTTCATCCGCGCCTCGACCGAGAAGATGGACCGGCTGATCAACGCCATCCTGAAGCTGTCGCGCGACGGCAGGCGCAACCTGATCCCTGAAACGCTCGACGTCGGCGACATCGCCGAGCAGGCCGCGTCCGCCGTTCGTCATCAGATCGATGAGGCCGAAACCCAGTTCATCGTCGGAGAGATGGTGACTTTTGAAAGCGACCGACTTTCCATCGAGCAGATCATCGGCAACCTGATCGACAATGCGATCAAGTATCTGGATTCGGGCCGGCCGGGTCGGATCGAGGTCTCCGGCCGTGACCTGCCGGGCGGTTGGGTCGAGTTCGACATCAGCGACAACGGCCGTGGCATCGCCGCGAAGGATCACGAGCGCATCTTCGAGCTGTTCCGGCGCTCCGGTCGTCAGGATCGTCAGGGCGAAGGTCTTGGACTGGCTTTCGTGCGCAACAGCGTTCGTCGACTGGGAGGCTCGATCGACGTCGAGTCGTCGCTTGGCGAAGGCTCGACATTTCGTCTGAAATTCCCCAAACGCCTCATCCTCGACGACGCCGGAGACACGTTTTGAGCAGCAGCAATCCCGTCAAGATCGTGATGGTCGAAGACGATCACGGTCACGCCAAACTGATCGAAAAGAACATCCGTCGGGCCAACATCGCCAACGAGATCGTCCATTTCGATCACGGCCAGCCGGCGCTGGACTATCTGTTCAGCGAAGAGGTTCGCGCCAACGGTCCGATGCTGATCCTGCTGGATCTGAACCTGCCTGACATGCAGGGCACCGACATCCTCGCCGAGGTGAAGAAGGACGAGCGGCTGCGTCGCGCGCCTGTGGTCGTCCTGACCACAACCGACGACAAGACCGAAATCCAGCGCTGCTATGACCTGGGCTGCAACGTCTACATCACCAAGCCCGTCGACTATGAGAGCTTCGCCGGTGCGATCCGTCAGCTGGGCCTCTTCCTGTCCGTCATGCAGGCCCCCGAAATCGAATGACGTCGGAAAAGCCGCCCATCCGGCTGCTCTATATCGACGACGACCGCGGCCTGTCGCGGCTCGTGCAGAAAGAACTCGGCCGTCATGGCTATGAGGTCACCTTGGCGGCTGACGGCGATGCCGGGGTCGAGGCGCTGGACGCCGGCGATTTCGACATCTGCGCGCTCGATCACTACATGCCGGGCCGCGACGGAATCGATGTTTTGCCAGACATCCTGCATCGCCCGGCCCCGCCTCCCGTCGTCTATGTGACGGGCGCCCAGGAGGGCCGCATCGCGGTCGCCGCGCTGCGGGCTGGAGCGTCGGATTACGTCATCAAGGACGTCTCCGAGGATTTCACCGCGCTGTTGCGGTCGGCGTTGGAAGACGCCCTGCTGCGTCGTCGCCTGGAGCGCGAGAACGAGGAGGCCCAGGAACAGGTCCGCATCGCCCGTGACCGGGCGGAAGCCATGCTGCGCGAGGTCAATCACCGGGTCGGCAACTCCCTGCAGCTCGTCTCGACCTTCATGTCGCTGCAACTGCGGCACCTGGCCGACGACGGCGCCCGCAGCGCCCTCAAAGAAGCCCAGGCCCGCATCGAAGCCGTCGCCCATGTGCACCGCCGCCTCTACACGTCTGGCGACATGGAGACCGTGGACATGCAGGCCTATCTCGATGGCTTGGTCGATGAACTTTCAAAGTCTCTGGGCGAGGACGCCGCCTCGCCGAACATCACGCTGAGGGCCGCCGCCATGCGGGTGTCCACCGATCAGGCCGTCTCGCTGGGCGTCGTCGTGACGGAGTTGGTCACCAACGCCGTCAAATATGCCTATGCCGCCGGCGAGACGGGCGAGATCCGCGTCATACTGGAACCCGACAGCGCCGGCCGCGCCATCCTGACGGTCGAGGACGACGGACCGGGCCTCGGCGACGGCAAGCCCAAGGGCACGGGTCTGGGCGGCAAGATCATCACCGCCATGGCTTCGGGTCTGCGTTCGGCGGTCGAGTTCGACGGCGCGCACAAGGGCGTTCGCGCCCGCCTGGCCTTCGACCTGTGAAACCGGCGCTGCAGTTTGGGCAGCCTGATCCTGACGTCCACTATCTCGTCCGGCCCGCCACGTTCGGGCTCGTCTTCCACGACGAGAAGATCGCCTGTGTGCGGGTCACCCGCGATACCCCCTACTACGACCTGCCCGGCGGCGCCGTCGATGGCGACGAGACCGAGCCCCAGGCCCTGATCCGCGAGTTCGCCGAGGAGACGGGAATGAGGATCCGGCCGATCGAGCGCATCGCCGAGGCCGGACAGTTTTTTCGCAAATCCGACGACAGCCCCGTCAACAACGTCGGCGGTTTCTGGATCGCCGAACAGCTGTCGATCGATCCGGCCTCCAAGGTCGAGGACGATCATGAACTCGTCTGGCTGCATCCCCGCACGGCGCTGGCGGAATTGCGCCACGACGCCCACGCCTGGGCCGTGGCGAAATGGCTCAGACGCTAAGCGCCGCCATACGGAACGCCCGGTCATTTGATCCGCTCTTGATGCCGAAGCGCCGCCGTCCCGGCGACGCCGAATGTCAGGAGCTCTCCCATGCCCGATCAAGATCGCGTCGAAGGCGCCGCCAAGACCATCGGCGGCAACATCAAGGAAGCCGCAGGCAAGTTGACCGGCGATGAAAAGCTGAAGGCTGAAGGCCGTGCGGACCAGCTCGAGGGCAAGGTCCAGAACACCGTCGGCGGCATCAAGGACACCCTGCGCGAGGATAAGCGCAACTAGGTTTCCATGACCGACAAGAAGCGCCGTCCGGTCCTCCGGGCGGCGCTTTTCTATGTTCTCAGGTGCCGGGCGCCCTGCCCATGGAATCCCGAAGGCGTTGCAGAACCCCATGAGCTGCCGCGTCGTCCGAACCGCACACCATCTCGATCGTGAAGCCCGACCCGTCGGGCCGACGGTGTTTCTCCCGACGACAGGTCGGTCTCTCGGGCGACGGCGCGTCGATGGCGTCGCTGGCTTGGGCGGCTTGGGCTGCGGCGATGGCCTCGGCGACGTTGGCGGGGCCATCGACCTGATCGGACGCGCCGCCGGTTCCGAACTGCCATTCGCCATCCACCTCAGCCCAAGGATCCGCCTCAGCGTCCTCCACTCGAGCCGTTTCAGACATCGGACATCCCGCCGCCAAGACAGGTCGGCCTCCGAAAGTGCAGGAGGTCCGCGCCGCAGTTTCGGGCTGCTCGGCCGGTGCGGGTTGGGGGCAGGCGACGGCCTGCCCGCCGAACATGCAGTCCTGGCGGGCTGTGGCCGAGAACGCGGTTTCGGGCGGCTGCGCAAGCCGGTTGTCCGAGGGCGCCGACGCCTCCGCCACCGGTCGTCGGGTTCTCACGATCTCGTCCTGGGGCAGGACAAGCGTTGCGACGGACAACAGGGCGACGAACAGCATAATCCGGGTCTCCTTCGGCTATCCTACGTCAAATCAGGGTCTCAGCCGTCTGACGTGATGTGACGATCAGCGCGTCAGGGCCCGCATCGCCCGATCCAGCCCATCCAGGGTCAGCGGATACATCCGCTCGTCCATAACCTCGCTGAGCAGCTTCACAGAGGCCGTATAACTCCAGTATCGCTCGGCCACCGGGTTCAGCCACACCGACTTGTCCCACTGGAGCCGCGCCCGCCGCATCCAGACGGCGCCCGCTTCCTCGTTCCAGTGCTCGACCGAGCCGCCCGGCATGGTGACCTCGTAAGGGCTCATCGTCGCGTCGCCGACGAAGATCGCGCGCCAATCGCCAGGGTATTTGTTCAGCAGATCCCAGGTCGGAATCTTCTCGCCATGCCGACGCCGGTTGTCCTTCCAGACGCCCTCGTAGAGGCAGTTGTGGAAGTAGAAGAACTCCAGGTTCTTGAACTCGGTCTTGGCGGCGCTGAACAGCTCCTCGCACAGCTTGATATGCCCGTCCATCGACCCGCCGACGTCGAGAAACAGCAGCACCTTGATCGTATTGCGCCGCTCCGGCCGCATCTGGATATCCAGCCAGCCCTGTCGCGCTGTGCCGTCGATCGTGCCGTCGATGTCCAGTTCCTCGGCCGCCCCCTCGCGCGCGAACCGCCGCAGCCGCCTCAGCGCCACCTTGATGTTGCGGGTCCCCAGTTCGACCGTGTCGTCCAGGTTCCGGTATTCGCGCTTCTCCCAGACCTTGACCGCGCGACCCTGTTTCGCCGGCCCGCCGATGCGCACGCCTTCGGGATTATAGCCGCCGTGCCCAAACGGGCTGGTCCCGCCGGTCCCGATCCACTTTGATCCGCCCTCGTGTCGCTTCTGCTGCTCCTCCATCCGCTGTTTGAGGGTCTCCATCAGCTTCTCGAACCCGCCCAGCGCCTCGACCTGCGCCTTCTCCTCGTCGGTCAGGAATTTTTCGTTGAGCAGTTTCAGCCAGTCCTCGGGGACGTCCAGGCTGGGCTCGTCTCCAGCCCCGATCGTCTCGACGCCCTTGAAGACAGTCCCGAACACCTGGTCGAACCTGTCGTAGTGTTTCTCGTCCTTGATCAGCACCGCGCGCGACAGGTGATAGAAGTCCTCGACGCGACCGCCGGCGACGTCCTTGTCCATGGCCTCCATCAGCTGGAGCCATTCCTTCGTCGAGACCGGAACCTTGGCCTGACGCAGGGCGGTGAAGAAGGGGAGGAGCATCAGTCGTCCGCCAAAGACGCAACCGCCGCGGCGAGCATTGGCGCCTCCGCTGTCGCGATGGTCCACAAAATCGTCGGGCTGGCGGCTCCGTAGTCGTGAGCCAGCATGTGGCGGAGGTTCGCCATGCCCTGCCAATCCATTTGGGGCAGCATCTGCCAGACATCTCTCGATAGCCTGTTCGCGGCCTCTCCAATGACGATAAGTCGCATCGCGACGGCGTCTCGACACATCCGGCTGGTTCGAAAGGACTCAGCGGACTGCCCGCTGATGTAACTCGCGATCAGGTCGGTCGACTCGATGATCTCCGCGAACAACACTGTATCTGGGCGGTCAGACTGCAATGGCGTCACGCAAGGCGGTGCGCCGAATGTACGGGTTGGTGAGGCCGTCATCTGGGCACAGGTCGACGGACTTGCCCAATCGCTCCGTGACTTCGTCGATCAGGCTGTAAAATCTCCAACCCAGCGGCTTGGACAAATCGACCAGCAAATCCACATCGCTGTCCGGCCCGGCCTCGTCCCGGGCATAGCTGCCGAACAGGCGCACGTTGACGATGCCCTGCTCTTCCAGCCAGGGCTTCAGCTCACGCAGTTTCGCCAGCAGTTCGTCGCGGGTCATGCTGTCAGCATAGCCTATCCCCGACGCAGGATGAACTCGTCATCCCGCCAACGGCCGACCGGGTATTGATATTCCCCGGCCTTCTCGAAGCCGTGGGCGGCGTAGAGCTTCTGCGCCTTCACGTTGCCGCTCCAGACTCCGATCCACAGCGGCCCATCGGTGTTGGCATCCATCCACTCCAGCGATAGCTTAAGAAGCTGCGTTCCCAGTCCCGCCCCCTGCGCCGGTCGCCCGACATACAGCCGCCGCAACTCCATATGGGTGGCCCGCGCCTCTGGATGAGGCAGGCCATTGGGCCCGGCGTTGGCGAAGGCGAGCAGCGCGCCGTCCCGCTCCGCCACCCACCATGCCGCGTCCGGTTCGGCGAGTTTCGTCGTCGTCGCCTCGGGGCTGAAGCTGGCGTCTAAGAACACCGCCAGATCATCGGCGGGGTAGGGGATCGCGAAGCCGCTCTCGGCCACAAAGGTATCGATGAAGGTCTGCCGGCCGAGCGCGCCGAGCGCGGCGGCGTCTGCGGGGCGGGCGGGCCGGATCAAGGTGTCGGTCATTGGAACCGTTTGCCGCCAACCGGCGGTTCGCTCAATCCCGCTTGGGTCCGAGAGGACTCGCTTCTATCCTTGCACCATGTCCGTCGCCCTGTTCACCCACCCCGACATGATCGCCCACGCCCCCGGCGCAGGGCATCCCGAGCGGCCCGAGCGCCTCGCGGCGGTCCTTGCTGCGCTGGATGACGCAGACCTGTCGCTTGATCGCCGCATCGCCACCGAAGCCGGCGTCGCCGATCTGGAACGCATTCATCCAGCGGCCTACGTTTCCCGCATGATCGAGGCCTCGCCGGCGTCCGGCCTTGCCCAGCTGGACGCCGACACCGTCCTGTCGCCCGGCAGCGTCCGCGCCGCCCGGCTTGCGGCGGGCGCGGTGATCGGCGCCGTCCGAGCCATCGCCGCAGGAGAGACACAGCGCGCCTTCGCCGCCATCCGCCCGCCCGGCCACCATGCGGAGCCGAACCAGGCCATGGGGTTCTGCCTGTTCTCCAATGTCGCGGTCGCTGCGCGCGTCGCCCAGGCGCTGGGCATGGCCCGCGTCGCCGTGGTCGATTTCGACGTCCATCACGGCAACGGAACCCAGGCGGCGTTCGAGGCCGACGACAGCCTGTTCCTGGCTTCCATCCACCAGATGCCGCTCTATCCGGGCACAGGCGCGCCCTCGGAGACTGGCGTCGGCAACATCGTCAATGCGCCGGTCGAGCCCCACGCCGCCCGCGAATCATGGCGTTCCACCTTCGCCGGGCGCCTGATGCCGGCGCTCGACGACTTCGCGCCTGACCTGATTCTAATTTCCGCCGGGTTCGACGCCCACCGCCGCGATCCGCTGGCGCATCAGAGCCTTGAGGCCGAGGATTTCGCCTGGGCCACCCGCGCCGTGCTCGAGGTCGCGCGCCGTCGATGCGGCGGCAAGGTTGTCTCTTCGCTGGAGGGCGGTTACGACCTCGAAGGACTGGGTCAATCGGCCCTCGCCCATGTGCGGGCTCTGGGGGAGGCGTAAGAAGGGTCCAGATCGGCAAGATCGCCGTACCTTTCATCCGCATCATGACGCCAGCCATCCTCGAACACGATCCGATCCAGCTTCCGGCCGCACGCGGAACCACCGCGCCCGCCGGCCGTCCAGGCTCGATCACGCTCGCCCGTCACGGCGAGCCGGCACTGTCGCGCAAATGCCTCCTGACATCGGACCAGTACCGCGACTGGTGGGGCCGATACGAGTTGGGCGGCCTTCTCGCCGGCCAGACCCCGCCGCCCGAACTGCTGGCGACAGCTCAAGGGGCGGGCGTCATCTTCGCCTCGACCCGTCAGCGGGCCCAGGAAACCGCCATCGCCATCTCTGCCGGCCGTCCGATAACCTCCGACGTCTTGTTCATCGAGGCGCCCCTGCCGCCGCCGCACTTCCCATCCTGGTTCAAGCTGCCGCCGAAATACTGGGGCGGGGTCTCTCGCTTCTGGTGGCATGCCTTCGATCACCACGACGGCCAGGAAACCCGCCGTCAGGCCGAGGCCCGGGCCGAACAGGCCGCGCAAAAGCTGATCGCCCGCGCGGAGGCGGGAGAGGACGTCCTTGTTCTCGCCCACGGCTATTTCAACCACATGGTGGGCGGTCGCCTGAAGGCCAACGGCTGGAAGCTGGTTCACAACCAGGGTTTCAAATACTGGTCGCAGCGCCGTTACGAACGGGCTTGATCGCCTAGATCAGGCCGACCACCGCGTTCCGGACCCTGAGCATCATGGCGGCATCCACGGCGCCGACCGCCTCCGCCGCCGAGGCGTCGATCGTCGCGATCTTGGCGGCGCGAACCACAGACGGCGCCGGCAATCCGGCGTCGCCATAGGTCAAACCTAACGGCACGTCGGCCGGCCATGGTCGGTTGTCTGCGCTGGTGATCATCAACACCCACAGCAACGCGCCGTGATCGCCGACGCCGCCGTTTGAGACCACCAAGGCCGGTCTCCGCTGCCGCGTGTTTCGGTCGGTGTAGGGGAAGGGCACACGGACGACGTCGCCCTGCTTAAAAGTCGGCATAGGCTTTTCGATCGGCGTCGCCGTCCCATTCGTGGAAGGTGGCGAAGGGATCGTCCGTGGCCGCCCGCCGCACCTTCTTCAGCACCACCCGATCGCCGTCGATCTCATAGAGCAGTTCATCGCCCTCGCTGAGCCCAAGCGCCGCCCGCACGGCCTGCGGAACGGTGGTCTGCGCCTTCGAGGTGAGCTTGCTGGTGACCATCGTCGCCTCCTGATCGAAGCGATTGTAAGGAATTTCCTTACTGCCTGCAATCGCGTCCGCCTTCCCCGTTGAAGCGAGCGCATCGCCCCTCTAGGGTCGGCGTCGATGTCAGATGCCGCGTCTCCAATTCCCGCCGATCTCAGCTTCGAGGACGCTCTGTTGCGTCTGGAGACCATCGTCTCGCGCCTAGAGTCCGGCCAAGCGCCGCTCGAAGAATCGATCACTCTCTACGAGGAGGGGGCGAAGCTGAAAGCGCACTGCGAGGCTCGCCTGAAGGCCGCCCAACTCAGGGTCGAGAAGATCGTCGTCGGCGCCGATGGATCGGCCAAGGGCGTCGAACCGGCCGAGTTCAACTGATGACCAGCGCAGCCGTCGCAGAGCGCATCGCCTTCGACGACTTCATGAAGGTCGATATCCGTGTCGGTCAGGTGGTCAGCGCCGAGACCTTCCCTGAGGCGCGTAAGCCCGCCTACAAGCTGACCATCGATTTCGGGGCGGACATCGGGGTCAAACGATCATCGGCCCAGATCACCCGCCACTACACGCCGGACCAGCTGACGGGCCGCAAGGTCGCCGCCGTCGTGAACTTCGCCCCCCGCCAGATCGGCCCCTTCATGTCCGAGGTGCTGACACTCGGCTTCCCCGACGCGGACGGCGAGGTCGTTCTCGTCGGCGTCGATCGCGAGACACCCATCGGCGGGAGGCTGTTTTGACCCAGCCTCCGCTCAGCCGGCCGCTCGCCGCCAACTCGCCGGAACAATCGGTCATCGACCGCGTCGCCGAGGTCGCCGACCTCGTCACCGTGGCGCTCGACGAACTGCTGCCGCGCGCCGAGGGTCCGGAGTCCCGGCTGACGGAGGCGATGCGCTATGCGGCCCTCGGTCCGGGCAAGCGGCTGCGGCCTTACTTTGCCATGGAGGCCTCGCGCCTGTTCGACATCGAGGAACGCCCGGTGCTGCGCGCCGCCTGCGCCCTCGAATGCGTCCACGCCTACAGCCTGGTCCACGACGACCTGCCGGCGATGGACAACGACGACATGCGCCGGGGTCGCCCGACCCTGCACATCGCCTATGACGAGGCGACGGCGATCCTGGCCGGCGACGCGCTCCAGACCGCCGCCTTCGACATCATCCTGCATCGCGACACCCACGAAGATGCCGAGATCCGCTGCGCCCTCGCGGCCCGGCTGTCGCTGGCCTCGGGCGCGCGGGGCATGGCCGGGGGTCAGATGATCGACCTGCTGGGCGTCCGCGACGATCTGGGCGGCGTTGCTCGGATGCAGCGGCTGAAGACGGGCGCTCTGTTCACCTACGCCTTCGAGATCCCGCTGATCATCGCTAAGGCGCGCGAGCAGCACTGTCAGGCTTTGACGAGCTTCGCCCACGACATCGGCCTGGCCTACCAGATCGTCGACGATCTGCTGGACGTGGACGGCGATGAGGACATCCTGGGCAAGGCGGCGGGCGGCAAGGACGCAGCCCAGGGCAAGACCAATTTCGTCACCCTGTTGGGCGTCGATCAGGCGCGGCATCGCGTCGCGCACCTGGCGGATCAGGCCCGCAGCCATCTGGACGTGTTCGGCGCCGACGCCGAAAACCTCAAGGCGAGTGTGGACTTCGTGTTGAACCGGCGCTCGTGAAAGTGATTAGAGTTCCTGATGCCTAACACCCCGTTGCTCGACAAAGTCCACCTTCCCGCCGACATGCGCGGCTTCGACGCTGCGCAGCTGCGGCAGCTGGCGGACGAGCTGCGGGCCGAGACGATCGACGCGGTCTCCACAACCGGCGGGCATTTGGGAGCGGGTCTTGGCGTTGTCGAACTGACGGTCGCTCTGCACCACGTCTTCAAGACGCCCGAGGACATCCTGATCTGGGACGTCGGGCACCAGTGCTATCCGCACAAGATCCTGACCGGTCGGCGTGATCGCATCCGCACCCTGCGCATGGGCGACGGCCTGTCGGGTTTCACCAAACGGTCCGAGAGCGAATACGACCCCTTCGGCGCCGCCCACGCCTCGACCTCGATCTCGGCAGCCCTTGGCTTCGCCGCCGCGCGGGATCAGCAGGGCAAGACCAACAAGGTCGTGGCTGTCATCGGCGACGGCTCCATGTCGGCCGGCATGGCCTATGAGGCGATGAACAACGCGGCCGAGACGACCGGCCAGCTAACCGTCATCCTCAACGACAACGACATGTCGATCGCCCCCCCGGTCGGCGGGATGAGCGCATACCTGGCCAAACAGGTCTCCGGCGGCACCTACAGAAATCTGCGAGAGTTCGGCAAGAAGGTCGCCGAACACATGCCTCGCCCATTCCGCGAGGCGGCGAGGAAGGCCGAGGAATATGCCCGCGGCATGGTCGTCGGCGGCACCTTCTTCGAGGAACTGGGCTTCTATTACATCGGCCCCGTCGACGGCCACGACATGGACAACCTGGTCCCCATCCTGAAGAACGCCGCCGCCATTACCGACCGCCCGGTGGTCGTCCACGTCGTGACTCAGAAGGGCAAGGGCTATGCGCCCGCCGAAAGCAGCGCCGACAAGCTCCACGCTGTGGTCAAGTTCGATGTGGTCTCCGGCAAACAGTCCAAGTCCGTGTCCAACGCCCCCAGCTACACCAAGGTGTTCGGGACCGAGCTGATCAAGCGCGCCGCGATCGATCCGACCATCGTCGCCATCACCGCCGCCATGCCGTCGGGCACCGGTCTCGACCTGTTCGGCCAAGCCTATCCCGACCGCACCTATGACGTCGGCATCGCCGAACAGCATGCCGTGACCTTCGCCGCCGGTCTGGCGGCCGACGGCATGAAGCCGTTCTGCGCCATCTACTCGACCTTCCTCCAGCGCGGCTACGACCAAGTGGTCCACGACGTGGCCATCCAGTCGCTGCCGGTCCGCTTTGCCATGGATCGCGCCGGTCTGGTCGGCGCCGACGGCTGCACCCACGCAGGCTCGTTCGATATCGGCTACATGGGCGCGCTGCCTGGGATGGTGTTGATGGCCGCAGCCGACGAGGCTGATCTGGCGGCCATGATCGCCACTGCCTGCGAGATCGACGACCGTCCCTCCGCCTTCCGGTACCCGCGGGGCGACGGCGTCGGCGTAGAGATCCCGGAATTGTCCGCTCCGTTGGAGATCGGCAAAGGCCGCATCGTTCGCGAAGGGACGACCGTCGCCCTTCTGTCGTTCGGCACGCGATTGCAGGAATCGCTCAAGGCCGCCGACATCCTGGCCGCCCACGGCGTCTCGGCTACCGTCGCCGACGCCCGGTTCGCCAAGCCTCTGGACCACGACCTGATCGCCCGTCTCGCCCGCGAGCACGAGGCGCTGATCACGATCGAAGAGGGTGCGATGGGCGGCTTCGGCGCCTTCGTGCTTCAGTATCTGGCGGGGGAGGGGGCGCTGGACGCCGGCCTCAAGATCCGCACCCTGCATCTGCCGGACATTTTCCAGGACCAGAATGCACCCGCGATTCAATACGCCGAGGCTGGTCTCGACGCCGAGCATATCGCAGCGGCGGCGCTCAAGGCGCTGGGCGTCGAAGCGGTGCGTGGGGCGGCGCGGGCTTAACTCTCTTCTCCCTCCCTTCATGGGGAGGGACCGCGAGCGTGCGAGCGCGGGTGGGGTCCGAAGCATGAGTGTGCAACGACAACACGGTCCCACCCGCGTTCGGCTTCGCCTCACGGTCCCTCCCAACAAGTGGGAGGGAGAATACCGGGTTACGCCGCCTTCTTGATCTCGTTGGCGTCGTCCAGCAGCACGACCGTGGGCGACCACTGGCGGGCTTCTTCGGCCGGCAGCTGGCCGTAGGTCACCACGATGACCTTGTCGTTTTTCTGCACCAGGCGCGCGGCCGCGCCGTTGACGCCGATGACCTTAGACCCACGCGGGGCCTCGATCGCATAGGTCGTGAAGCGTGCGCCATTGGTGATGTTCAGCACATCGACCTGTTCGTTCGGGAAGATCCCCGCAGCGTCCAGCAGATCGCCGTCGATGGCGATCGAGCCTTCGTAATCCAGATCGGCCTGGGTCACCGTCGCGCGGTGCAGCTTGGCCTTCATCAGGGTGACCAGCATGGGAGGTGCGGTCCAGTCATGACGCGGGGCGATAGGCCCCCGCTCGCAGACGGCGGATATAGGGATTTCCGCGCCCGCCATCAATCGCGATGCTGCGCCTGCGAAATGCCGAGATCGAGATTCCCCGATTACTCCACGTTCATTTGACCGCAACGCGCCCGTGGCTATGGTCGATCCAGGCCGACCCTGGCCGCCTGACCGGACGTCTCGCCTCACATGAAACAGTTCTTCCTGACGGTGCTCGGTGTCTTCACCGGCCTGATCCTGTTCGTCGTGGTCATCCCGGTCGTCCTGATCATCGCCGCCGCCGCTTCGTCCAGCGAGCCGGCGACCCCGGCCAACGCCGTCCTCGAACTGGACCTTCGCGAAGGCATATCGGATCAAGCTCCGACCAATCCCTTCGCCGCCTTGGGGGGCGCCGGCCTGTCGACGATTGGCATCGTCGATACCCTGGCCCAGGCGGAGAAGGACGCGCACATCAAGGTGCTGCTGGTCCGCCTGCCCGAAGCCGGTCTCAGCCCCGCCGCCGCCGACGAGATCCGCCAGGCCATCCGACGCTTCCGCGCCTCGGGCAAGGCCGTCATCGCCCACTCGCAGGGCTTCCAGCCTGTCGGCACGGTCATCTCCAGCTATATGGTCGGCGCCTCGGCGTCCGAGCTGTGGATGCAGAACACGGCCAACTTCCAGGCGACCGGTTTCTCGGCTGACAGCATTTTCCTGGGACGCGCCTTCGAGAAATACGGCGTCCGCCCTGAGTTCGAGCAGCGTTACGAATACAAGAACGCCGTCAACGAATACACCCAGTCCGACTACACCGGGCCGCACCGCGAGGCGATGACGGCCTGGATGACCTCCATCTACGATTCCGCCATCGCCAACGCCGCCTTTGACCGGAAGGTCGCCGCGCCCGCGCTGAAGGCGACGATCGAGGCGGGGCCCTATTCCGCCCAGCAGGCGCTCGGTCTCAAGCTGATCGACAAGATCGGCCAGGTCGAGGAGGCCGAGACCGAGGCCAAACGCCGGGCCGGTCGCGGCGCCGACATCATCGAGTTCGGCGACTACGCCTCGTCCCAGGGCGAGCGCTCAGGCTCCGGTCGCGACGCCATCGCCATCGTCGGCGGCGAGGGCGCGATCGTGACCGGCACAGGAGGAGGCGGTGGTTTCGGCGGCGGCTCTTCGATCGCATCCGATGCGACGGCCGAGGCCATCTACGACGCCATCGAGGACAACTCGGTCAAGGCCATCGTCTTCCGTGTGTCGTCGCCGGGCGGTTCTCCTGAAGCATCTGAACAGATCCTCGCCGCCGTCCGCGCGGCCAAGGCGGCGGGCAAGCCGGTCGTCGTCTCCATGGGCGAATACGCGGCGTCCGGCGGCTACTGGATCAGTTCGGAAGCCCACTGGATCGTGGCTCAACCCTCGACCCTGACCGGCTCCATCGGCGTGTTCGGCGGCAAGTTCGTAGTGTCGGAGGCTCTTGGGCGCTTCGGCGTCGACATGCGCGGCCTGTCGATCGGCGGGGACTACGCCGACGCCTTCAGTCCATCCGAAGGCTTCTCAGAGGCGCAACGCGCCGCCTTCTCCGCCTCGATGGACCGCACCTATGAGGAGTTCGTCCAGCGCGTATCGACCGGCCGCCGCATCCCTGTCGCCCGCGTCCGCGAGATTGCGCGAGGCCGGGTCTGGACGGGAGCGCAGGGCAAGACCCTGGGCCTCGTCGATCAACTCGGCGGCCTGACAGAGGCAATCGGCAAGGCGCGCGAACTGGCGAATATACCCGAGAGCCAGTCTGTTCGGTACAAGCGGTTCCCGACGCCGAAATCGCCATGGGAGGCTCTATCCGAAGCGTTCGGCGTCCAGTCCGAGGCCGCCCGCGCTCTGATCGCCATTGGCGGCGTCATGGCCGACCCGCAGGCGCAAAGCCTGATGTCCCGCGTCCAGAC
The DNA here is from genome assembly GCA_040385365.1 of Pseudomonadota bacterium. Taxonomy (GTDB): domain Bacteria; phylum Pseudomonadota; class Alphaproteobacteria; order Caulobacterales; family Caulobacteraceae; genus Brevundimonas. The sequence goes on along the minus strand of JAZKHL010000013.1, from coordinate 4,641 downwards.
GGAACGGATGCGAGGGCTGGGCGCTTCGGTGCTGGCGGATCAACCTCTGCCGTGACGAATTCGCCGCGACACACTCGCCTGTGAAGCGCTCGGTCATTGACGGTTCACATCTGCGGACCGACATTGAGGGTTCAGGCGGACTTCGGTCCGCCGGTTAAGGATCGATGATGACGAACGACCGCTTCGCCGCCCTTGGTTTCCAGAACCGTCGCCGCCCTCAAGGGCTGCTCGCGCCGCTCATGTGGCTCGGCGGTCTGATCGCGGCGGTCGCGGCCCTGACCATCGGCGCGATCTTGGCCGTTTTCACCGCCGCCGCCGTCGCCGTCATCGCCCTGTTCGCCAGCGTCTTGGTCTTCTTCGCCGGCCTCGCCGTCCGGGCTCGCCGCCGGGTGACCGTGAAGGCTCGCCGCACCGACGATGTGATCGAGGCCCAGAAGATCGGTGATACTTGGGTTGCCTACGGCTGGGAACGTCACGGGCGCTAACCGGCAATGCTTAGCATCGTCGAGGCGCCGTCCCCGAATTTCGATCAGCGTCGCGGTCCGCCCGACATGCTGCTGCTTCACTACACCGGCATGCAGAGCGCCGAATCCGCTGTGGCTCGCCTGCGCGACCCCGAGGCCAAGGTTTCTGCCCACTACGTCGTCGACGAGGATGGATCGGTCCTTCGGCTGGTCCCTGAGGAACGCCGCGCCTGGCACGCCGGAAAATCCTGGTGGAAGGGCGAGACCGACATCAACGCCGTCTCCATCGGCGTCGAGATCGTCAATCCCGGCCACGATTTCGGTTATCGCGACTTCCCCGACGCCCAGATCGCCTCGGTCATCGCCCTGATCGACGAAATCCGCGCTCGCTGGTCGATCGAGGACGCCCGCATTCTGGGCCATTCCGACGTGGCTCCCAGCCGAAAGCAGGACCCCGGCGAACGCTTTCCCTGGAAACAGCTTGCCGCTCACCGCCAAGGCCTATGGTTCGAACCGGCCCAGGAACGCATCGCCGCCTTGGGCCCGCCCCTCGGGATCGGCGACGAAGGCCTCGGCGTCCACGTCCTCCAGGCCGGCCTCCACCGCCTCGGCTACGAGCCCCTGCCGGACGGCCGATACAGCGACGAAACCCGTATCACCGTCGAGGCCTTCCAGCGCCACTGGCGGCCGTCAAAGGTCGATGGCATCGCCGACGGCGAGACCCGCGCTACCCTGATGGGCGTCCTTCAACTCGCGACGGCCGAGAGCGTCACGGGCGTGCTGAACTAGAAGATCGACTGGTCCTGAAAGGGACTCAGGACGCGCATGATCCGGACGGTCCCCACCGGATTGTTGACACGGTAATAGATGCGGTAGCCTTCGACGGGCCTCTCGCGCACGGTTTCGTCGGCGCCGTGGGGCCAGCGGCCGGGGCTGGACTTCAAATCTCGGACTGCCTTGACGATCGTTGCGTATCGACGATGGGCCCGTTCGCCGCTTCCAGGCTGCATGAGCCAGCGACGTACCGAAGCCAGATCGGCTCGGGATTCGTCGGAGATATCGAGCCGGTAAGTCGGGCTCAATCGACCTCGCGCGCGGCAGCTGCTTCAGCTTCGGCGATCTCGTCTTCAAGCCACTGCATCGCCTCATCGCCGGAGATGTAGCGGCCTGCGGCGAAGTCTGCGTCAGCTACCGCCAAGCGAGCCCTTTCCCAAGCAAGACGTTTCTCGCGAGCTTCCACGGTCTCGTTCGGAACCTCACCTCGTGTGTCGTATGCGACCGTTGCCATGACGGACATGTAGCATAACCCCTCCCGGCACGCATCTCCCGGTTGACCCATCCCCCATCCGGGCGCATCACGCCCTCGCCAGACGGCCGGGCGGTCGCGGCGGGGTTCGCCCTGTCGAGGAAAGTCCGGGCTCCACGGTGAAAAGGCGGCGGGTAACGCCCGCCCGGGGTGACCCGAGGGATAGCGCCACAGAAAGCAAACCTCCTGCGTTTCGGCGCGGGTAAGGGTGAAAGGGTGGGGTAAGAGCCCACCGCGTCTCTGGTAACAGCGACGGCATGGCAAGCCCCGCCTGGAGCAAGACCGAATAGGGACGTCGCGCGAGCTTGCTCGCAGGGTTCACCGCCCGAGGCGTCCGGGTAGGTCGCGAGAACCGTCCAGCGATGGGCGGTCCAGAGGAATGATCGTCACTGCTTTCGGGCGGGACAGAACCCGGCTTACAGGCCGTCTGGCATCTTTCCTCCTCGAGGAGGGGCTACCGCTCGGCTCGCGGAGCCTCGCGGCTTGAGCCCCAGAGTCTCCTCCCTGTTCGCTGAGCGAATGGGAGGTGGCGCGGCGCTCCTTCACCGTCGTGACGGCGGGGCTCAAACCGCTGCGCCCCTATTAACTCTTTGGCCCGAAACGCGGCGCACACTGCCCACAGGCTGTTAATACTTGTGGCGTTCTGTGTATGTTCCGATTTGTAGTTGTCGCGCCGCCGCAACACCTCGAACGTGGTTAAAACTTGTCAACTAATCCCATTGAGACCCAGTTCGTCCCATGCTATCCCATGATGGCTGTTGTGGGACTGGGCGGCGCCGGCTTGTCGGGCGCGGGGATGAAGTAGGGGCGGGCCGGAAGGCTCGATTTGGACGGGCGTGTTTCTCGGAACCAGTGAGAAGCAGCTGGACGGCAAGCGCCGTCTCCTGATCCCTCAGGAATTCCGCACCTCCGACAATGGCGCCGACCTGGGCGTGTTCTGCTTTTTCTCCGTCGAGTCCGACTGTCTCGAGGCCGGCGGCGACAAGCTGATGGCCGAGTATGTCGCCATGATCGAGGCCCTGCCGTTCGGCGACGACTGGCGCACGGCGCTGGAGGAAACCGTCTACGGCGGCCAGAAACAACTCGCCTACGACGGCGGCGGCCGCATCACCCTGCCCGAAAGCCTGTGCCAGGAAGCCGGTCTGGGCGAAGACGTCGTCATCGTCGGCCTGGGACCGCGTTTCCAGATATGGGACCGCGCCCGCTGGAACGCGCGCAAGGACGACCGCCGCGCCTTGGCCAAAAAGGCGATGCGCGAACGCGGCGATGTCGCTCGTCGTCGCATGCCGGGCAACGACCAATGAGCGGCCCGCATGCTCCCGTCCTCCTCGCCGAGGTGATCGAGGCCCTGGCTCCGAGGCCCGGCGACGTGATCATCGACGCCACCTTCGGCGCCGGCGGCTACACCCGCGCGATCCTGGCGACCGGGGCGCAGGTGATCGCGCTGGACCGTGATCCCTCGGTCCAGCCCCACGCCGACGCCGTCGCCAACGATTTCCCCGGCAAATTCACGCTGGTTCGCACGCCATTCTCCGGCCTGTCCGACGCCTTCGCCGGCAGCGACGAGACCCGCCTCGACGGCGCCGTGTTCGACATCGGCGTCTCGTCGATGCAGCTGGACGAGGCCGAGCGCGGCTTCTCCTTCATGCGCGACGGTCCCCTGGACATGCGCATGTCCAGTGAGGGCGAGAGCGCCGCCGACATCGTCAACGAATGGGACCATGGACCTCTCGCCCACATCCTGAAACAATATGGCGACGAGCGTCAGTCCGGCCGTATCGCCACCGCCATCCTGCGTCGCCGGATCGAGCAACCGTTCACCCGCACCCTAGACCTCGCCGACGTCGTCGAACGTGCGCTGGGCGGCCGTCGCGGCGCCCCGACCCATCCCGCGACCCGCACCTTCCAGGCTCTGCGCATCGCCGTGAACGACGAACTGGGCGAGCTGACCAAGGGGCTTGAGGCGGCCGAACGCACCTTGTCGCCGGGCGGACGCCTCGCCGTCGTCACCTTCCACTCGCTGGAGGACCGGATCGTAAAGGCCTTCCTGACGGAGCGCACCGGCAACGCTCCGGGCGGTTCACGCCATGCCCCCGTCGCGATCGAGACCCGCAAGCCCAGCTTCACCCTGCAGTTCAAGGGCGCGCGCGAGGCCGGCGAGGCTGAACTGGCCGCCAACCCCCGCGCTCGCTCGGCCAAGCTGCGCGCTGCGATCCGCACCGAAGCCCCGGCCTGGAAGGCGGCCGCATGACCCGCAATCCGATCCAGCGCCTGTTTGACTGGAAGATCCGGGGCGTCCGCTGGATCGAGATCATGCTGTTCGTCTGCGTCGGCGCGATGGTCTTCTCGGTCTATGTCGCCAAGGCCGCCGCGGCGCGTGAGAGCGCGGCGATCGGCCAGCTCGAACGCCAGATCGCCGAGAACCGCCAGCGGGTCCGCCTGCTCCGCGCCGAGGCCGCCCGCCTTGAACAGCCCGGGCGTCTGGAAGCGCTGTCGCGCGGCGCCGGCCTCGCCCCCGTCGAGATGAAGCATCAGGCCGACGAAGCCGGTCTTGCCGATCTGAAGCCGATCGCCGCGCCGCCGGCGGCTGTAGTTGCTGCTCCGCCCGAACCCGTCGCGCCCGTTCCGTCGACGACCCCCGCCGTGACGCCGCCTGCCTCTGCGGAGGCGGTGCGATGAGCGTTCAGGATCATCGCGGGTTCAGACCGGCGCCGATCCCGCCCAAGTCCGGCGGGCGCCCGCTGACCTCCACCGTCTCGCCATGGCTGCGCTGGCTGAGCGAGGCGGTCTGGTTCGTCGAGCATGCGTTCGAGCGCGCCCGCGCCGACGCCCGGCCGGAAGAGGACACCCGCGTCCGCATCTTCCTGATCC
>JAZKHL010000012.1:0-12132 GCA_040385365.1 Pseudomonadota bacterium | reverse complement strand
CGTCGGTCACGAAGACCTCGCCGTGCTGATAGGGGCTCATCGTCCCCGGATCGACGTTCAGATAAGGATCGAGCTTGCGCAGACGGACCTTGTAGCCACGCGCCTGAAGCAGAGCGCCGAGGGCTGCAGACGCGAGCCCCTTGCCCAGCGAGGAGACCACGCCGCCCGTGATGAAGACATATCTAGCCACGGGGGATCACCTTAGAGCCGATTCGCGGCCAAGGGTCGCTTCGCGATCCGTCTTGCTGAAACAAGGGTCTGCTCGGCGATCCATCTGTTGAAAACAAAACTCCGCCCCGGAGCCGGTCCGGAGCGGAGGTGATGAGGGCGGGCGGAGCGGCGGAGGGGACCCCGCCATCACCTTATTGCTCCGGCGCGGGGGCCGGAGTGTTTCCTGCGGTCGGCAGGCTGGCTTCCAGGTCGTCCAGCGATGGCGCGGCTGGCGCAGCGGGGGTCGCCGGTGCGGTCTGGGCCGGAGCAGTCGTCGTCGGGGCAGTGTCGAGTGCGATCGAACCCACGGCGTCGGCATCGACGACGGAACGGCTGGCCCGGTCCATATTGCCGACGATCGTCAGGCTGAGCGCGCAGGCGAAGAAGGCCGCGGCCAGCCACCAGGTGGTGACGGTCAGAAGGTTGCCGGCGCCGCGCGCGGTCATGAAGCCCGACGGCCCGCCGCCCATGCCCAGGGCGCCGCCCTCGGACTTCTGCAGCAGCACGATGCCGGTCAGGGCGACCGAGATCAGGATCATGACGACGAGGAGAATGGTCTGGAGCATGGTCGCTTACATGTGTGGCGGACGCCCGCCGATCAAGCGGCGGCGTCTATCACCCTTGCGACCCAGCGGCAACGATCACGCATCATGCCGCGCGGATGATGGCGAGAAAGTCCTCAGCCTTCAGAGACGCACCGCCCACCAGAGCGCCGCCGACATCGGGCGTCGCGAGGATTTCAGCAGCATTCTTCGGATTGACGGACCCGCCATACAGGATCGGCGTCGTCGTCGAATCCAGCCGCTCGACCAGGGCGGTGCGAATGGCCGAGTGGATTTCGGCGATCTGCTCTATCGTCGGCGTGCGGCCCGTGCCGATGGCCCAGACGGGCTCGTAGGCCACCGTGAACGTCCGGCCGCGCAGCTCGTCCGGCAGCGATCCCGCCAATTGAGCCGTGACGACGGCGACCGCGTCGCCGGCGTCACGCTGCTGGAGCGTCTCGCCGACGCACACGATCGGTTCCAGCCCGGCGCGGAGAGCCGCTTCGGCCTTGCCCGCCACATCCACATCGGTTTCGCCAAAATTCGCGCGCCGCTCCGAATGGCCGACGATGACCAGGGTCGCGCCGGCATCGGCCAGCATTTCAGCCGACAGCGATCCGGTGTGAGCGCCCGAGGCCTGAGCGTGACAGTCCTGGCCGCCGATCTCGACCGGACCGCCTTTCAGCTGCCAGTTCATCTGAGCGATCAAGGTCGCAGGGGGACACAGGCCGACTCGGGCGCTCGACGGCGCTGCGTCCAGGGCCTCGCGAACGGCCTTGGCCTCAGCCAGCGACGACGCCAGCCCGTTCATTTTCCAGTTGCCGACAATCAGCTTCACGATGGGTTTCATGCCGTCTGTCTAGGCAGCGACCCGCGACATGCCAAGCCTTGCGCTTGCGAGGGCCCTGTCCCCTCCCCTATAGGCCTTCGCTGGCGCTTCTCGCCGTCCGTCCGTCAGGCCCGTCTATGATTTCGCTGTTCCGTGACTTCGCCAAGTCCAAATGGGCTGCTGTTCTGTTCGTCCTGCTGATCATCAGCTTCGCCATCGTCGGCGGATCGCAGACAGACGTGTTCAAGGGCCTGGGCGCCCAGCACATCATTTCGGCAGGCGACCGGTCCGTCGACGCCGCCCAGTTCCGCTCCGACTTCGAGCGTATCCGCTCGAACGCCCAGGAGCAGGAGGGACGCCCGATTACGACCGAGGAGCTGGTGCAGGCCGGCGTCCACACGCGATATCTTGAAGGCCAGACCCAACGCTTCGGCTTTCTGGCCTGGGCGCACAAGGTCGGCATCCGGCCCGACGAAGAGCTGGTGTTGAAGCGGATCCGTCAGATACCGGCCTTCTTCAATCAGATCACCGGACAGTTCGACCAAGCCCAGTACGAGCAGGCCCTGGCGCAACAGAATGTCACCCCGGTCGAGCTGGAAGACGAGTTCCGAGACACCGCCGTCAACGACCATTTCGCCAGCGCGATCCAGGCGGGTTTCCGCGCCCCCCGCATCTACGGAGCCCTCATCGCCGGCCGGGCGCTCGAGCTGCGCGATGGCCGCTGGTTCAACGTGACCCAGGCCATGGCGGGCACGGCCGGCGCGCCCACCGACGCGCAGCTAACAGCTTTCATGAGCGAGAACGCGGCGCAGCTACGCCGGCCAGAGTTCCGCATCGCCTCGGTGGTCGTGTTCACCGACGCGCCGGGAACCACGCCGCCTGCGATCACAGAAGCCCGAATCGTCGAGCGCTTCAACTTCCGAAAGGACGGGCTCTCGACCCCCGAACGCCGCACCTTCACCACCCTGACCGCGCCAGACCGCGCCGCCGCCGACCGCATCGCCGCCGCGCTGCGCGCTGGCCAGACGCCCACGGCGGTCGCGCAGGCGAACCGTATTCAACCGGCCGAGTTCGCCGATCAACCTCAGAGCGCCGTGCCCGATCCCGCGGTCGGAACCGCCGTGTTCGGTCTGACCGCCGGAGCCGTCTCGGCCCCGATCCAGGGCCGTGTCGGGTTCACTGTCGCCAAGCTGACGTCGGTCGCGCCTGGCGCGCCCGCCACCCTGGAAGGCGTGCGCGAGGCCCTGGTCGCCGAGCTTCGCGAAGAGGACGTCAAGGGCCGCATCTACGGTCGCGTCGAGGCCTACGAGAAGGCACGGGCGGATGGCAAGTCGCTGGCCCAGGCGGCGCAGGACGTCGGCGCCCGTATCGTACAACTGCCCCCGTTCACCCAGGACGGCCGCCTGCCGGACGGGCAACCCATGCAAGCGCCGCCGCAGATCCTGCAAAACGCCTATGCGATGACCAAGGGCGCCGAGTCGGATGTGATCGACGCCGGGCAGGGGCAGTATTTCGTGCTTCGCCTCGACGACATCCGTCCGGCCGCACTGCCGACGCTTGCCGAGGTTCGTCAGCCCTTGGCGCAGCGCTGGATCGCCCGTGAGAACGCGCGGCGCCTGACCACCAAGTCCGAAGAACTCGCCGCCCGCGTTCGCGGCGGTGAAGACATCGCCGCCGTGGCGGCCTCCGCCGGCGCGACGTTGTCGACCCGGACGAACGTGCAGCAGAACGCCGAGGCTCAAGGCGCGCTGGGCGACGGCATCCTAGGCGGACTGTTCGGCCAGGGGCGTGGCCAGGTGTTCACCGGACCGGCGTCGGAGACGGCCTTCGTGGTCGGCCGTGTCGATGCGGTGCGCGCCGCGCCTCCGGCGGCCGCCGCCCCCCTGGCGGATCAGATTCGGGGCCGTATCGCCCAGGATCTGGTTCAAGCTTCGGGCGATGTGCTGGTGGCCGCGTCAGCGCGTGTTTCCAAGGCCAAGAACGATCCGGTGGCTGCTCTGGCCGCGCTGGGCGTGGAGGCTCCCGTCGCCGGCGCGACACCGCCGACGACGCCTCCGGCCCAATGACCTCAGGCGTCGCGGCGACCGAGGATCGCGACGCGGCCCTGAAGGGTCTGGGCGCCGGCCGGCCGCAAGTCGTCGTGCGCCGGATCGTCGACGATCTGGAGACGCCGGTCTCGGCCTATCTGAAGGTCGGCTGGGGTCGTCGCCACGCGTTTCTGCTCGAATCGGTCGAAGGCGGCGCCTTGAACGGGCGCTATTCGATCATCACTCTGGAGCCCGACGTGGTTTGGCGCTGCCGTGACGGCGTCGCCTCCATCGCGCGCGGCCCGGGCATCGAGGCCGGCGCCTATGAGACCCAGTCGGGCGGCGCGCTCGATTCGCTACGCGCCCTCATCGCCGAGACGCGGTTCGACCTGCCCGAGAGCTTGCCGCCGATGGCCGCCGGCCTGTTCGGCGTGTTTGGTTATGACATGGTTCGGTTGCTGGAGCCCTTGGGCCGGCCCAATCCCGACCCGCTCGACCTGCCGGACGCCGTCCTGACACGCCCGTCGATCGTCGCGGTGTTTGATTCCGTGCAGCACGAGATCGTGGTCATGGCGACGGTGTGGCCTGGCGAAGACCAATCCGCAGAGATCGCATTGGCCGCCGCCGATCGTCGCCTCGACGACTTCGAGGCGCGCCTGCGACGCCCTCTGCTAGCCCGCGCGCCGGTCGAGGCGCCGGCCGAACTGCCTTTCCGCACCCCTGTCGAGCAGGGCGCCTTCGGCGAACTGGTTGCGGCCGCCAAGGACTATATCGCCGCCGGCGACATCTTCCAGGTCGTCCTGAGCCACCGGTTCCGGGCGCCCTGGGCCGGCGATCCATTCGCCTTCTACCGTTCGCTGCGCCGCCAGAACCCCTCGCCCTATCTTTATTTCCTGAACTTCGACGACTTCCAGTTGGCCGGTTCCAGCCCCGAAATCCTGGTCCGGCTGAAGGACGGCGGCGTCACCATCCGGCCCCTCGCCGGCACTCGCCCGCGCGGCGCCACGCCGGAGGCCGACAAGGCTCTGGAGGCCGAGCTCCTGGCCGATCCCAAGGAACGCGCCGAACACCTGATGCTGCTGGATCTGGGCCGCAATGACGTCGGCCGCGTCGCCGCGCCAGGCAGTGTCAAGGTGACCGAGAGCTTCGTCGTCGAACGCTACAGCCAGGTCATGCACATCGTCTCGAACGTCGAGGGTCGAGCCCACCCCGACCTGGACGCCGTCGATACGCTTCTGGCCGCCTTGCCCGCCGGCACCCTGTCCGGCGCCCCCAAGGTTCGCGCCATAGAGATCATCGACGAGCTGGAGACCGAAAAGCGCGGCGTCGGCTATGGCGGGGGCGTCGGCTATATCTCGGCCGGCGGCGAAGCGGACATCTGCATCGTCCTGAGGACCGCCCTGTTCGCGCGGGGCGAGGTCTTCGTCCAGGCCGGCGCCGGCGTCGTGGCAGACAGCGATCCGGCCGCTGAATACGCCGAGACCGAAGCCAAGGCCCGGGCTCCAATGCGCGCTGCCGCAGACGCCTGGCGTTTCGAGCTGGGCGCGCCGCTGAACCGCGACGGCGAGGTCTAGAAGTCGGCCGAGATCGGCGCCGGGTCTTCGATCGCGACGCCGGTCCCCAGAACCATCACGCCCGCCAACAGAATCGCTGCGGTCGCCGTCAGTGCCGCCGCGGCGAGCGTGGGCAGCATCGGCGGGCGAACCTGGATGGGTTCGAGAGCCTCACGGGCGGCCTGGATCTGATCAACGGCGGTGGTCATGGACTCGCACTCCGAAGCGAGAGTCGATTTGGCCAGAGCGCGGTTAACGATCCGTATGCGCATACGTCAGCTTGGCGGGGCGTGACGCACCCGATAGAAGCGCCGGATGATCCTGGTCGTCGATAACTACGACAGCTTTACCTACAATCTCGTCCACTACCTCGCGGAGTTGGGTGCGGAGACGCATGTCGTCAGAAACGACGACCTGACGGTGGACGAAGCCTGGGCGTTGAAGCCCGAAGCGGTGCTGCTGTCCCCTGGCCCGTGCGCGCCGGATCAGGCCGGCATCTGTCTGCCCCTGATCGCCACGGCCCCCGACACCATGCCGATCCTGGGGGTCTGCCTGGGCCATCAGGCGATCGGACAGGCGTTCGGCGGCGACGTGGTGCGGGCCAAGGCGCTGATGCACGGCAAGACCTCGCCGATCACCCACGACAATCGCGGCCTGTTCGCCGGCCTGCCCAGCCCGTTCACGGCGACGCGCTATCACAGCCTGGCCGTCGCGCGGGCCACCCTGCCCAACAGTCTGGACGTCACCGCCTGGACCGATGACGGCGAGATCATGGGCGTGCAACACCACGAGCGGCCGATTCACGGCGTGCAGTTCCACCCGGAATCCATAGCCACCGAACACGGTCACGCCCTGTTGGCCAACTTCCTCGACCTCGCGGGCGTCCGCCGTCTGGCGATGGTCTGAACCTATGTCCGATGGGTTCAAGCCCCTTCTGGCCAAGCTGGTCGATGGCGACACTCTGAGTGAAGCCGAGGCCGGCGAGTTCTTCGCCGCCTGCCTGCGGGGCGAGCCGACCCCCGCCCAGGTCGCCGCCGCCGTGACCGCGCTCCGGGTCAGGGGCGAGACGGTCGAGGAGATCACCGCCTTCGCCCGCGCCATGCGCGCCGCCGCGACACCGTTTGATCAGCCCCATGACGTCATCGACACCTGCGGCACCGGCGGCGACGGACAGCACACCTGGAATATCTCGACCGCCGCCGCCCTCGTGCTGGCGGGTGCGGGCCTGAAGGTCGCCAAGCATGGCAACCGCGCGCTGAGTTCGCGTTCCGGCTCATCCGACGTCCTGTCGGTGCTGGGCGTCGACCTGACCGCCGGACCAGAGCGGCAAAAGCAGGCGCTGGATGAGGCCGGCATCTGCTTCCTGTTCGCGCCCCACTATCACGGAGCCATGCGCCACGTCGGGCCGATCCGAGCGGAGATCGGCTTTCGCACCGTGTTCAACCTGCTAGGGCCGCTGTCCAATCCGGCCCTGGCGCGTCGTCAGGTGATGGGGGTCTATGATCCGCGCCTGCTGGAGCCTCTGGCCCAGGTTCTGGGCAATCTGGGTGTCACCCGCGCCTGGACCGTCCACGGCGAGGGTCTGGACGAACTGACCACGACCGGCCCGACCGAGGTCGCCGAATACAGGGGCGGCGCCGTCCGCCGTTTCACCGTCACGCCAGAGGATGCCGGACTGCCTCGCGCCGACATCGCGGCGCTGCGGGGCGGCGACGCCGAGACCAACGCCGCCGCCCTGACCGCGCTGCTGGACGGCGCGACGGGCCCCTATCGCGACATCGTCCTGCTGAACGCCGCCGCCGCCCTGGTCGTCGCGGACAAGGCGACGGATCTGAAAGACGGCGTCGCGATCGCCGCCCGCTCCATCGACGACGGGTCGGCCCGAACCGCGCTGGCGAGGCTTGCCGCGATCACCTCCGCGCCTGAGCCGGTCGAGGCCGAATGACGGATATTCTGGAACAGATCGCCGCCTACAAACGGATCGAGGTCGCCGAACGCAAAGCCGCCCGTCCGCTGGCCGAGGTCGAATCACACGCCCTGGTCGCGGGCATGCCGCGAGGATTTCTCGCCGCCCTGCGCAAACGCTCGCACGACGGCCGCCCCGCGCTGATCGCCGAGATCAAGAAGGCCAGCCCGTCCAAGGGCCTGATCCGCGCCGACTTCGACCCGCCGGCTCTTGCGCGAGCGTATGAGGCCGGGGGCGCGACCTGCCTGTCCGTCCTGACCGACGAGCCCAGCTTTCAAGGCCATGACGACTTCCTGATCGCCGCCCGCACCGCCACCGCCCTGCCCTGTTTGCGCAAGGATTTCCTGGTCGATCCCTGGCAGGTCTCCGAGAGCCGAGCGCTAGGGGCCGACTGCATCCTCATCATCCTGTCGATGATCGACGACGTCCTCGCCGCCGAACTGCTGGCCGAGGCCCGACGGTTCGGCATGGACGCCCTGATCGAGAGCCACGACGAGGCCGAAATGGCCCGCGCCGTGGCTCTCGGAGGCGACCTGATCGGTATCAACAACCGCTCGCTCCGCACCTTCGAGGTCGATCTGGGAGCCACAGCCCGTTACGCCGCCATGGCGCCGGCTGGGGCGCTGCTGGTGGCCGAGAGCGGGATCTTCACGGCGGCGGACGTGGCCGAAGTCGCAGCGGCGGGTGCCAAGGCAATCCTTGTCGGCGAAAGCCTGATGCGGCAACCTGATGTCGAGACGGCGACACGGGATCTTCTGGAATGGGACGAGAGATAATCGCCCGTCTGCGTCCGGGCAGGATTTCAATCGCACTGCCGTGGACTGTGACCGGGTTGTTGCTGACGAACTCACTCAGGCCGCTTTGGCATTGGCCAGCGAATATGATTGATGCGGGAATCTGGGCACTGTCGGTGGCCACTTTGGTTTGGATACCCTTCTGGGCGCTGCTCAAGAAAAGTCGGACCAAAGGCGCTGCTGTATGGGCAGACGCAGGTCTAATGCACAGCCTTGCCTGGCCGGAACCTATTGAAGTTGCCGATATTGCTGACGTCAGGATCAGCCCGCCTGGAAAAAGCCTGTTCGAGCTTGGCGGTGTGGTTCTGCTGGTGCTGGGCGATGGGCGCATCCGTGAAATAGCCGGTGGCGCGCTCACACCGTCTCTCAATGAAATCGCCGAGCGCATCACCAACTTGCCCGATCGTGCTTCGATCGGCCGTTAAGTTGACATTAGGCAAGAACACTTACAGAACATCGACAACGGTTCACGACTTGTTCTGAAGGCGATTCCCACCATGCTGACGAAAAAGCAGCACGAACTCCTGATGTTCATCCATGAGCGGATCAAGGAGACCGGCGTCTCCCCGTCGTTCGACGAGATGAAGGAGGCGCTGGATCTGGCGTCCAAGTCGGGCATCCACCGGCTGATCACGGCCTTGGAGGAACGCGGCTTCATCCGTCGCCTGGCGCACCGTGCGCGCGCGCTGGAGGTCACCAAGCTGCCGGAACAGGCGACGACAGGTCCAATCCGAGGGCGGGCGGGTTTTACGCCCGCCGTCATCGAGGGTGGCGGACGCTCCGCCGCCGCCCAGGCAGCCAACGACACGCGAGAGTTGACCCTGGTCGGCAAGATCGCGGCCGGTGTGCCCATCGCCGCCCTGCAGCAAGATCACGGCCGCTATCATGTGCCGGAGGCCATGCTGGGCGCGGGGGAGCACTACATGCTCGAGATCGAAGGTGATTCGATGATCGAGGCGGGCATCCTCAACGGCGACCTGGTGGTCATCAAGAAGGTCGACACCGCCTCGTCCGGCGAAATCGTCGTCGCCTTGGTCGAGGGCGAGGAAGCCACGCTGAAGCGCCTGCGCAAGAAGGGCGGCTCGATCGCCCTGGAGCCCGCCAACCGCAACTACGAGACCCGCATCTTCGGTCCCGATCAGGTCGAGGTTCAAGGCAAGCTGGTCGGTCTCATCCGCCAGTATCACTGACGCCGGCGTCAGCGGCGTCGGGATCGCCGACCCGGCTCCACGGCCGGTCGCCGCGCACGTCCGCCGCCCAGACGGCGCGCCAGCCCGTCGGCGTCCGCCACAGCTCGACAGAGCCGCCTCGGGCGTAGTCGAGGCCGTCCAGCACCAGCCGGTCTTCGCATTGCGGAGGCAGGATGCCGGTCACGTCCCGCACGCTGATCAGCGGGGCGGACGCGCAAAGTGATGCGAGCTGATCGGTCGTCGGCGCGACCTTGCCCCACCACAGGGCCACCGGGCCCGACCGGGCGCCGATCGGGGCGCAGGCGTATCGCTGGCACGCCCAACCCTCGTCCGACCTCGGTGTCAGGGTGAGTCCCCGCCGACGAGACCACAGGTCCGCAGCGAACTGGCGGACGCCGGGTCGCACCACGACCGCCTGACCCGCATCGCTGTAAGCGGCGTTTGAGCCGCCGTCTCCGATCCAGACCGTCGGCGTCGGCGCGCGGGGCCAGATCAGAACCGCAAAGGCGAACGGCAGTCCGAACCAGCGCAGCCGCCCCTGCCACAGGCAGATGAACAGCACGCCCAAGAACGAGATCGGCAGCACATAGTCCGGCGCGCTGGCGATCGCCCGCACCGCGCCCGGCAGCCCGGCCGTCCACGCCCCGACCGCCAGCATCAGATCGACGCCCTTGCCCGCCACCCACAGGAAGGGCGCACCCAGCCCTAGCGGCTCCAGCAAGGCCCCCAACGCCAGCGCGGGCATCATCAGGAAGTCCGCGATCGGCGACGTCGCCAGATTGGCGACCAGCCCGTACATCGCCGCCCGGTTGAAGTGCTGGACCGCGAACGGCCCCGTCGCGGCCCCGGCGACGAAGCTGGCCGTCACCGCCACGACCAGCCAGTGCCGCGCCGACTGGAACAGGGCGATGGGTAGAGGCACCGACAGCTCGCGCGTTCTCGGCGGCCAGGCTTCGGACAGGGCGACCAGCGCCGCCGTCGCCGCGAACGACATCTGGAACCCCGGTGTGACAATGGCCTCGGGCTGCATCACCAGAACCACCATGGCCGCGACCGCCAGCGCGTGCATGGTGATCGCCTGCCGGTCCAGCAGGATGGCCGCGAACGCCACCGACGCCGTGATTGCCGCCCGTTGCGCCGGCGCCGGCCCACCCGACAGCACCAGATAGCTCCACACCGCGACCAAGCCCGCGACCGCCGCGACCTTCTTTCCCGACACGCGTAGTGCCAGCCACGGCCAGGCCGCCACGCCCAGCCGAACCAGGAAGAAAGCGAACCCGCCGACGATCGCCATGTGCAGGCCCGAGATCGACAGAATGTGCGCCAGCCCGGAATCCCGCATCACGTCGATGTCCTCGCGCGCGATCCATGTCTCGTGCCCCGTCGTCATGGCCGCCGCGATGCCGCCCGTCCGTTCGCCCAGCCGCCCGACGATCCGCTGCGCCAGGGCGAACCGCGCGCCATTCACCGCCATCGCCAGCCTCAACCGCCACGGTGCTTCAGCCAGTCGGGCGGGGCGCGTTTCACCGAGTGCGAACGCAGTCCCTCCCAGCCCCTGAAAATAGGCGTTGCGTCCGAAGTCGTAGGCTCCGGGGCTGGCCGGCGGCGGAGGCGGGTTCAGGATGGCGAAAAGCCTGACCGGCGTCCCCGGCGGCGGCGGATCGCCCCGCACCGTCGCCCTTAACCGCACCGGCGTCGCTTCGGGAGCCAGACCCCGAATCCGGACAGGCGCGAGCACCACCCGATGACCCCGGTCGCCAGGGCTGTCGACATCGACGACCCAACCCTCGATCACCGTGGCCTCCGACAACGCCGGCGCGATCGGCGCCGCCACCCGCTCGGTGCGCAGCTTGGCCCCGGCGAACCCGAGACAGAGACAGGCGAGCAGCATCAGCGGCAGCGACAAGGACCGCCCAACCCCGCGCGCTTTGGCGCCCAGCCAAACACCTGTTGCGACGACGGCGACCAGGGCCGCCGGCCAAAGCGCGGGCTCCTGCCTAAGCCCAAAATAGACGGCCGCCCCCGCACCGAACGCAACCGGCGCCCATAGTCGCCATCGCAACGTCTGGGCGGCGGCCTGCGCGACCAGCCACGCCCGGACCCGTTCCGTCGGGCTAGGCTTTGCCGCGTCGGAGGGTATAAGGGCGGCCCGTTCGGACCCCTCCCCCATGCCCGCAGATCCCTCCCCCCAGGTCGTCACCCGTTTCGCCCCCTCGCCAACCGGCTCCCTGCACATAGGGGGCGCTCGCACGGCGCTTTTCAACTACCTTTACGCGAAAGGTCGCGGCGGAAAATTCCTCATCCGTGTGGAAGACACGGACCGCGAACGTTCGACCGACGACGCGGTCAAGGCGATCTTCGACGGCCTGAGCTGGCTGGAGCTGTTCTCCGACGATGAGCCGGTGTTCCAGCACGCCCGCGCCGACCGCCACCGCGAAGTCGTGGACCAACTGCTGGAGCGCGACGCCGCCTACCGCGACTTCACCTCGGCCGAGGAGACCGGCCGTCTGCGCGATGAGGCCAAGGCCGAACGGCGCACCTTCGAATCGCCCTGGCGCAACCGCGAGCCCTCGGTCGACGACCTGTCGCAGCCCCACGTCGTGCGGTTTCGCCGCCCCCTGCCCGGCCGCGTGGCGGTCGCCGACGCGGTTCAGGGAGAGGTGAGCTGGGATCATGCCGATCTGGACGATCTGGTCCTGCTGCGTTCGGATGGCGCGCCGACCTACAATCTCGCCGTCGTCGTCGACGATCACGACATGGGCGTGACCCACGTCATCCGGGGCGACGACCATCTGAACAACGCCGCGCGTCAGACCCTGATCTATGACGCGCTGGACTGGCCCCGCCCGACCTTCGCCCATATCCCCCTGATCCACGGACCGGACGGCGCGAAACTGTCCAAGCGCCACGGGGCCCAGGCGGTCCACGAATATGCGGAGATGGGCTATCTGCCCGAGGCCATGCGCAACTATCTGGCGCGTCTCGGCTGGGCGCATGGCGACGACGAGCTGTTTGGCGATG
>JAZKHL010000011.1:0-15905 GCA_040385365.1 Pseudomonadota bacterium | reverse complement strand
CTCGCGGACTTCCGGCGACGCCTCGCTGACCACCTCGGTCAGCACGGAAGCCTCCTCGCGGACTTCCGGCGACGCCTCGCTGACCACCTCGGTCAGCACGGAAGCCTCCACGCGCTCCTCGGCTGACACCTCGCTGACGACCCGCGCCAGCACCGAGGAAGTGACCCGCGCTTCGGGCGACACCTCGCTGACGACCCGCGTAAGCACCGAGGAAGTGACCCGCTCTACGCAAGTCACCTCGCTGACGACGCGCGCCAGCACCGAGGAAGTCACCCGCGCTTCGGGCGACACCTCGCTGACGACGCGCGCCAGCACCGAGGAAGTGGCTCGTGCCTCGGGCGACACCTCGCTGACCACTCGCGTCAGCACCGAGGAAGTGACCCGCGACGCCGCCGACGTCTCTCTGACGGCAGCTGATACCTCGCTGACGACCCGCGTGAGCGGTGAGGAAGTGACCCGCGACGCGGCCGACGTCTCTCTGACGGCAGCCGACACCTCGCTGACGACGCGCGCCAGCACCGAGGAAGTGACCCGCGCCGCAGGCGACACCTCGCTGACGACCCGCGTAAGCACCGAGGAAGTGACCCGCTCCACGCAGGTCACCTCGCTGACGACGCGCGCCAGCACCGAGGAAGTGACCCGCGCCGCAGGCGACACCTCGCTGACGACCCGCGTGAGCACCGAGGAAGTGACCCGCGCTACGCAGGTTACCTCCCTGGCGACCGCCACCACCGGCCTGACCACTCGCGTCAGCGCCGAGGAAGTGGCTCGCGCTTCGGGTGACACCTCGCTGACCACACGGGTCAGCGGTGAGGAAGTGGCCCGCGCTTCGGGCGACGCCTCGCTGACCACCCGCGTAAGCGGTGAGGAAGTGGCCCGTACCTCGGGTGACGCCTCGCTCAGCACGCGGATCAGCGGTGAAACCTCGGCTCGCCAGGCTCTGTCCAACTCCGTGGACACGCGCTTCGCCTCCATCGGTCTCGGCAACAACACCGGCTCGAACAGCTCGGCCTTCGGAACGGGCTCCGCCTCGAGCGGTGCGAACTCGACCGCCCTGGGCGCCGGCTCGACATCCTCGGGTGCAAACTCGACGGCGATCGGCCAGAACGCCAAGGCGACCGGCGCCGGCTCCACGGCCATCGGCCAGGGATCCACGGCTTCGGGGGTCA
This sequence comes from Pseudomonadota bacterium, assembly GCA_040385365.1. Lineage (GTDB taxonomy): Bacteria > Pseudomonadota > Alphaproteobacteria > Caulobacterales > Caulobacteraceae > Brevundimonas. The sequence continues at coordinate 14,736 of JAZKHL010000011.1, read as the reverse complement.
ACTCCGTGGCCATCGGCAATGGCTCGATCGCTGCCGAGGACAACACCGTCTCCTTCGGTGTCCCTGGTGCGGAACGTCGCCTGACCAACGTCGCAGACGGCGTGAACCAGTTCGACGCGGCCAACTACGGCCAGGTCGAGAAAGCCTACGCCGGTGTGGCGATGTCCTTCGCGATGTCCGCGGTCACCCTGCCTCTCGGGGTTGGTGAGCAAGGCTTCACGGTCGGCATCGGCGCCTTCGAAAGCGAAACGGCCGGCGCGGTGCGCTACCAGTACCGTCCGACCGAGAACATCGCGGTCGGCGCCGGCGTTGCCTTCGGCAGCGGCACGACGGGTGGATCGGTCGGCGTCGGCTTCAAGTGGTAAGCTGACACTATCGAACGACTGAACGGGTGGCGTGTTCGCACGCCACCCGTTTTCGTATCCAACGTGCTACTCGGCATCTTTCGTAGCCTCAGAAACGTCAGGCCTTTCGTTGTCCCGGACCTACAAGATCGGCATCACCGTGGTCGGCGGCGATACCAACGCCACCGCCGCCATCTGGTCCTACGGAATCGGCCAGAACGTCGCCTACCTGGCGCTACTGTTCGAGCGGATGCCGGAAGTTTCCGAAGTCGTGCTCGTCTCCGGCCCTCCGGGCGGCGACAATGTTCTGGGCGGGATGTTCGGCCTCAAGGTCGTTCAGCTGGCGGACGCGATCACCAGCCTGGACGTGATCATCGAGCTGGGCTCGCGGGCCCTGATGCCGGACGAGGCTGCGACCCTGCGCCGCCGCGGCGGGCGGCTCGTCTCCTATGTCGCCGGTAACGTCGCGATCAATAACTTCCAGGCCATCGCCCTGAACGCACCAGGCGGTGACGTCCCTATCCTCGGCGGCTTCGACGCGGTCTGGTGCACGCCACAGAACTACAAGGCGTCCGCTGGCCACCTGCGGATGGTCCGATCACCCCATACCCACATCGTGCCGCATATCTGGTCACCGTATTGCCTTCAGACGGCGATGATGCGCGAGACCGGACCGGCCTACTGGCGTCCTTCGGGCTCCAAACCGCGTCGCATCGGCGTGTTTGAACCCAATCTGGCGGTCACGAAGACGTTCCACCTTCCCTTGCTGGCGAGCGAGGAGGCCTACCGCAAATCGCCGGGCAAGATCGACGCCGTCCTTTTGTTCAACACGACCTATATGGTCCACAATCAGCACTTCAACTCGTTGGTCGCGGCCACGAATCTAGGTCGGGACAAGAAGGTCACGATCGAAAACCTGCACCCGTTGCCGAAAGTGCTCGGCAGCCACGTCGATCTTGTGGTCACCCACCAGTGGGAGTTGAACCTCAACTATCTCTATTGGGACGTGATGTATCTCGGCTGGCCCCTGGTCCACAGTTCCGATGCCATCAAGGACTACGGCTACTATTATCCGTCGTTCGATGCCCAGGCGGGCGGCGAGGCCATTCTGCGCGCAATCGAGACCCACGAAGACAATATCGACGCGTACCGGGAGGCCACGAATGAACTCTTGTGGACGTTCAGCATCGAGAATCCAAAAGTCATGGCCGCCTATCGCGACCGTATCGTCGACCTCTTCGAACGGGAGGCCGTGTCGTGAAGAAGCCAGCAAAGACCGACCAAACCTACAAGGTTGGAATCACGATCTCGGTCTATTCCGATGGCCGTATGGCCTTGTTCAGCAACGGCCTGCGCCAGAACGTCCTTTTTCTTTATAAACTGTTCGCTGCAGACCCGTTGTGCACGGACGTATTTCTGATCAGCCACAAGACGACTGGCAAGGACATCGTCGGCGACACCTTTGGCATACCCAAGGATCACATTGTTCAACTGAGCGCCGTGGCGGACGAAATCGATCATCTGATCGTGCTCGGGGGCGCGGTCGTGCTCGACGAACTTCGCGCCTTCAAGGCCAAGGGCAAGCAGACGATCCTGTACAAGGGCGGAAACGGTGCTGTTCTGTCGATGGAAGCCGTCACCGTACGACCGCCTGACGCCAAGGCCGAAACCTACGAAGACTACGACTGCTATGACCAAGTCTGGGTCACGTCGCAGCACATGCACACCTACGCCTCCTACTGCCGAACCGTCTACCGCTGCCCGGTTCACGAGATTCCGCAGATCTGGGATCCCATGCTGGGAAATGTGCTGAAGCTCGACGAATCGATCAAATTCGGCTTCGCGCCGCCGAAGCCTGAGTGGCGCGTCGGGGTTATCGATCCGAACAACACGGTGATGAAGACCAGCCACTATCCAATGCTGGTCGCCGAGGCCGCGTATCGGATTCGGCCGGAGGTCGTCGGACACCTCATTGTCGCCAATACGATCCAGTATGCCGAACAAGATCATTTTCGACGCTTTGCGAATCTCCTGACGCTTCAGAAAGACAAAAGGCTTAGCGTAGAGCACCGTTATATCAGTTGGCCGTTCATCGCCCAATATTGCGATGCGATCGTAACCCACCATTGGGAAAACGGCCTGAATTACTCCTATTATGAAGTGCTAACCGGCGGCTATCCGCTAATCCACAACTCGGAATTCTTAAAGGACGTCGGTTATTACTACCCGCAGTTCGAGCCTGAGGCGGGTGGTGAAGTGCTGATCAAGGCGCACGAGAGCCACGCCGAGAACCTCGGCAGCTACAACGCCAGTGTCCGAAAGCTGTTCGCCCGCCTGGACCCCACGGCCGAGCACAATATCGTCCTGCACCGCAACCTGCTGCTCGGCATCGAATAAGGCTCCTACCGGAAGAGTTCTTTCTTGACCGAGATGCAGCCGTTGTAGCCAGCGGGGATCAGATACACCTGGGTGGCCGCGTCCAGCTCTGCGATCGTGACGGCTCGCAGCAGAACGCGGGGGTCGCGGAACACCGCGAAGACGGTGTCCTTCATCGTCGCGCAATCCTGGGGCCAGAAGATCGTCTGCTGATAGGAGCCTGAGCAGTTGGTGCTCATGTTGATCACCGACAGGCGCGTCCGGCCGTTGTCGGCGTGGCTGGACTCCATCGTGATAACCGTCGGCCAGGTGTTCGCGTCCGGCCCCAAGGGTTGGACGGTGAACTGCGCCTCTGAGTTTTCCGCCAGGAAGCTGAAGATCTGCAACGCCCTCGGCGCGCAGCGCGTCATCCCGATCGACGCCAGCGAGTCAGCGAACCTCTGCTGAACAGAGCTCGGCATCGAGCCGATATTGCCGGCGACATATTGCGCATTCGCGGGAGCAACGCTGAGCCCGAGGATCATCAAAACCGAGGTCAGGCGGGTTGCCAAATGCATGTTTGATATTCACTGATTGCGCGCCGCGATATGAACGGCGAGGCGGCGAAAATGACCTCCCCAGCCGCTTGCATTATTTTTTCTCGACGGTCCAGATATCCTGGAAGAACGGTGGAGTGACAGATGTCCTTGTCGCTGGTGACAGCTTACCTGATCGACCTGTCGTTCGAGAATCCGGCTGCCCGGCGTCCGACGCCGCCGCAAGGGCCGACCTCCATCGAAAAAACCGTGTCGGTGAACGCGGCGTCGAGGCCTGACGGGCACTTCAACGTCGATACCTGCGTGCGGGCGACGGTAACGGCAGGCTCGGAGGCCGCGTTCCTGATCGAGTTGACCTATCGCGCCGTGGTCAGCGTCGCCGGCGCGACGGGCGACGAGCTGGAACGTCTTCTGCTCGTCGAAGGAGGCCAGGCCAGCTTCCCCCCCATGGCCGAACTGGTGAAGACGATGGTGGCGGTGGGCGGTTACGATCAGCCGTTTCAGCTGGATCCGATCGACTTCGACGCGATCTTCCGCAGCCGGCATTCGGCGGACCAGGCCGCCTGACAGGCATGGCATCCCGCAGCCTGACATCGCCGCGCGGTTCCAGGGGCGGCTGATGTGAAGGCCAGGATTCTGGTCACGGGCGGGGCCGGCTACATCGGTTCGCACACCTGCAAGGCCCTGGCTCAGGCCGGCCTTGATCCGATTGTTTACGACGACTTGAGCAACGGCCATGCGGCCGCAGTCTGCTGGGGCCCACTGGTGCGTGGTGATGTCCGCGACACTGAGCAGCTTGCCGGTGTTATGCGCGATCACCGCGTGTCGGCCGTGATCCACTTCGCGGGTCTGATCGAGGTCGGACAGTCCATGTCTCAGCCGGATCGGTTTTGGGATTACAACGTCAACGGCGCAGAGTCCGTGGTCGCCGCCATGCATGCGGCCGGGGTGAAGCGCCTCGTCTTTTCCTCGTCGGCGGCGCTGTACGGCGCGCCTTCGAACTTGCGTCCCCTGAGCGAGGCGGATGAGGCCCGACCCTCGAGCTCTTACGGTGAAACCAAGCTGGCGGCCGAGCGACTGATCGCAGCGGATTGCTCATCGTCCGGGCTGGAGGCCGTGGCGCTGCGCTACTTCAATGCGGCCGGGGCCGATCCCGACGGCGAGCTGGGCGAGGCGCATCGCCCCGAGACCCATTTAATTCCGTTGGCGATCGAATCCGCCTTGGACAGCTCGCGCTCTCTGACGGTGTTCGGCGATGACTATGCGACGCCCGATGGCTTTTGCGTTCGCGACTACGTCCATGTCTCCGATCTCGCCCGCGCCCACGTTGCGGCGCTCCAGTTGAACAAGATCGTCGACGGTTTCGAAGCCATCAATCTGGGGCGGGGCGAGGGCGCGTCAGTCTTGCAGGTGATCGAGGCCGTCGGTAGGTCCTGCGGGCGCAGGCCAACATGTTTGGTCGGCCCGCGGCGCCCGGGCGATCCTCCGATACTCGTCGCCAACCCCGCCCGAGCGCGAGACCGTCTGGACTGGCGACCCCAGATAAACGACCTGCAAGCCATCATCGACAGCGCGGTCAAGTGGCGTCTGGCGCCCCGGTTCGGCGCGGATTGATCTGCGCAGATAGTCGGCTTCTTTGCGCCTTGGAAACTCACTAGGCAGTATCTGACGCCAGCCACCGAGGGATTCGACCATGCCGAGTGCTTCCGAGACCGCGCGCAGGATGCTGAAGACCCTGTTGGCGTCGGGATCCGAAGGCGGATTGGTCGGTCGCCAGCGGGACGACAAACGCCCGGCCTGGCCCTGGCTGCGCCAGACCAAACGCCTGGATGCCCACTACACCGACACCTATTGGCGACACCTGATCGGGGCTGGCCCGGCTGAGGAAGCGGATCGAGACGTCCTATTGGACGCCACGGCCCAGGCCGATCTGGACGGCTACGAGCGCAACATCGAGAACTATATCGGCAACCTGCGCATCCCGGTCGGGGCGGTGGGGCCGCTCAGGATCAATGGCCTGTTCGCGCGCGGCGATCACTACATTCCCCTGGCGACGACCGAGGCGGCTCTGGTCGCGTCCTATGGCCGGGGTGCGCGGCTGATTTCGGCCGCAGGTGGGTGTGCGGCGGCGATCCTGGCCGAAGGGGTTCACCGCGCACCTGGGTTCGCCTTCGCGGATCTGTCCGACGCGGGTCGGTTCGTCCTCTGGGTCATGACCGCCGAGGACCAGCTGCGCGAAGCGGCCGAGGCGACCACGCGCCATGGCAAACTGGTCGATATCGGCGCCCATATCGAGGGCGACCACGTCTATCTGATCTGCACCTACACGACCGGCGATGCGGCGGGCCAGAACATGGTCACCATCGCCACGGACGCCCTGTGCCGGGCGATCGAGGCGCACTGCCCCATCAAGCCGCTTTACTGGTTTCTCGAGACGAACTTGTCGGGCGACAAGAAGGCCTCCGCCCTGTCCTTCACCAGCGTCCGGGGCCGAAAGGCCGTGGCGGAAATCGTGATCCCGGCCGATCTGGTCGGGTCCACGCTCCACACCACGCCGCAGCGGATGACGGACTACTGGCGCATGTCGGCCCTGGGCGGCGTCATGTCCGGCTCGATCGGCGTTCAGGGTCACTACGCCAACGGGCTGGCGGCGCTCTATCTGGCGACCGGACAGGATGTGGCCTGCGTCGCCGAGTCCGCCGTCGGGGTGACCCGGTTCGAACTGCGCGAGGACGACGCCCTGTACGCCTCGGTGACCCTGCCGAACATCATCGTCGGGACGGTCGGTGGCGGCACCGGCCTACCGACCCAGAGCGCGGGTCTGTCGATTCTGGGACTGAAGGGCGAGGGCAAGGCTCGAGCCTTGGCCGAGGTCTGCGCCGCCCTGTGTCTGGCGGGCGAGCTCTCGATCATCGGAGCCCTCGCAGCCGGTCATTTTTCCCGCGCCCATGCCAGCCTCGCCCGACGCGCCCCCAACGGCGATCGCATCGCATGAGCCTGGCGTCGCGTCTCTGGACCTACCAGGCGGAGCGGTTCCCGCTGGCCAAGCACGGCGTGCTGATCCTGGTCTTTTCGGGGGGCGAGGCCGTCTTCGGCGCCATGACCCGAGACGCGCCGCCGGACTGGCGTGCGGTCGGCGTCGCGGCCGTGGTATGCCTGTTGCTGTTCCTGCAGCTGCGTATCGCCGACGAGCACAAGGATCACGAGGACGACCGTCGTTGGCGCCCCGAGCGGGCGGTGCCGCGCGGTCTGGTGACCTTGGCGGAGTTGCGTTGGCTCGGCCTGGGAGCGGCGGTCGTCCAGCTCGCCGCCACATCGCTTCTGGACCTGCGGCTCGCCCCGGTTCTGCTGTTGGTCTGGGCCTGGATGGCGCTGATGAGCGTCGAGTTCTTCGCGCCCGCCTGGCTGAAGGTGAGGCCCATCCTCTACTTGGTCAGCCACATGCTGGTGATGCCGCTGATCGCCCTCTACGCCGTCGCCTGCGGCGCCCGCGCGAGCGTCGCCACCAGCCCTGCGGTCGCCGCCTTCCTGGCTCTGGCCTTCTTCAACGGCGTCGTTCTGGAGATCGCCAGGAAGAGCTGGGCCCCAGCCGATGAGCGCGAAGGCGTCGAGACTTATTCCCGGCTTTGGGGGTCCGGTCGTGCGGCGACGGTGGTCTGTGCGGCCGCCTTGGCGTCCACGATCCTGGCCTTGTGGATTCAGACCACATTCGCTCTACCGTGGTTCTTGCCACTGGTGGTGCTGGCTGGATCGGCTCTGCTTCTGATGGCGGCGTTCGGCTACGGGCGAGGTCCGACGACCGGCGGAGCGGCGCGACTTGAAACGGCGTCGGGCCTCTTCGTCTTGGCCATCTATTTGGGCGTGGCCTGGCTTCCGGCGGCGTGGCGAGCCTGGGGTGCAAGCGTATGATGATCCTGAAGGGCGCCGCCGCATGCGATCGCGCCAAGGCGGGCGGAAAGGGCGCGGTTCTGGCGGAACTGGCCGGGGCATTCGACGTACCCGACTTCTTCGTCGTCTCGACCGACGCATTTGGCCCGCTGGGTCTGCTGGACGAAGCCGAAGCGGACCTTGACGAAGCCTTGGGCGCTCTCGGCGACGGCCCCTTCGCAGTGCGATCTTCGGGCGTGGATGAGGACGGCGCCGCCGCCGCACACTCCGGCCAGTTCGACACGCGCCTGAATGTTCAGCCCGCCGATGTCAGGGTCGCGATCGGCGAGGTCTGGCGTTCGGGGTTTTCGGAGACGCTCGCCGCCTACCGCACGGCGCGAGGCCTATCCGGACAGCCCCAGTCGCCGGCGGTCGTGATCCAGCGCATGGTGCCGGCGACCTCGGCCGGTGTGGCCTTCACGGCTGATCCTGTAAGCGGCGATCCCGACGTCGTCGTTATCAGCGCGGTCGAAGGGCTGGGCGATCGGCTCGTCTCCGGCGAGGTCGACGGCGAGACCTGGCGTGTCCGGGCCGACCGGATCGCGGCGCCCGACGCCCCCATCCTCCACCCCGGCCAGGCGCGGGCCGTCGCCGATCTGGCCCGCCGTGCGGAGGCCCACTATGGGGCACCCCAGGACGTGGAATGGGCCTTCGAGGGCCAGCGGCTGTATCTGCTCCAGTCCCGCCCGATCACCACACTGCCGTCGATCGACGTCGAGGCGATCGGCATCTGGGACAACTCCAATATCGTGGAGAGCTATCCCGGCGTCGTCAGCCCCTTCACCTTCACCTTCGCGCGCCGTGTCTACGGCCACGTCTATCGCGCCTTCAGCGCCATGATGGGCGTGGATGAGGACACGATCGCCGATCACCGCGCGACCTTCGACACCATGCTCGGACGCATCCACGGGCGGGTCTATTACAACCTGCTGGCCTGGTACCGGGCCTTGGCGCTGTTTCCGGGCTTCAAGGCCAATCGCGCCTTCATGGAACAGATGATGGGCGTCGGAGAGCCGCTGCCGGCAGCGCTCGCCGCGCGCATCGCGCCGGGCGGTCATACGGCGTGGGAACGGACGCTGGATGGGCTGCGCCTTGCCGGCGTGCTGGCCCGGCTGGTGATCTACAACTTTCGACTGCCGGGCGTGATCCTCGCCTTCTACGCGCGCCTGAACGCGGCCCTGGCCGAGAGCGATGCAGAGATCGAGGCTCTGTCGGCGCCTCAGCTGGCGGCGCGCTACCGCATGCTGGAAGCGCGGCTGCTGGAGCGGTGGGACGCGCCGCTGATCAATGATTTCCTGTGCATGATCGCGTTCGGCGCCTCGCGAAAGGCGCTCCAGTCGTGGGCGAGCGATCAGGGCGCGGCCCTGCATTCCGACATCATGATCGGCCAGGGCGACATCGTCTCGGCCGAGCCGGCCCGACGTATCCGGCAGATGGGCGACGCAGCCCGTGGCGACACGGTCGTGGTCGCCGCGATGTCCGCCGGTGACGTCGCCGCCGTCCGCGCGCACCCTGAACTCGGACCGCTGTTCGACGCCTATATCGCCCGCTTCGGCGACCGCTGCACCGAGGAGTTGAAGCTCGAGAGCATCACCCTGCACGATGACCCGCGCCAGCTTCTCGGGGCGATCGCCGCGGCGGCGCGCGCGGAGCCTCGGACCCAGCGGGCCGGATCCAGCGCCGACGAGACGGACGCCCGAATGCGGGCTCTGTTCCCCGACAAACCTGTCAAACGCCGCATCGCGGCCTGGCTGACCGCATGGGCCAAGGCGAGAGTGGGCGACCGTGAAAATCTGCGCTTCGAACGCACCCGGCTGTTCGGTCGGGTTCGCCGCATCGTCAACGCCTCGGGCCAGCGCCTGGCCGAGGCCGGTCTGCTGGCCGCGCCGCGCGACGTCTATCTGCTGACGGTCGAAGAATGGCTGGGCGCGGTCGAGGGGGGCGTGCCGGATCGCGGCCTGAAGGCGCTGGTCGACCTCCGGCGCGCCGAGGAGGTGGAGGATCGGGCGCGGCCGGATCCCGCCGAGCGCCTGACGCTGCGGGGCGGCTTCCTCATCGGTTTGCCCGCTGCCGAGGCTGCGAGCGTGGTCGAAGCCGGCGACGCTTCGGAGGCCGTGCGAATCGGGCAGCCCTGCTGCGCCGGCGTGATCACCGCCCGCGTACGGGTCGTCGCTGACCCCAGGGTCGAGGCGCTGGAGGCGGGCGAAATCCTGGTCGCGCGTCACACCGATCCGGGCTGGATCGCGGTCTTCGCCAACGCCTCCGGCGTCATCGCCGAGCGGGGCAGCCTGCTGTCGCATTCCGCCATCGTGGCGCGCGAGATGGGCGTGCCCTGCGTGGTTGCGCTCAAGGGGGCGACGACCTGGTTGAAGACTGGCGACCGGGTCCGATTCGACGGCGCCACAGGTAGGGTCGAGAAGCTTGAGGACGCGGCATGAGCGGCGCGCTGTCGGACATCGAACACCGCGCCCGGTTCGACCGGATCCGCTATGCTCAGGTCTGGGAAGACGCCGACGTGCTGGTCTCGGGCCTGAACGTCCAGCCCGGCGACACTGTGGTCTCTATCGCCTCGGCCGGCGACAATGCGCTCGCGCTATTGGCCCAGCGGCCGGATCGCGTGATCGCGGCCGACCTCAACCCGACCCAGCTCGCCTGCGTTCGTCTGCGCGTCGTGGCTTACCGAACCCTGCGCCACGACGAACTTCTGGAGCTGATGGGGTCGCGACCGTCGTTGCGTCGAGGCGAACTGCTGGACCAGGTCGCGACGCGGCTGAATGCTGAGGATCAGGCCTTCTGGGCTCAACGAAAATCCGGCGTCGAAACCTATGGTGTCGGCGGCGTCGGCAAGTTCGAGGATTACTTCCGCCTCTTCCGCACCAAGGTGCTGCCGCTCGTCCACGGCCGAGACACGATCACGGACCTGCTGACAGCCAAGCCCCCCGCCGAGCGCGCGGCCTTCTTCGAACGCCGCTGGAACAGCTGGCGCTGGCGGCTCTTGCTGAAGACCTTCTTCTCCAAGCCGGTCATGGGCCGCCTCGGGCGCGACCCCGCCTTCTTCGACCATGTCGAGGGTAGCGCCGCCGATCAGGTGGCGCGGAATACTCGACAGGCGCTGGTCGATCAGGACCCTTGGACCAACCCCTACCTCCACTGGATACTGACCGGTTCTCACGGCGAGGCCCTGCCGCTCGCCCTGCGGCCCGAGCATTTCGACACGATCCGCGACAATCTGGATCGCCTGGAAATCAGACTGTCCACTATCGAAGCTCTAGCCGAACAAGGCGTTCGCGCCGACGCCTTCAACCTGTCAGACATCTTCGAATACATGTCGCCGCCCGCGCATGAAGCGGCTTATCGGACGGTGCTGGACTGCGCCCGTCCCGGCGCCCGCATCGCCTACTGGAACATGATGGCCCCGCGCCGTGTCCCAGTCGCCTTGGCCGATCGCGTGACCCCGGATCGCACCCTGGAGGCCTCCCTCCGACCCATCGACAAGGCCTTCTTCTACCGCGACTTCGTGGTCGAAACCGTCCGATGACGCCCGACCTGATCCTTAGCCTGGCCAAGATCGTCGGCTCCGTCCTGCTTCTGGCCGTCGTGCTGTTGACGGCGGGGATCGCCGGTCGGCGGCTGAACCTTCAGGCCGAGGTCACGCGCAAGCTGATCCATGTTTCGCTCGGCCTGTACTGCCTGACCTTCCCCTGGGTGTTCGAACAACCTTGGGAGGTCGCGGCGGTCTGCCTGCTCTCTGCAGGTCTGTTCGTGATTGCGCGGGCGCAGCCGGCCCTCGGCCAGGGCCTCCACGGCGTGAAACGTTTTTCGTACGGAGAGCTTCTGTTCGCCCTGTCCGTGGCCCTGCTCTTCTGGATGAAGGACGGCCACTATGTGCTAGCCCTGAACGGCCTGCAGCGCGAGCCCCAGTTGGTTCTCTACGTCCTGCCGCTGCTGCTCCTCACCCTGTGCGACGCCGCCAGCGCCCTGGTCGGCGTGAACTACGGCCGGATGCAGTTCCCGGTGGAGGAAGGCGTCAAGAGCGTCGAGGGCGTCATCACCTTCGTCCTCACCGCCTGGCTGGCGTCGATGATCGTGCTGTTGCTGGTCACCGATCTGGGGCGTGGCGACGTCATCATTCTGGCCCTGATCGCGGCCTTGTTCGGCGCCCTTTTCGAGGCCGCCAGTTGGCGCGGGCTGGACAATCTCTTCATCCCGATCGGCCTCTATTTCATCCTCGCCAACCTACTGCCCCGCGGCGCCGACGAACTGATGATGGTGACCCTGGGGTTCGCCGCCGGATCGATGCTGCTGATCGGCCTGGGCGTCCGGCTCGGGCTGACGCGCCATGTCGTGGCCAGCGGCATGAGCCTGTTGCTGTGCATCGCCGTCTTCGCCGGGCCACTTGCGGTGCTCACGCCCAGCGCGGTGTTCGCCGCCTATTTCGTTGTGTGGAGGATGGGCGGTCGGCGTGAGGTTTCGCATGACGCGCTGAACATGATCATCACCGTCCTGACCGTCGCCCTGGCCATCTTCATCCTCAGCGCATTGCTGCGAGTCGATACGATCTTCACCTTCAACCTCGCCTTGGCGTGCCTGGCCGCCGGCGTGTTGGCGCGGTTCTCGAAACTAGGCCCGGCTCGAATGGCGCTCGGCGTCGCCGCGATCTGCGCCGTGGCGCTCGTGCGCACCTTGGCCGTGCCTGTCTGGGGCGAGGGAACCTATGTCTTCGCCGGCGCCGCCATCGCGCTGGTCGTCGTGGCGACCGGCCTGGCCTGGCTCCTGCGGGCTCGCTGGCCCGAACGTCCGTGGATCAAGCTGGGGGCCATGAGTTTCGTCATCGGCTTGGCGGGCCTACCCCTCTCGCCCCAGTCCTGGACGCCGCTGGGGCTGTCCGGATGAGCGATCGCCTGGAAATCGACGGCGCGTCCCTGACGATCTGGCGCGAGGCCGCACCGTGGACCGGTCTGCGCACCGCTGCGGTCGGCGACTTCGCCTGCGTCTCCGCCGAGGCCGGAGCCCGCCTGCTGGCCCTGGCGGCGGAGCGCCTGTCGGACGAAGGCTTCGAGGCCCTCGTCGGCCCGATGAACGGCGACACCTGGAGCACGCACCGGCTGGTGGTCGAGAGCGACCAGCGTCCGGCCTTCCTGATGGAGCCGTCCAACCCGTCCCATTACCCCGACGCCTTCGAGACCGCCGGCTGGAACGTCATCGGCCGTTACGCCTCGGCGGAAGGCCCCTTGCCAAAGGCGTCCGCCGTCGCCGACCCGCCGCCGGGGCTGCGGCTCGAACCGTTCGCTCTCGACCGCGCCGATGAGGAGTTGGCACAGCTGCATCGGGTGTCGCTCGCCGCCTTTCAGCGCGGCTTCCTGTATCGCCCGCTTTCGCTCCCGGCCTTCATCGACCTGTATCGCCCGGTGCTGGGACGACTGGATCCCGGCCTTGTGGTCATGGCCCGTGACGAAGCGGGCGCGTTGCAGGGCTTTCTATTCGCCATCCCGGATCTTGCCGATCCATCGCCCGACCGAGCCGTGGTCCTGAAGACCTACGCCTCGCTTCGACCGGGCCTCGGCTCCAGCCTGGCGCGGCGCTTCTATGCCGAGGCCGCCGCCAGAGGCTACAGCCGCGTCATCCACGCCCTGATGCACGACGACAACCTGTCGGCCCGCCACAGCGCCCGCCTCGGCGCCACGGTGTTCCGGCGCTATGCCCTCTGGGGGCGGACCCTGTGACCAACCTGGTCGTCGACTTTCTGGACCATGTCGAGCGTCGTCCCGACCAGGCCGCCCTGATCGACGGGCAGGGCAGGGTGACGAGCTTTTCCGCCCTCGCGAGAATGTCGGCCGACCGCGCCAACGCCTTCCGGGCCGCCGGGATCGGCATGGGCGACGTGATCCTTGTGGCGCGTGGTGTGTCGCCGGAACTCTACGCTACGCTCCTGGCCCTGTTTCGCCTCGGCGCGGTCGCCATGTTCCCCGAGCCCGCAGCCGGGCTGCCCGGATTGTCGGTAGCGGTCGAGGCGGCGGCCCCCAAGGCGATCGTGACCAGCGCCTTGGGCCGCGCGATCCGCCTGCTGTCTCCGGCCCTGCGTCGCCTGCCGGTCCTGGCTGAGGACGGCGGGCGAACAGGGGGCGACGGTCCCCTCGAGCCGGTCGGCGCAGACGTCCCGGCCCTGATCACCTTCACCAGCGGATCGACCGGACGCCCCAAGGGCATCGTGCGTTCGGCGGGCTTCCTGCGGCTCCAGCACGACCTGCTGGAACGGGTCAGGCGAACGACGCCCGACGACATCGACCTGATCTCGCTCCCGGTCTTCATCCTTTCCAATCTGGCGGCCGGAGCGACCAGCGTCCTGCCGCCCGGTGATCTGCATCGGCCCGGCAGGCTCGATCCGACGGCCCTCCGCGCCCAGATTGCCACCCACCGCGTCAACCGCGTGGTCGCCCCGCCCGCCGTCTGCGCCCGCATCATCGAAGGCGCGCCCGCCCTGAGCCTCGACGCGGTCTTCACCGGCGGCGGACCCGTGTTCCCAAATCTGCTGACGGGCCTTCGCGCCGCCGCGCCCGGCGCTGCGATCCACGCCGTCTATGGATCGACCGAGGCCGAGCCCATCGCCCATATCAGCATCGACGACATCGAAGACGCCGATTGGCAAGCGATGTCGCAAGGCGCGGGCCTGCTGGCCGGGCCGTCAATTCCCGAGGCCCAGATCGACATTCGCGACGATGAAATCCTGGTCGCCGGGCCGCACGTTAACCGCGGCTACCTCGATCCCCGCGACGATGCCTCGACCAAGGTCATGCGCGACGGCGTGCTCTGGCACCGCACCGGCGACGCCGGCCGGTTCGATGATCGGAGCCGTCTCTGGCTGCTGGGACGGCGCGAAGCCGCCGCGCGCGGTCTCTATCCGTTCGCCATCGAAACCGCCGCGCTCAGCTGGCCCGGCGTGCGTCAGGCCGCGCTTCTCGCGGACAGGACGCCGGCCGTTCTCGTCGTGGCGGGCGACGGACTCGATCTCGTCGCTCTGACGCGTCACGCCTCCCACCTGGGAGACATCGTCTGTCGCGTCATCCCCAAAATCCCCTTGGATAAGCGGCACAACTCAAAGATCGACTACGCCGCCCTCAGGAACCAGTTGAGGTGACCCCCGATCCGGTTCTGGTACGTCGCATCATCGCGTTTTGCTTCCCGCTCGGCGCTATCGGCCATTTCTGGTGGGTGGCCAAACACGGCCTCCTCTACCACGGCCCCGCGCCCGCCTGGGCCGTCTGGTTCTGGTATGGTCTGTGCGCCGTAGATTTCGTCGTCTGCGCCCTGCTCCTGACCCGTCCGCGCCCGGGTCTTATCCTGGCCGTCGCGACCATGATCGTCAGCCTGAGCGTCAACTGGCTCTGCTTTCCCACCTTCGAGAACGGCTCGAACCTGGTACTGGTCGGTTTGACGATCTTCGGGCTGGGTCTGTTCGCCGCGACGCCGTGGCTCTGGCGATCGCTGGGCGATGAGGGGCCGTGGCGGACAGAGAGGGATTCGAACCCTCGGTAGGCTTTCACCTACACACGCTT
>JAZKHL010000010.1:0-34743 GCA_040385365.1 Pseudomonadota bacterium | reverse complement strand
GTGTGCACCCCCATCGGGTCGATGTTCTCGATGGAGCAGATGATGATGCAGTTGTCCGCCTTGTCGCGGACGACCTCCATCTCGTACTCCTTCCAGCCCAGCACGCTCTCTTCGATCAGCACCTCTGTCGTGGGTGAGAGGTCGAGGCCGCGCAAGACGATCTCCTCGAACTCCTCGCGGTTATAGGCGATGCCGCCGCCGGTGCCGGCGAGGGTGAAGCTGGGGCGGACGATGGCGGGCAGACCGACGAACTCCAGCCCGTCCAGCGCCTCGTCCAGGGTGTGGGCCGCTTTCGATTTCGGCGATTCCAAACCCAGCTTGTCCATGGCGTCGCGGAATTTCTGGCGGTCCTCGGCCTTGTCGATGACGTCGGCCTTGGCCCCGATCATCTCGACGCCGTATTTCTCAAGCGCGCCGGAGGCGTCGAGGGCGAGGGCGGTGTTCAGGGCGGTCTGGCCGCCCATGGTGGGCAGCAGGGCGTCGGGACGTTCCTTGGCGATGATCCGCTCGACGAACTCCGGCGTGATCGGTTCGATATAGGTAGCGTCGGCCATGTCCGGATCGGTCATGATCGTGGCCGGGTTCGAGTTGACGAGGATGACGCGGTAGCCCTCGGCCTTCAGCGCCTTGCAGGCCTGAACGCCCGAATAGTCGAACTCGCAGGCCTGACCGATGACGATCGGACCCGCGCCGATGATCAGGATGGATTTGATGTCCGTGCGTTTGGGCATTTGTGGCTCAAGTCTTTAGGAACGGAACGAGGTTCAAAATGATCGCCGCTACAACGGCGCTCACAGCTCCCTCAGAGAATTTTGCTGCGATCCACTTGAGGATCACATTTACGAAGCGTTCGACAAGATCCGTGGCTATTACCGGTTGAAGGAGAGCTGTTTCAAACACTGCGATTTCTGCCAGTGCTCGAATCCGGTCGTCCGGATCTGCAGAGTTTGATCCAACTACTAGGTCTTTCAGGGACGAAATATCGGGTCCGGCCGCGACGCGCATTCCTACTGGATCGGCATATTCGTAACCCTGTTGGATAATCGAAGAGCCGACGTAGTCCGGGCGCTGCTCGATCAAGTCTTCGGCTGTTTCGCTGCCGCGAATAGTAATCGAACCCGACACGCTGCCATCAAGTAGATAGTAGGCCTTAATCAGGCCTTCGCTCTCCAACTCTTTAGCCCAACCACGCACCTCGCCAGGCACGCTCGACAGCGTTAACTGCTCAACGAGCGTGAGAATGTCGTAATTTTTATTGAAACCCTGATCCTTAGTGATCAGGTAAAGACCAACTAGTAGGCGATCTCGTTTTTCCCGCGTTTTCATCGACCTCCCTCTAGTTCGTCACGACCGCGCACTCCCAGCCGTCGTAATCGAGCTGGAAGGCCGCGGCCCAGGATTGCATCATGGCGCTGACGGGGGTGAAGGACCCCTCGTCCACGGCCATGGTCGTTTCAAGAATGGTGGCGTCGTCCTGGCCCTTGGTCAGGAAACCGGCGCGGCGGGCGACCTCGTTCAGGTCGTCGTGGTCGCCCTCGCCATAGAAGTAGAACAGGGTGTGACGCGGCGTGATGCCGGAATCCCCATGCTCCGCCAGCGACGCGCGGATCATGGCGTCCCGGTCCTCATGGCTGATGGCGTCGTCGTCCAGGGCGGTCTCTCTCACGCGCGTGCGACCGGCGGCGCTGTTCTCGAGCGAGATCAGCGCGCCGGTTGCGATAAGGGTGTCGGCTAAGCGGCCCGTTTAGAGAGACCCTCGCGGGGGTGCAAGGCGGCAGCGTCCCAGCCACGAAAAAGGGCGGCCCCATGAGGAGCCGCCCGATCTCGTTTTCTCACCGGTGTTTGGTCAGTAGGTGGTGGCGAGGCGGATGAAGAAGTAGCGGCCGACGCCGGAGACGGGGGTGGCGACGGAGGCGATGAAGGGCTCTTCGTCGGTCAGGTTATTGACGCCGATGGTGACGGCATAGTCCTCCGTGTCCCAGCGCACCGACAGGTCGTGGATCCAGATTTCGTCGGCGAACGGGGTGACGAAGTTGGCGGCGTTTTCGATCTCGACGCCCGGCAATGCCTGCTCGCCCAGATACTGGTGGCCGGTGTTGACGGTGAAGTCGCCGATGGACCAGCGGATGCCGGCGTTCAGCGAGAGCTCCGGGTTGTTCAGCTGCAGTTCGACCGGGTTGGCCTGGCTCGGGTTGGTTGCGAACGGATAGTCGTTGCGGTCCTCGACCTGCGTCCCGCCGACCGACAGGTCGAGGGCGCCCCAGGTCGGACGGCCCAGGCTGGCCAGATCGAAACTGTAGGCGACGTTGAAGTCGATGCCCGACGCCTCCAGCCCTGCGAAGTTCAGCTGCGTCGTTGTGATCGAGTTGAAGCCCAGGAAGGTCGGCGAGGCGGCGTTGCGGTTCCGCGTGAACTGGCTGCAGAATACATTGCTCAGGTTCGGACCGTCATAGCAGCTGTCGACGATGTCCTGGGTCGTGACCGCCTGGATCGCGTTCTCGATTTCGATGCTGTAATAGTCGACGGTGACCGACAGGCCCGGGATGAAGCGCGGCTGAAGCACCACGCCGTAGGTGAAGCTCTCGGATTCCTCTTCCTTCAGGTTCGGATTGCCGCCCGTGCGACCTGCGAACTGGCTGGTCAGGGGATCGGTGAAGCCGGCCGGAATGCCGTCGGCGCGGCAGTTGGCCAGGCGGTTGGCCGGGTTGTTGCCCAGGGCGATGTTGTTCTGGTCGCAGGGATCGATCGGCCGGGCGTTGAAGGATTCGATCGGCGAGAACAGCTCGGCGATGTTGGGCGCCCGCACCGTCGTGGCCTGACCGCCGCGGAAGCGGATGTCGCGGATGGGCGACCAGACCGCATCGACCTTGTAGGTCGTGGTCGAGCCGACGGTCGAGTAGGTCGCGGCGCGCGCAGCCCCCGTGACGGTCAGTTCGTGGAAGAACGGGACGTCGGCCAGGATCGGCACGCGAAGCTCGGTGAACAGCTCAGACACGTCGAACTGTCCGGCGACGTCGGCGGTGGTCCGGCTTTCGAAGTTGAAGCCCTGGTTGACGAAGTCGTCGCCGTCGAAGTCGCTCTTCTCCTCACGGTACTCCGCGCCGACGATGAAGCCGACGGGGCCGCCGGGCAGCGAGAACCAGGGTGCGGAATCGCCCTTTAGGATGCCGGAGATCACTGTCTGTTCGATCGTGAAGACGTCCACGCCCGTGTAGGCGATGAAGTCCAGGGCCTCCTGGCTGGCCGCATTCAGGCCGAACAGGTTCAGCGGACGACAGGCGGACCCGACGCCGGGCCTGAAGGTGTTGAACGGGATGGTGCCGCCCGGGTTCGGGCCCAGTTGCCCCTTGCTGGGCAAGGCGTTGGGATCGAGCGTCGAGCGGCAGACGATCTGGCCGTTCGGGGCCCGCACCGCGTCGATGGCGGCGAAGTAGCGGTCTTCCAGACGGACGGCGCTGCGCGACTCACCCTCGGTGCGGCCGTAGTTGGCCGACAGGTCGTAGGACAGGTTCCAGCCTAGGTCGCCGCGCGCGCCGATGACGGCGCGATAGGTGGTGCGGTCGTTCTCGATGGCCGGGTCGAACAGGTCGATGTTGTCGCGACCGATCAGCACCTTGGCGACCCCGGCGATCGAGGGATCGGCCGCGATTTCGGCGTTGATGTACTGGCGGATCTGGGCCGGGATGAAGGGGTTATCCAGCGAGATCGGGATCGAGTCGTCGAAGGTGTTGTAGGGGTTGTAGCTGGTCGAGGTGGTCGAGACCGCCTTCAGCTCCGCATAGGGGTGGAAGGCCTCGTTGACCTCGTAGTTCACGAACAGGTTGACCGCGAGCTGCACCTCGTCCGGCACCAGGGAGGTCCCGTTGAAGCTCTGGCCCGCACCGTCGCCGCCCGACTGGTTGATGCCGCCGGCATAGATGCCGTCCTGGAAGGGCCGCAGCACGCCGGTGTTCGGATCGATGATGTAGCAGCCATAGCCCTCGCGGCCGGCTCGGCTTTCCTGACAGTCGTTGATGCCGTTGCGGTTGATGTCCTGGGTGGTCGAGAAGAAGCGGGCCGGGGTCGAGAAGCCGCTGCCGTCCAGGTCGAAGCCGATCAGGCCGCTGGTGCTCGAGACGTCGAACGTCGGGCGATCGATGAAGGCCTGGGCGCGGGCGGCGCGGGCGCGGGCGACCAGAGCCGGATCGGTGCCGGCGAACCGCGGGTTGCCGCCGACCAGGATGGTGCGGCCGAGCGCACGGGTCTGTCCGGGCGGAATGGGGTCGCCGGCCTGGAAGAACAGCGCCGGGTTCGGGTAGTTGTCGTCGATGCCGTTGTCGCGCGAGAAGTCGCGGTCGCCGTAGTAGACGGCCTGACGATCGTAGCCGTCGATGGCCAGGGTGATGTTGCCGCGACCGCCGTCGAAGTTCCGGCCGAACAGAAGCGAGGCATAGGTGTCGTTGCCATCGCCTTCGCCGGACAGGCCGGTCTGAACCGTGAACTGCTCGCCCTCGAAATCGTCCTTAATGATGAAGTTGACCACGCCGGTGACGGCGTCCGACCCATAGACGGCCGAGGCGCCGCCGGTCAGCACGTCGACGCGGTCGATCAGGCCGGACGGGATCGACGAGACGTCCACGGCGGCCGAGCCCGGCACGCCTGCGACATGGCGGCGGCCGTTGACCAGCACCAGCGAGCGGTTGCCGCCGAGACCCCGCAGGTTCAGCGTCGCGGCCGTGCCGTTGGCCTGCGCTGAACTGGTGGAGCTGAGCAGGGCCGGCAGGGTGTCGAGCAGATCCGAGATCGCCACATTGCCCTTGGCGGCGATGGTTTCGCTGGTGACGACCTGAACGGGCTGGGCGGATTCGAGCACGGAGCCGGTGCTGAGACGCGACCCGGTGACGATAACTTCTTCGAGCTCGTCCTGAGGCTCGGCTGACGGGGCAGACTGGGCCCAGACCGGCGTTCCCATGGCCAAGGCCGCGGCTGATCCCAGTAGCCAAAACTTCGCGGTGCGCATGATCGTGTCTCCCCAAGCCGGCCAAGAGTGGCAAGTGCGCATGGTTCTTGCTGCAACTGCGAGTGTGCAATGCGCATTTTGCCGCAATGCAATATATGGCGAGTTTGTGTCACTTAATCGCCACGCTTGGGCGTGACGTCTCATCGCGGCTAGGTTCGCCGGGTCAGGCGCGCTCGCTAATCCAACTCGGCAGTGCGGTGATCGTATCCAGCGTGCCGAACCGGGCGTGACCCTCCGGCGCGGCGGCCAGTTCGTGCGCCCAGGTGACGACGTAGGGGATGTGGACGCCGTAGGCTCCGGCGTCGAGCGCGGGCAGGACGTCGGATTTCATCGAGTTGCCGACCATGGCTGCCTCGACCGCGCCGGTGCCGTGGCGGGCGAAGACGCGGTCGTAGGTGTTGCGGTCTTTTTCCGAGACGATCTCCACAGCGGCGAACAGATCGCCCAGGCCGGAGGCGGCGACCTTGCGTTCCTGATCCATCAGGTCGCCCTTGGTGATCAGGATCAGGCGATAGCGTTCGGATAGCGTGGCCAGGGCCTCGTCGACGCCGGGCAAGGTCTCGACCGGGTGAGCCAGCATCTCGCGACCGGCGGCGAGGATTTCGCGCACCACCTCGGGCGGGGCGCCGCCGTGGCACAGCTCCATCGCCGTCTCGATCATCGACAGGGTGAAGCCCTTCACGCCATAGCCGTAGAGACGCAGGTTGCGCCGCTCGGTCTCGGCCATTCGCGCCTCGATGGTCGCCTCGTCGCCGTGGTCGGCGAGCAGATCGACGAACCGCGCCTGAGTCAGACGAAAGATCGTCTCGTTGTGCCAAAGGGTGTCGTCGGCATCGAGACCGACGGTGGTGATGGGCATGGTCGGTCTCGATCTTCGTCATCCTCGGGCTTGATCCGAGGATCGGATGTTCAGGGTCGGATGAGCGGAAGCGTCGCACGGACCGGTCCACGAGAACCGGCTAGGTCTGGGGTGATGACAATCCGATCCTCGGGTCAAGCCCGAGGATGATGGTTTGGGGGTGACGCGCATGACGGATACATCGGCAGTCGTCTTCGGCGCGTCAGGCGGCATCGGGGCGGCGGTGGCCGAAGCGCTCGAAGCCTCCGGCGCGTTTAAGGCCGTGCATCGCTTCGCCCGGTCGCTGCCCGAAGATGCCCATCTCGATCTGCACGATGAGGCCACCATCGCCGCAGCCGCAGCCCGCGTCGCCAAGGGGCCGGCGCCGACGCTCATCTTCGTCGCGACCGGGGTGCTGCATGACGGCCAGGCGCCGGAGCGGTCCTATCGGGCGATGACGGCGGAGCATCTGCTGCGGGATTACCGCGTCAACACGGTGGGTCCGGCGCTCGTGGCCAAGGCTTTCCTGCCGTTGATGCCGCGCGACCGCCGGACGGTGTTCGCGGCGCTGTCGGCGCGGGTGGGATCGATCGGGGACAACCGGCTGGGCGGTTGGCACGCCTATCGGGCGTCCAAGGCGGGGCTGAACATGATCCTGCGGAACCTGGCGATCGAACTGGCGCGGTCGCATCCCCAGATGGTCGTGGCGGGGCTGCACCCCGGGACGGTGGACACCGGGCTGAGCGCGCCATTCCAGAAGGGCGTGGCGGCGGACAAGCTGTTCACCCCCGCCTATTCCGCCGAGCGGATGCTGGCGGTGCTGGATGGACTGACGCCGGGCGACAGCGGGGGTGTTTTCGGGTGGGACGGGGCGCGGATTCCGGCATAGCGTCGGCGCATGAGCCAGACCGAGACGATTCCGCTGGAAGCCCAGCATGGCGGCCGCAAGCTGGGGTGGGGGCTCGCGGCCTTGGTGGTGGCCGGGAACATGATCGGGTCGGGGGTCTATCTGGCTCCGGTGGCCCTGGCCTCGACCGGCTCGTCCAGCCTGATCGGCTGGCTGGTCTGCGGCGCGGGGGCGATGATCCTGGCGGCGGTGTTCGCCGGGCTGGGGCGGTTCCAGCCGGATGCGGACGGGCTGACGGATTTCACGCGCCGGGGGCTGGGGCGGTTCATCGGCTACCAGACCGCCATCGCCTATTGGGGCGTCTGCCTTACCGGCAACGTCGCGGTGGCGCTGGCGGGCACCGGCTATATGGCCTTCTTCTTTCCGGCGCTGGCCGAGCCCGGACCGGCGGCGTTGTGCAATCTGGTGCTGATCGGGATGACTACCGCGGCCTATGCGGCAGGCGCGCGGGTCGCGGCGCGGTTGGGGGCGGTGACCCTGATCATCGGCCTGCTGCCTCTGGTTCTGGCGATCGGGGCCGGCGCGCTGGCCTTCAGCGGATCGACCTTCACGGCGTCGTGGAGCCCGGAGGGGCTGCCGCTGGCGCAGAGCGTGCCGGCGTCGTTGGTGGTGATCTTTTGGTCGTTCCTGGGGCTGGAGAGCGCGGCGGCGCTGTCGCGGCTGGTCAGGGATCCGGCGCGCGACGTGGGCCGGGCCAGCGTCGCGGGCGTCGGTCTTGCGCTGGTGGTCTATGTCGCCGCCAGCGTGGCGGTGTTCGGCGTGATCCCGGCGGGCGAGCTGGCCAGTTCGACCAGTCCGTTCGCCGATCTGGCGGCGCGGGTGTTCGGGGCCTCGGTCGCGGGCTTCGTCGCGGCCTGCGCGGTGATCAAGGCGCTGGGCACCATCGCCGGCTGGACCATATTGGGCGGTGAGACGGCGCGGAGTGCGGCCGAGGCCGGCTATCTGCCGCGCTGGTTCGGATCGGCGGCGACGCCAGGACGGTTGCCGCTCAGCAATCCGCTGATCAACGGAGCGATCATGGCGGGTCTGGTGGTCATGACGTCCCAGCCGACGCTTGCGGGCCAGTTCGGCCTGCTGATCGGCGCCTGCACCGTCCTGACCATCTGCCTGTATGCCCTGTGCTGCATCAGCCTGTTCCGGTTCAGCCGGTCGCCGGCCTGGCGTGCGCTGGCGGTGGTGGGGCTGGTCTTTTCGGTCGGCGCGGTGGTCGCGGCGGCTCCCGGCAACATCGTGCCGGCCATCGTGCTGTTCGCCGTCGCCTCGGTCGGCTGGCTGTGGGTGCGGCGTTCGCCGGAGCGGCGCGTTGACCTGGGCAGCACGCCTCTGTAGCAACGCCGCCGTTTGATCGCCGGGATTCGGTGTAAGGGACGGGCCATGACCGCAACTCTCCTCCCCGGCTGCACCGGCGTTCTGGCTCTGGCCGACGGCACGATCTTTCAGGGGGTCGGCGTCGGGGCCACCGGCTCGGCGCTGGGCGAGGTGGTCTTCAACACCGCCATGACCGGCTATCAGGAGATTCTGACCGACCCGTCCTACATGAGCCAGATCCTGGCCTTTACCTTCCCGCACGTCGGCAACACCGGCACCAATGTCGAGGACATCGAGCAGATGGGCGGGGGTTCGGACACCTCGGCAAGAGGCGCGGTCTTCCGCGACCTGCCGACCGATCCGGCCAACTGGCGCTCCGATGCGACGCTGGACGCCTGGATGAAGCGGCGCGGCGTCGTGGGTCTGGCGGGCATCGACACCCGCGCGCTGACCCAACGCATTCGCGACCACGGCGCGCCCCATGCGGTGATTGCACACGACCCCGACGGCCGGTTCGACCTGGAGGCGCTGGTGACGCAGGCCAGGGCCTGGACCGGGCTGGTCGGCCTCGATCTGGCCAAGCCGGCCTCGACGCTGCAGGCGTTCGAGTGGGACGAAGGTCTGTGGGAATGGCCGGAGGGTCACCCGAAGACGACCGGGCGCAAGTCGGTGGTGGTGGTCGACTATGGCGTGAAGCGCAACATCCTGCGGGCCCTGGCCTCGACCGGCGCCAAGATCACCGTGGTCCCGGCGACGACGACGGCCGAGGAGATCCTGGCGCGGTCGCCGGACGGCGTTGTCCTGTCCAACGGGCCGGGCGATCCGGCGGCGACGGGCGAATACGCGGTGCCGGAAATCCGGAAGCTGGTCGACAGCGGAAAGCCCGTGTTCGGCATCTGCCTGGGTCACCAGATGCTGGCGCTCGCGCTGGGCGCCAAGACCGTGAAGATGGATCAGGGCCACCACGGCGCCAACCATCCGGTCAAGGACCTGACCACCGGCAAGGTCGAGATCGTGTCGATGAACCACGGCTTCACCGTCGATCGCGACAGCCTGCCGGACGCCGTGCAGGAGACGCATGTGTCCCTGTTCGACGGCACCAACTGCGGCATCCAGCTGAAGGACCGTCCGGTGTTCAGCGTTCAGCACCACCCCGAGGCCTCGCCCGGACCGACGGACAGCCTGTATCTGTTCGACCGGTTCAACGACCTGATGAAGGTCTGAGCGACGGTGCCCGGTTCAACCAGGACGGCTGAAGAGATTGGCGTTTCGATTCCTGGTTGCGCATAACCAAAAGCTGAGATTAACTCCTTGTTAACGGTCAGGTTGGCCGTGGCGGGGGGCGTTTTGGGTGGTGGATATCTTCGCTGCTGGGCACGGTTCTTTGGCCGTCCGCTCTCCCAACGCGGCATCAGTTCGCCTTTCCAGGGGGCGTGCCGGGGCCAAGCGTGGATTTGACCTTCTCGCGGCGGCCACGCTTCTGATCGTACTGTCATGGCTCTTTCTCGCAATCGCCATCGCTGTCGCCCTGGACAGCCCGGGGCCAGTGCTCTTTCGCCAGCGCCGAACCGGGCGGCACGGCCGAGCCTTTGTCATCTACAAATTCCGCAGCATGACGGTCGGCGACGACGATCAGGTGCCCCAGGCGACACGCGGCGATCCCCGGGTGACGCGCGTCGGGGCGTTCATCCGCTCGACCAGCCTGGACGAACTGCCCCAGCTGATGAATGTGATCCGGGGCGAGATGTCCCTGGTGGGACCGCGACCCCACGCCGTGATCCATGACGCGCGATACGGCCCTCTGATCGCGGGATACCGCGACCGGTTCTCGGTGCGGCCGGGCCTGACGGGTCTGGCCCAGGTGAGGGGGCTTCGCGGCGAAACGCGCGATCTGGGCTGTATGGCGCGGCGGATCGAGGCGGACGCGGACTATGTCGCGCGGTGGTCGCTGATCGGGGATCTGGCCATCATCGCGCGGACAGTCCCGGCGATGCTCTCGCGCAAGAACGCCTACTGACGTGACGTCCCTGGCGACACGCCGCTGGACAAGGCCCACGCGCCGCGACTTCGGAGCCGCGCCGCCGTTTTCGCTGGCGGGAACGCGGGTCTGGGTCGCGGGGCATCGCGGGATGGTCGGCTCGGCGATCCTGCGTCGGCTTGCGTCCGAGGATTGCGAGATCGTCACCGCGCCGCGCGACCAGGTGGACCTGGAAGACCCTCACGCGGTCGGCGCCTTTCTCACGAACGAGAAACCCGACGTGGTCTTCGTCGCGGCGGCCAAGGTCGGCGGCATCCTGGCCAACGACACGCAGCCGGTCGACTTCCTGCACGCCAATCTGATGATCGGGGCCAACATCATGCGCGCGGCCTGGCGGTCAGGCGTGCGCAAGCTGCTGTATCTCGGCTCCAGCTGCATCTATCCGCGCGACGCGGCCCAGCCGATCACCGAAGACGCGCTCCTGACCGGGCGGCTGGAGCCGACGAACGAGGCCTATGCGATCGCCAAGATCGCCGGCGTGAAACTGGCCCAGGCCTACCGCCGTCAGTATGGCTGCGACTTCATCAGCGCGATGCCGACCAATCTCTATGGGCCCGGCGACCGGTTCGACCTGACCGCCGGACACGTCCTGCCCGCGCTGATGCGCAAGGCTCATGAGGCCAAGGTCACGGGCGCGGATCGGATGGTGGTGTGGGGCACGGGTCAGGCGCGGCGTGAGTTCATGCATGTCGAGGACTGCGCCGATGCCTGTCTGCATCTGATGCGGCACTATTCGGCGGCCGAGCCCGTCAACGTGGGCACGGGTGGGGACATTCGGATCGCCGATCTGGCGCGCCGGGTCTGCGATGTCGTCGGCTACAACGGCCCCATCGTGATGGACCCGTCCAAGCCCCACGGCACGCCCCGAAAGCTGATGAGCTCCGCCAGGCTAAGGGCCATGGGATGGAGCCCGCACATCGGCCTGGAGGCGGGGCTGGTCGATACCTATGAGTGGTTCCTGAAGCACGAAGCGGCCCTCGCCTGATGTCTGCGGCGCGGCGCTGGATGTCGGGCGGGCTGGCCAGTGGAACGCGGATGGGGGTGGGGGCGGCGACGCAGCTGGCGTCCGTGCCGATCTTTCTATCCTGTTGGTCGCCGTCTCAATACGGAGCCTGGCTGATCGTCCTGGGGTTGGGACCTCTGCTGACGGCGATCGACGTCGGGCATCAGAACTACCTCGCCTACGCCTTCATGAACGCGCCGGACGAGGCGTCGCTGGGCAGAGTGCTGGCGTCGTCGCTTATCGCAGGAACGGTCATCGGCATTCTGGGCGTCGTGGCGGCGACCGGACTTGTCTGGAGCGGGGCGGTGGCGTTCATGCTGAAAGGCGCCGAGGCGGCGGTGGTCGAGCAGGCCCAGACGCTGGTCGTCTTGCAGAGCGTGATCTGGCTTCTGGTCGGCAGTTTCGGCGGGCTGCTGACGCGGGCGATGGCGCGGATCGGCCAATTTCCTCGGGCGGCCTGGTGGGGTGTCGTGGAGGCGGTTGGGACCGGCGTCGCTCCGGCGGTGGCGGTTCTGATGGGCGGCGATCTGATGGCGGCAGGATTGGCGCTGGCGGCGGCGACCGTGATCGTGAACGCGCCGATGCTGGGCGATTTCGCCCGCCTGTGGAGCGCTGTGCCTGAGCGCGTGGGACGGCCCGATCTTCGGTTGGCGGCGAGAAACGCCGGGGTGTCGCTGGGCATCGCGGCGCGGGATCTGTCGGCGCAGATGCGTCAGCAGGGCGTGCGGCTGGTGCTCGCGCCCATGGTCGGCCTGTCGCAGATGACGGCCTTCGCGACGACGCGGACCGGGGCCAACATCGCCGTCCAGGGGCTGAACGCCGTGCTCTGGCCGCTGGAGCCGGAGCTGCTGCGCTTCGTGCGTGAACGGGACGCGGAGCGGGTCGAGGCGGCGCTCGCGGTCAACTGGGGGCTGCTGATGGTCGTGGTCGTGCCGACCCTGATGGCGGTTCAGTTCGTCGCCGCGCCGGCATTCGCGATGTGGACGCGCGGACAGGTCCCATTCGATCCGGTGCTGTTCGCCCTGTTGTCGGCCACGGTGGCGGTCTTCGCCTTCGCCCAGACTGCGACCCTGGTCGTTCGGGGTGCGAACCGGGTGCGGGTCCAGATGGCGACGTCGCTGCTGAGCACGGCGGTGGTCCTGATCGGCATAGCGGTGACTGCGACATCCGTGGGAATCCGAGGCGCGGCAGTGGCCCTGATCGCGGGCGAGGTCTGTGTCGCCGTGATCTATCAGGATGTGGCGCGCCGGTGGATCACGGCGGCCGTGCTGTGTTGGCCCGCGGCGTTGGCGAGGCCGGCGATCCTGGCGACGGTCAGTCTTGTCGCGGCGCTGCTGGCGATCGGGTGGGCGCCGGAGTTCGGGGCGGTGATCGCGGCGGTGGCGGGCGCGGTTCACATCGGGCTGTGCCTCGCCTTTTATCGCGCGCTTCCGGCCCTGGCGCGGGAGCGGATCGCGGGTTGGGTCTCGCCTTTGGGCGCCGCATCGGGGCGCGTATGGCGAGCGCGCGGTGACCGACGGTGACGAGGTCCGACGCCGCGACCCACGTTGACGACCGGGCGCGGATCGCCGGCGTCATGCTGGGCTGCATCGCCCTGACCAGCCTGGGCGGCTTGGTGCTGGGTGCGAGCGAGCGATGGGGCCCGTTCGCGCTGATCGTGGCGCCGGCCCTCGCGGCGTGTCTGGTTCTGGTGGTCGGACAGGTGCGCCGCTTCGCGGTGAACGTCTTTCTGCTGACCTTCGCAGCGAGCGTGATCTGGTACGTCGGGCCGCTGGTTCTGGGCGCCTTGCCGGGATCTCCGCTGACCTTGCCGGAAGACCTGCGACAGACGTCACGGTCGCTGGCGGTAGTGTCGATCAGCCTGGCGCCCCTCGTCGCCGCCTACTGGGTCTTTCCGCGGCCGGTGTTTCGCGTGGACTGGGATGCGATCGTCGAACGGGGCGGGCTGCTGACGGGCGTACTGATCGCGTTCGCCCTCCTTCAGACAGTCCTCATCTGGAGCGGCGCGTGGACGTACGGCGCCGGACGCGAAGGGGGACTGGTCAAGTCCGTCCTGTCGGTGACGACGGTCGCGTCGCTCTTCGCGGGCGTCGGCTCGGCTGCACTGGCGGGGTTTTATGCGAGACGGGGCGGGCTGTTCGACGCTCTTTCGCTGACCATGCTCGTTGCGACGGTCATCTCGCTCCTGTGGGCCCTGATCGCCGGACGACGTCCGTTGGCGCTCGCCACGGTTCTGGCGATGGCGGCCTTTTTCGCCGTGTTCTGGAGCGGGCAGTCGATGCGGACCCGAACCCTTCAGGGCGCGGCGGCGACGGTGCTGGCGCTGATCGTCATAGCCGCCGGGTGGCAGACCTTCTTCGCGATCCGGCTGGCGACCTATGCGATTCAACAGGGGGCGGGGATGCCGAACGTCGTCGAACTGGTCCGCCGATCCCAGGCGCTGGATGGGGTTCTGGCGAGGCAGGGCTATCGCCAGAACCTGTCCACCCGGCCGATGATCATCGAGACCGTCAACGCCTTTGAGCGGACAGCGACGGGGCGACTGAACGGCGAGGCGGCCGCGAACGCCATCCTGACGGCGGTCCCTGAGGCATTGTTTCCGGGCAAGCCGGCGTGGGAGGCGAGAGGGTCCGACACCGAGGCGCTGTGGACGCGCAAGCTGGGCGCGACGCGCAGCGATTGGTCGATGACCTTGCTGATCGAGGGGTTCTCGGACTTCGGATATGCGGGGCTGCTGATCTATCTGATGCTGGTTCAGGGTCTGGCCTTGCTGTTGCGGTGGGCGGCGTTCGGAGACCGGACGGCCGAAGCCATGGCGGCGCTGGCGATCCTGACCCAGACGCTGAACGTCGAGATTTCCCTGTCGACCTATCTGGCCACCGGCCGGAACGTGCTGCTGCTGATGGCGGGGTGGTGGCTGCTGTCGCGGCTGGTTGGTCGTGTCTGGGCACGAGCGCCGGTCCTGCCGGATCGGGCGGCGAAGGCTGTCTGATGCGGATCTTCTACATCGGGTCGTCAACGCCGAAATCGACCTCAAGGCATCGCGCGGATGCTCTGGTCCGCATCGGTCACCGGGTGACCCGGTTCGATCCCTTCGTGGCGCTCGGCGGCGTGCTCGGCGGACCGGTGATGGAGCGGCTGCATTACCGAACCGGCTATCGCCTGCTTCAACCGATGGTGCGCGCGATGCTGGAGGCGCGGGCCGGCGAGGTGGCCATGCACGATGCGATCTGGATCGATGCCGGCGAACTGTTCGGACGTCGCAGCGTCGCCTTTCTGGCCAATCTGGCGCCGACCGTGCTGGTCTGTCTCGACGATCCGGCGGGCGGCAGGGACGGTCGTCGGTTCGACAGTCTGGTCGAGGCGTTGCCGGCCTATGACCTGTGCGTCGCCTTTCGCGAACCGACCGTGCAGGACTTTCGTCGGCTCGGGGCCCGGCGGACGCTGCGGGTCTGGATGGGCTATGACGAGGTCGCGCATCGGCCGCCGTCAGACGACGAACGGGAGGATTTTGGCGTTGCGGGCGGCGTCGTCTTCATCGGGTCCTGGATGCCGAGGGAAGACCGCGAGGCGGTCGTGCTCGGCCTCATGGATCGCGGCGTGCCGATGTCGGTGTGGGGCGATCGGTGGTCGCGGTCGCCGCACTGGTCGCGGATCCGTTCCGCGTGGCGCGGAGGCGCGCTCTACGGTCGCGACTACTGCATGAGGCTAGCGGGCGCGGACGCGTGCCTGGGGCTGGTGTCGCGTGGCAACCGGGATGAGCACACGACGCGCTCGCTGGAGACGCCCTTTATCGGCGGACTGCTCGTCGGGCAGAGGACCGGCGAGCACACGGGCATGTTCGAAGACGGCGTCGAGGCGCTGCTCTGGAACGACCTCGATGAATGCGCGGCGCACTGTCTGGGTGTCATGGCGGACCCCGGACGCGGGCGGGGCATCCGGGCGGCGGGCATGGCGCGGATACGGCGAGGCGGGTTCGGCAACGAGACGCTGACGGGCTCGATCCTGAGCGAGCTGATGGCGTCATGAGGCGGCTGCATGTCATCGCCAGCGTCGACCCCGCGAGCGGCGGCACGGTCGAGGGATTGGTCCAGCAGGAGGCGGCGCTTGCAGACTTGCCGCCCGCCGATGTCGTCACGCTGGATGCGCCGGACGCGCCGTTCCTGGCCCGATTTCCGGTGCGGACGTTCGCCCTGGGAGCGCGGGGCAGCCGCGTCGCCGGGCGGCGGTGGGAGAGATACGGCTACAGTCCGGCGCTGGTCCCGTGGTTGCGGGCGAATGTCCCTGCGTATGATGTCGTCATCGTTCACGGACTTTGGAACTATGCGGCGGCGGGCGCGGCCCGGGTTCTGCCGAAGGCTGGCGTGCCCTATTTCGTCTATGCGCACGGCATGATGGACCCGTGGTTTCGGCGGCGTTCGCCGCTGAAGCATTTTGCCAAGCAGGCGTCGTGGCTGGCGGCGGAGGGGCGGCTGGCGGCGGGCGCGCGCGCGGTGCTGTTCACCACCGAGGAGGAGCGCCGATTGGCGCGGGGGTCTTTCCGGGGCTGGCGCTATCGTGAAGCGGTGGTGGGGTTCGGGGTCGCTGTGCCGCCGCCCGCGCGGCCGGAACAAGCCGAGGCGTTCGCAGTGGTCGTGCCAGGCCTGAGGGGCCGCGACTACCTGCTGTTGCTCGGACGGGTGCACGAGAAGAAGGGGATCGACCTGCTGATCGCGGGGTTCGCCGGGATCGCGGCGCGACGGCCCGAGCTCGATCTCGTCATAGCGGGCGCGGGCGACGAGGCGTTGGTTTCGAAGCTCAAGCAGCAGGCGAAACAGCTTGGGATCGGCGCGCGGATACACTGGCCGGGATGGCTGGGCGGGGACGCGAAATGGGGCGCGCTGCGGGGGGCGCAGGCGATGGTGCTGATTTCGCACCAGGAAAACTTCGGCGTCGCGGTGGCCGAGGCGCTGGGGTGCGGCGTGCCGGTGCTGGTTAGCGACCGCGTCAATATCTGGCGAGAGATCGAGGCTGGGGGCGCGGGTCTGGTCGGACCGGACACCGCGACGGGCGCTCGGTGGGTTCTGGCGCGGTGGGCGGACCTGTCGGAGGCCGGGGTTGTGGCGATGCGGCAGGCGGCGGTCCGTCTGTTCAACGATCGGTATGACGTCGCCAAGGTCGCGCCGGCGACGATCGAGACGTTGCGGTCGCTGCGATGAGCGGCATTCTCGACGCCAGGAGCAGCGATCCAATGCATGGTGGCGCGAGCTTCGACCTGAGAAGCCGGCTGGTGCGTCTGGTCTGGAGCGTGGTCTGGTGTCTGCTCGGCGTCTGGACGCCCCGACCGATGCATGGGTGGCGGCGAATGCTCGTGTGCCTGTTCGGCGGCCGGATCGCGGGGACGGCGAGGATCTATCCGGGCGTGCGGCTCTGGCTGCCGGTCAATCTGGAGATGGCCGAGCATGCGACGCTGGGGCCGGACGTGAACTGCTACAACATGGCGTCGGTGCGGCTGGAGGCAGGGGCGCTGGTGTCCCAGCGGGCGACGCTTTGCACCGGCGGCCATGACATCGACGATCCGACATTCCAGCTTCAGGTGCGACCGATCGTGATCGGCGCCGGAGCCTGGGTCGCGGCGGAGGCCTTCGTCGGGCCGGGCGTCGTGATCGGCGAGGGTGCGGTGCTCGGCGCGCGGGGCGTGGCGTTTCGCGATCTGGAGTCCTGGACCGTGCATGTCGGCAACCCGGCGCGGCGGCTGCGGAGCCGGCGGCTCGGCGACGACGCGCGATGACCTCAGTCGCCGTGATCATTCTGACGAGGGACGAGGCGCGCCATATCGAACGGGCGCTGGCGTCGATCGCGGCGTTCGCGACGCAGGTGTTCGTGGTGGATTCAGGATCGACGGACGAGACCGTCGGCCTGGCAGAAGCGGCGGGCGCGACGGTGCTGCATCATCCGTGGAGCAACTATGCGCGCCAGTTCCAGTGGGGGCTGCAGACCGCGCCGATCACGGCCGAATGGGTCATGCGGCTCGACGCCGACGAGGTGGTCGAAGCCGATCTGGCGCAGGAGATCCGGACCCGGTTGGCGAACCTGCCGGCGTCGGTGACGGGCGTGAACGTGCGGCGCAAGCTGGTCTTCATGGGGCGGTGGATCCGCCACGGCGGGCGTTATCCGGTGACATTGCTGCGGCTGTGGCGGCGGGGTGCGGCGCGGATCGAGCCGCGGTGGATGGACGAGCACATGCTGCTGACCGAGGGTGAGGCGGTGACGTTCAGAGGCGGGCTGGTCGATCACAACCTGAACGACCTGGCGTTCTTCACCGCCAAGCACGACGACTATGCGACGCGCGAGGCTATCGATCGGCTGGTGGCGCGCCACCACCTGCTGCCCGGTGGATCGGCGGTGGAACCGAGCGGATCGCGCGCGGCGGGCAAGCGCTGGATGAAGGAGAGGGTCTACAACCGGCTGCCGATCTGGATCGGGCCGATCGGCTATTTCCTCTATCGCTATGTCGTCCAGATGGGGTTTCTGGATGGCCGGCCTGGGCTGATCTATCACGCGCTCCAGGGCGGCTGGTACCGGTTCCTGGTCGAGGCCAAGGTGGCGGAGTTCGATGCGGTGCTGGCGCCGCTGGACGGCCGGGCCGTGAAGATCGCCGCCCTGGAGCGCGTGACCGAGCGCCGGATCGCGGATGGCGAATGACCCGAGGGATCAGACCTCCGCCGTCGCCTGGAAGCGATCCTCGAAGGCGTCGATGATCGTGGCCTTGCGCCATCGCTGTTCGGCGCGGAGCCGGCCGTTGCGACCCATCACCTGACGGCGGCCGTGATCGCCGGCGAGGGTCAGGACTGCCTCCGCCATGGCGGCTCCGGTCGGCTTCGTGATCAGGCCGCAGCCCTCGACCTCCTGGGCCAGATCGGTGCCGTCCTCCGCCATCGCCACAACCGGCCGACCCGAGGCCAGCATGCCGCCGAGCTTTGACGGCAGGACCAGATCGGCCGCCTCGGGCCGTTGCGGCAACAGGTGGATGTCGGCGGCGCCCAGCAGCTCCGGCAGGCGTGCGACGGGCTGAAGCGGCAGGAGCCGGACGGCGGCCAGCCCGGCCGTGGCCTGCTCCAACGCCGATTTCTCAGGCCCCTCGCCGCCGAACAGGAGCTGGATCGACGGAGCGTCTGCATTGAGCCTTGCCGCCATCTCGCCTAGTGATTCGATGCCCTGTTTAGCGGCCATGTTGCCGGAATAGAGGGCGACCACGGCGTCGGCGGTCAGGCCGAGTTCCTGCCGGAGCGCCGTGTTCGTGGTCGCGAGGACGGGGCTGGCGTCGACATCGACCCAGTTGCGCAGTTCGCTCGTTCGCGAGGGATCCACGCCCTTCTCGTGCAGAAGTCCGACCATGGCGGGCGAGAGGGTCGAGACATGATCAAAGGATCCAAGCAACCGCCGCTCGATCGCGAGCGCCGCCTGGCGTCCCGTCTCGCTTTTCAGCAAGCCGAGGCCGAAGGCGGCGTCGACTTCGAAGTCCTGGAGGTGCAGCCAGGTCTTCGCGCCGCAGGTCCGTGCGGCCATCAAGGCGGCGGCGCCGGCGGCCAGAGTGGGGGCGATGGCCAGGACGACGTGCGGCCGAAACCGTCGCGCGGCGGCGATGGCGGCGGGAGCCGCCGCAGCACCGAACGAAGCCACGTGCGCCAGTCTGGGAATACCGGTCGGTTTCGCTGGAACGTAGAGCGGCGTG
This sequence comes from Pseudomonadota bacterium, assembly GCA_040385365.1. Lineage (GTDB taxonomy): Bacteria > Pseudomonadota > Alphaproteobacteria > Caulobacterales > Caulobacteraceae > Brevundimonas. Next base: position 15,936 of record JAZKHL010000010.1, on the reverse strand, counting down.
CGATGGACGGCGACGCCAGCCAGGACTTCCGTACGCCACCGGGCGCCGGAGTAGCCTTCGGCCACGCTCCAGGACGGATAGTAGGGCGGGCCGCAGACGACCTCGACAGCGTGACCTCGCGCGACGAAATCCTCGGCCAGCTCGCTGGTGTATCTGGCGCACCCGATCAGGTCTGGCGCATAGTTGAGCGCGACGATGAGCAGCTTCAACCGACGCTCTCCCACAACCGTGTCGATGGTGCATGGGACCGGATGCAACTTCAAGTCTATGGTGCGGTTTCGGGGAGAAAAGGTCGAAACAACGCGTGACCTGACATCTTCGGCGCGTGTCGTTAAATCCCGGGCTTCCCCCGAGCGAAAGTTTCCTGTCTTGAAGATGCCGCGCGCCCAGTCACGACGAACCCTCCTGACCGCGGCGGCAACACTGGTGTTTGGTATGATCGTAGCCCCGCGCGCCGTCTCAGCGCGACAGACCGAGCATCGCGACAGGATCGAAGCCCTGATCGCGCGCATGACGATCGAGGAAAAAGCGGGGCAGCTGAACGTGCTGGCCGATCCCTTCCGGTTCAGGCCCCAGAACGTCAATCCGCTGGACGGGCAGGGCGATCCCGCGCGGATGACGCAGATGATCCGCGACGGCGAGGTCGGCTGTCTGTTCAACGGCGTCGGGGCCGAGGCCGGGCGGCGCATCCAGACCATCGCGGTCGAGCAGACCCGCCTGGGGATCCCCCTGCTGTTCGCCGCCGACATCATCCACGGGTTGAAGACGGTGTTCCCGGTGCCTCTGGCCGAGGCCGCCGCGTTCGACGCCGATCTGGCCATGCGCACGGCGCGGGCCGCCGCCATCGAGGGCGCGGCGTCGGGCATCCACCAGACCTATGCCCCCATGGTCGACGTGGCCCGCGATCAGCGGTGGGGTCGGGTCGTCGAAGGGGCCGGCGAAGATGTTTGGCTGAACGAGGTTCTGGCCATCGCGCGGGTCAGGGGATTCCAGGGCGACAAGGGGTTGGCCGACCGAGACGCGCTGTTGGCCACGCCCAAGCATTTCGCCGCCTATTCCGCCGGGCTTGGGGGCATGGACTACAACACCACCGACATGTCGGATGCGACGCTGCGCGGAACATTCCTGCCGCCGTTCAAGGCCGCATTCGACGCGGGCGCCCTGTCGGTCATGACGGCGTTCAACGACGTCAACGGCGTGCCGGCCAGCGGCAATCCCTATCTGCTGACCGAGATCCTGCGCGAGGAGTGGGGGTTCGCGGGCTACGTCGTCACCGACTATACGGCCGACCAGGAATTGATCGCGCACGGGTTCGCCGCCGATGGCCGCGACGCCACCCGCATCGCCCTGATGGCCGGGGTGGACGCCTCGATCGTGTCGGGGCTGTTCCTCGAGCACATCCCCAGCCTGGTCGCGTCAGGCGAGGTTCCGATGGCGCGGGTGGATCAGGCGGTGCGACGCGTGCTGATGACAAAGGCGGCGCTGGGCCTGTTCGACGACCCCTATCGCGGGTGCGATCCCCGGCGCGAGCGGGCGGCCGTGGGGTCGCGCGAACACCGCGACCTGGCGCGCGAGGCCGGCGTGAAGTCGATCGTGATGCTGAAGAACGAAGGCGGGCTGCTGCCGCTGAAGCCCGACGCCCGAATCGCCCTGATCGGGCCGTTCGGCGCCGACGTGGCCAACGTCTTCGGCCCGTGGACCATCTGGGGCGACGAGACGCGCCGCATCTCGCTGGAGGCCGGTTTCCGCGAGGCGATGGACGAGGCGGGCGAGCTGAGCGTCGTCGCCGGCTGCGAGGTCGAGACGGCGCTGCCCGGCGGGATCGAGGCGGCGGTGCTGGCGGCGTCGCGCGCCGATGTCGTCGTGCTGGCTCTCGGCGAAAGTTCGCGCATGTCGGGTGAGGCCCAGTCTCGCACCGAAATCGACATTCCGGCGCCCCAGCGGGCGCTGGCCGAGGCGGTCGCGGCGACGGGCAAGCCGGTGGTCGTCCTGTTGCGCAACGGGCGGGCGATAGAGCTTTCCGGCGCGGTCAAGGACGCCGGGGCGATCGTCGTGACCTGGTTCCTGGGCGGCGAGATGGGCCATGCGGTGGCCGATGTCGTGTTCGGCAAGGCGTCGCCGTCCGGCCGGCTGCCGGTCAGCTTCCCGCATCGCTCGGGCCAGCAACCCTACAGCTACGATCACAAGATCACCGGGCGGCCGGCGAACAACGCCCTGGCGTCGCAGGAGTATGTGGCGCGCTATCGTGAGACGACGAACACGGCGCTCTATCCGTTCGGCCATGGGCTGACCTACGGGGCGGTTCGATATGGCGCGGTCACGCCGACCCAGGCGACGCTGGCCTGGGACGGGTCGGTCGAGGTGTCGGTCGAACTGACAAACGCCAGCGAGCGGGACGTCGAGGAGACGGTGCAGCTCTACATCCGCGACCGGGTCGCCAGCCTGACCCAGCCGGGTCGGCGGCTACGCGACTTCCGCAAGGTGGCGCTGGCGCCGGGAGAAACGAAGACCGTCGCCTTTACTGTGACCCGCGAGCGTCTGGAGTTCATCGGTGCGTCGGGGCGGCCGACGGTCGAGGCCGGGGACTTCGATCTCTGGCTGTCGGCGTCGGCGCAGGCCGGCGAGCCCGCGACGCTGACGCTGACCGCGTCGGCTTGAACGGCCGGGATCGAGCGGGCATGGGAAGGCGATGCCGCCCCGCCTGACCGTCGTTCCCCCCGCGCGGCGCCCATCGCGCACGCCGCCCGACTGCGTGATCTGGGCCGTGGGCGACATCCACGGCCGATCCGACCTGGTGGACCGGCTGATCCAGGCCATCCGCGCCGACCTGTCGGCATCGGACGCGACGCGCAAGGTCGTGGTCTTTCTGGGCGATCACATCGACCGGGGGCTGGATTCCAAGGGCGTGCTGAACCAGCTCTGCAATCTGGACGCCGATCCCGGGCTGGAGGTCCATTTCATCCGGGGCAACCACGAGGAGCGGATGGAGACGTTCCTGACCGACCCCGATGTCGGGCCCGGCTGGTGCGACTATGGCGGGCGCGACACTCTGGCGTCGTATGGCGTCGATGTGCGGCTGACGCGGAACGGTCCGGGAGGCTGGGGCGAGGCGTCGGCGGCGCTGGCCGAGGCCCTGCCCGAGGCGCACCGTCGTTTGCTGGAACGACAGGAGGCTTCGGCGACCATCGGCGACTATTTCTTCTGTCACGCCGGGGCGCGGCCTGGGGTGGCGCTGTCCGCTCAGGATCCGCACGACCTGATGTGGATACGCGAGGCCTTCCTCGACGATCCGGAGCCGTTCGCGAAGGTCGTCGTGCATGGGCACACGCCGAGCGACACGGTGGTTTCCGATGAACGCCGGATCGGTATCGACAGCGGCGCCTATGCGACCAACGTCCTGTCGGCGGTGCGGCTGGAGGGTGAGGCGCGGCTGCTGATGCAGGCCACCGGACGGGCCGGCAAGGTGTCGGTGGCGACGTCGGTGTTGGCGAGCTAAACCAGCCCTTCCCCCATTCTTCATGGGGGAAAGCGGTCCGTCGTCGAGCGCAGCGAGACCAGGACCGATGGGGGTAGTCTTGTTTGGTTTGGCTGCTCGACCATCGACAGGAAAGTTCCCCCATCCGTCCTGTCCGGCCTGCGGCCGGAGACGGACGGCTTTCCCCCGCGAAGGGCGGGGGAAGGGCTAGGCCGGGTGACGCGCCCGGATCGCGGCGACGATGTCGGCGATGATCACGCCGCTGAGGCTCCACGGCTCTATCAGGTAACGACGGGCCAGGCGTTTGGGATCGTTGACCAGACGGAAGGCCCACTCGATGCCCATACGGCCCATCCAGCGCGGCGCGGCCTTTTGCGCCCCGGCCTCGTAGTCGAAGGCGGCTCCAACGGAGAAGACGGCGCAGTTCGGCAGGGCGTCCAGATTGTCGAGAATCCACAGCTCCTGGCGCGGCATGCCCATGCCGACGAACAGGATGTGCGGATCGAAGGCGCGGACCTGATCCAGCACCTCGGCGTTGCCGGCCGAGCCGCACGTCGCATCGAAGAAGCCGTCGCGCACCTGGATGTCGGCGCCGGGATAGCAGGCGCTCAGCCGGTCGCGGGCGCGTTCGACGGTCTGGCGCTCTCCGCCGACATACAGGACGCGCCACTCCTTGCGATCGACCAGGCTCCAGAAATGGTCGCGCCAGTCCAGGTAGGTGCAGCGGTGGAACGCCTTGCCGTGCAGGCCCAGCAGTTTGGCGAACTGGATCAGGGGCGTGGAATCGACCTCGACCAGATCGGCGCGTTCATAGAAGCGGTTCAGGTCCGGATGTTTGGCCAGAAGGGCCAGGCTGTTCAGATTGTGGTTGGCGATGACGACCTTCTGGCGCGCATCGACCCAGGTCTCGACGTGGTGCAGCACCTCTTCCGGGCGGACCAGATCGACGGTCTGGCCCAGCAGGCGAACGCGTTCGCGCGCACGGCGGGCCTTCCTGAACGGCACCCGCGCGGCCCGGCGGCGATCAACGGGCGCCTGATCAAATGTTAGGGGCGACGTCTCGGTCATGCCTCATAGTGACCTCGGGAGCCTCAAGATCGGGTGAGGGGACAGGCTTAACGCGCGGTTTTGCGCCAGCCTCCGGTCTCGTCTAAGGCTGCGCTCGCTGTCGCTTGTGAAGGGTCGTCGATGCGCGTCACCATGATCGGAACGGGCTATGTCGGCCTGGTGTCGGGAGCCTGTTTCGCCGACTTCGGCCACACGGTCGTCTGCGTCGACAAGGACCCGTCCAAGATCGAGCGGCTGGACCGGGGCGAGATGCCGATCTTCGAGCCGGGGCTGGGCGCCCTGGTGGCCGAGAACGTCCGCGCCGGACGGCTGAGCTTCACCATCGACGGGGCAGACGCTATCAGGAACGCCGACGTGGTCTTCATCGCCGTGGGCACGCCGACGCGGCGCGGCGACGGTCATGCGGACCTCAGCTACGTCTATGCCGCCGCCGAGGAGATCGCCGGGCTGATCCAGGGCTTCACCGTCATCGTCAACAAGTCGACGGTTCCGGTCGGCACGGGCGACGAGGTCGAGGCCATCATCCGCCGGGTGAACCCCGACGCCGAGTTCGCCGTGGTGTCCAACCCGGAGTTCCTGCGCGAAGGCGCCGCGATCGAGGATTTCAAGCGCCCGGATCGCGTCGTCATCGGCACCGAAGACGAGCGGGCCAAAACGGTCATGGCCGAAATCTATCGTCCGCTGAGCCTGAACGATTTCCCCGTGATCTATACGGCGCGGCGGACGTCTGAGCTGATCAAATACGCCGGCAACGCCTTTCTGGCGTTGAAGATCACCTTCATCAACGAGATCGCCGACCTGTGCGAGAAGGTCGGGGCGGACGTGCAGCAGGTCGCCAAGGGCATCGGGCTGGACGGGCGGATCGGAGCCAAATTCCTGAATGCAGGGCCCGGCTATGGCGGCTCCTGCTTTCCCAAGGACACGGTGGCCCTGGTGAAGACCGCCCAGCAGTACGGCACGCCGGTGCGCTTGGTCGAGGCGACGGTCGAGGTCAACGACCGGCGCAAGAAGGCGATGGCCGAGCGGATCATCGCGGCCCTCGGCGGCGAGCCGAAGGGCAAGACGGTGGCCATCCTCGGCCTGGCCTTCAAGCCCAACACCGACGACATGCGCGATGCGCCCAGCCTGGACATCGTGCCGGCCCTGGTCGCGGCCGGCGTCAGGGTCCAGGCCTATGACCCCGAGAGCATGGAGGAGGCCAAGAAGCTGCTGAGCGACGTCGTCTATTGCGACGACGCCTACAGCGCGACCCAGGACGCCGACGCAGTGGTCATCCTGACGGAGTGGGACCAGTTCCGCGCGCTGGACCTGGACCGGATCAAGCTGCTGGCCCGCGCGCCCGTGATGGTGGACCTGAGAAACGTCTATCGCCCGGCGGAGATGCGGGCGCGGGGCTTTGCCTACACCAGCATCGGGCGGGGCTGAGGACGATGACCGTCCTCGTCACCGGTGCTGCGGGCTTCGTCGGCATGCATGTGGCCGAGCGCCTGCTGCAGCGGGGCGAGACGGTCGTCGGCGTGGACAACTTCAACGACTATTACGAGGTCGCGCTGAAGGATCTGAGGGCGTCGAAGCTGGCGGTCTATCCGACCTTCGAGATGGTGCGGGCCGACATCGCCGATGCGGCGGTCATTGCCGAACTGGTGCGGACGCGCGGCGTGCGGCGGGTGGTGCATGTCGCCGCCCAGGCCGGGGTCCGGTATTCGATCCAGAACCCGTTCGCCTATGAGCGGTCAAACCTTCAGGGGCATCTGTCGATCCTGGAGGCGTGCCGCCACGCCGAGGTCGAACATTTGGTCTATGCCTCGTCCAGCTCGGTCTATGGCGATCGTCCGCTGTCGGGGCCGGGGTTCCGCGAGGACGAACCCACTGCCCAGCCGGTGTCGCTGTACGCCGCCACCAAGGCGTCGTGCGAGCTGATGAGCCAGAGCTATGCCACCCTCTATCGCCTGCCGCAGTCGGGCCTGCGGTTCTTCACCGTCTATGGGCCGATGGGGCGGCCGGACATGGCCTATTTCGGCTTCACCGAGGCGATCATGCGGGGGCATCCGATCGAGATCTACGGCGAGGGGCGGATGGCGCGGGACTTCACCTATATCGACGACATCGTCGATGGGGTGGTGGGGGTGCTGGACCGGCCGCCGGAAAATGGCGGACACGAGATCTACAACATCGGCGATTCGCGACCGGTCGGGCTGTTCGACATGATCTCGACGCTGGAAAAGGCGCTGGGGCGCGATGCGGTCAAGATCCTGAGGCCGATGCAGGCGGGCGACGTGACCGCGACCTTCGCCGACGTGTCCAAGCTGAACGCCCTGACCGGCTATGCGCCGAAGGTGGCCCTGGCCGAGGGACTGGGCCGGTTCGTCGCCTGGTGGCGGGACTGGCGCGGCGTCTAGCGCGTCACCATTCGCGTGTAGAGGTGCCAGGTGGCGTAGCCGAGCACCGGCAGCACGACCGCCAGACCGATGAACAGCGGCAGCGAGCCGATCAGCAACAGCCCGGCGACCCGCAGGCCCCAGGCGGCCACGGTCGGGGCGTTGGAGGTCACCGCGCGGATCGAGGTTCCGACCGCCGTGCCCGCATCGACCGGCCGATCGACCACCATCGGAAACGACACCAGCGTCAGCACGACGGTCAGGACCGCGAACACCGCGCCGACCAGATTGCCGACGATGACCATGGTCCAGCCCTCGGGAGTGGAGAACAACTGCTCGAACCCTCCGGCGATGGTCATCGGGCCGACCTGGCCCAGGGTCGCCTGATAGATCAGCCAGGCGGCGGCGATCCAGGTGACGAAGAAGACCAGCGACATGATCGTCAGCATGACCAGCGGCGTCCGGCTGCGGCCGTTCAGCGGGTCGAAGAAATGGAACCAGCTGGAATCGATGCCAGCCTCCCGGCGGCGGGCGATCTCGTAGAACCCCGCCGCAACGGCCGGCCCCATGACCGACAGACCGGCCACCAACGGGAAGAAGACGGGCAACAGCCGGTCGTTCAGCGCGATGGCCGCCGCGAGCAGACCCAGCACTGGATAAAGCACCGCCAAGACCAGGATGTCGCCGCGCTTGGCGTTGAAATCCTTCCATCCTTCCGACAGTGCCCAGTCCAGATCGGCGCCGGTGATCTTGCGGACCTGGGGGGCGACGGCGGGGGTGACGGGAATGCTCGACATGACGGCTCCGGGGTAATGGGGCGGGCGAACTCTGGCTGATTACGAACGGGAACTGGAAGCGTTACCGAAGGTAGGCCCGTCATCGGCCCCGCGCTACCGAGCGGGCGTCACGGTTGGGTGATCGCGAGAACGTCCTTCTCCCAGAGGGAGAGGGCTTGAGCGCACGACGGCGCAGCCGACGTTCTGGCGCGAAAGGGTGAGGGGTTACGGCCTCGCCAAAGCGGCATGTCCTTGAATAGCCGCTAGTACGTCGCCCAGATGCGCCATTACTTGAGCGTTGCGATACCGGAGCACGCTCCACCCAGCCGCTTGTATCTCCTCCTGACGAATTTGGTCCTTCAGAGCGCAGTCGTCATCATCATGAACTCCACCGTCAAGCTCGACGACCAGCATCAGCTTCTCGCAAGCGAAGTCTGCGTAGTAGCGACCAATTGGATGCTGTCGGCGGAATTTGTGGCCATCCAGCTTTGAGCCTCGGAGAGCTTGCCACAACTTCGTCTCGGCCGTCGTCTGATGCTCACGAAGATGACGGGCGAAAGACGTTCGAGTTTCACGCGGCGACACCGTAACCCCTCACCCTTTCGCGTCACCAATCGCTGCGCTCTTGGACGCTCAAGCCCTCTCCCTCTGGGAGAGGGGCCTTATGCCGCGACCGCCGTCCTCGCCAGGGCGCAATGACCCCAGATTTCGCTCAGCGCGTCGATCAGGCGGTCGATGTCGGCGTCGTCATGGACTGGCGAGGGCGTGATGCGCAGGCGCTCTGTGCCCAGGGGCACAGTCGGGTAGTTGATCGGTTGGACGTAGATGCCGTGGTTCTCCATCAACCAGTCGGAGATCATCTTGCACTTGTGCGGGTCGCCGACCATCACCGGGATGATGTGGCTGTCGTTGGGCATATGCGGGATGCCGGCGACGTCGAGGCGGGCGCGGACCTTGGCCACCCGGTCCTGATGCCGGGCGCGTTCCATTTCCGAGGCCTTCAGGTGCCGTACGCTGGCGGCCGCGCCGGCGGCGACGGCAGGCGGCAAGGCTGTCGTGAAGATGAAGCCGGAGGCGAAGCTGCGGACGAAGTCGCACAGGGCGGTGGAAGCGGCGATGTATCCGCCCATGACGCCAAACGCCTTGCCCAGCGTGCCCTCGATGACGGTGATCCGGTCCATCAGGCCCTCGCGCTCGGCGACGCCGCCGCCGCGCTCGCCATACAGGCCGACGCCGTGGACCTCGTCCAGATAGGTCATGGCGCCGTGCTTCTCGGCCACTTCGACGATTTCGCGGATGGGACCGATGTCGCCGTCCATCGAATAGACGCTTTCGAAGGCGACCAGCTTGGGCCGGCTCGGATCGATCTTGGAAAGCAGCTCATCCAGGTGCGCCGGATCGTTGTGGCGGAAGACCTGATATTCGGCGCGGCTGTGACGGATGCCCTCGATCATCGAGGCGTGGTTGCAGGCGTCAGACAGGACCACGCAGTTCGGCAGGCGCGCCGCCAGGGTGCCCAGCGCCGCCCAGTTTGAGACATAGCCCGAGGTGAACAGCAGGGCCGATTCCTTGCCGTGCAGGTCGGCCAGCTCGCGTTCCAGCAGGACGTGATGGTGGTTGGTGCCCGAGATGTTGCGGGTGCCGCCGGCGCCGGCGCCGCAGCTGTCCAGCGCCTCGTGCATGGCCTTCAGGACGTGGGCGGATTGACCCATGCCGAGGTAGTCGTTCGAGCACCAGACGGTGACCTCGTCGGGGCCATCGCCGTGCTTGGTCGCCTTGGGAAAGCTGCCGCGTTTGCGCTCAATGTCGGCGAAGACGCGGTAGTTGCCGGCGTCGCGCAGGGCATCGAGCTCGGTCTCGAAAAAGGCTTCGTAGTTCATGGCGGTTTTCCCCCCGGACGTTTCTGTCTCTGTGTTGATCACTGGTCGCGCTCCCCGGCCGCCGCGAGGGCGACCTGCGCGGTCGGTTTCGGTCTTCCCAACGCCCAGCCCCATAGGGCGCGATCGGGCGACGGCAGCATCAGGAAGCCATGCTCGAGCAGACCCAGGGCCGCGAGCATGAACATCAAGGCGTAGCCGACCTGGGCGCCGCCGGTGGTCGAAAGCGCGGCGTCGCCGAGCAACAGGCTGACTACGATCGACAGGGCCAGGGACACCGGGAACAGGGCGTTGAACCGCGCGCGGCGGAAATAGCTCTGCAGATAGGCCAGACCCTTGGGCAGGAAGGTGATCGGCGGATTGGGCACGCCCAGGAAGATGTTCAGCTTGGTCGACAGCCGCATGCCGAGCAGCAGCAGGAAGGTCAGGCTTCCGGTCTGATTCGGCTGGCCCCAGGTCAGGGCGACGAACAGGACGGCGGTCAGGGCCAGGGCGATCTCGTGGTGGATCACGGTCTCGGCCGACAGGGTGAACCGCTTCCAGCCCTCCGCGCCCATGGGGCAGGTGGTGCGGCGCGGGCCGGTCAGCTTGCCCATCAGAAAGCCCATCTCGTGCCAGCCCCAGACGGTCAGGGCGCAGCCGAAGGCGATGTAGGCGCCGGTCACCGAGGCGTCGCGGCTGGCGATCATCAGCCCCACGGTCGCGGCGGCCGCGATCACCGCATAGACGCCCAGGCTCCAGCGATGGCTGCTGCGCGGCAGGCGCACCAGCCACAGGATCGCGCCGGTGGAGAACCACCAGAGCAAGGCCGCGATCAGCAGGGGCTGGACGAAGGGCGACATCTTACCAGGTCGGCTCCATCCGCACGTCGGCGGGCAGCGGGTTCTTATCGACCGGCAGGAAATACAGCTGGGCCAGGGTCGCACCGGCCTTCAGGACCAGACCGAACCGCTTGATCCCACCGAACAGACCGCCCTTGGCCTTCACGTCGGCCATCGCGTCACTGGTCAGGCGCAGACGTTCCATCCCGGCGCGGAAGCGGGGATCGTCAGTGCGCAGGGTGATCGGATAGACCTGTTTGGAGATCTCCGAGGTGATGCGGAAGACCTCGTAGTCATAATCGGTGATGTCGACGCCGAGCGCCTTGTGGAAGGCGGGTCGCATGTGATCGCGGACGTACATGGTCGCATAGACGCTGAGCAGGAAGAACCGGATCCACCAGACGTTACCGCCGCTCAGCAGCTTCGGATCGTTCCGCATGATCAGGGCGAAGGCCTCGCCGTGCTTGAACTCGTCGTTGCACCACCGTTCGAACCACTGAAAGATCGGGTGGAACCGCTTCTCGGGGTTCTGCTCCAGATGGCGGTGGATGGCGATGTAGCGGGCGTAGCCGATCTTCTCCGACAGATAGACGGCGTAGAAGATGAACTTGGGCTGGAAGTGGGTGTATTTCTTGACCTTGGTCAGGAAGCTGAGGTCCACGCCGATCTTGGCGTCCTTCAGCGTGTCGTTGATGAAGCCGGCGTGGCGGCTCTCGTCCCGGCTCATGTATTTGAACAGGGCGCGGATGTCGGGGTTCGAAACCCGCTTGGCGATCTCGGCATACAGAACGCAGCCTGAGAACTCCGACGTCAGGGACGACACCAGGAAGTCGGTGAATTCCTTGCGCAGGTCGTCGGGCAGGTTCTCGATGATGCCGTCGAAGGCGGCGTCGCGCTTGAAGTGGTCCTTGTTCGTATCGGCCGCGAACTCGGCCATCAGGGCGTCCCATTGGGCGCGGACGGGGGACACGTCGATGCGGTCCAGGGCTGCGAAGTCGGTGGTGTAGAAGCGGGGTGACAGGACGGTGTCCTCTGTCGCCAGCTTGAACGAGGAGTCCGAGTTGACCTTCTGGCGCGCGGCCTCGCGCCGCAGGGCGGCCAGGCCGGGAGTTTCTTCATAGGCCTCGAAGGATACGGCGGTCACAGGGTTCTCCGGGGCGTGAAGCTGACTTCGTAAAGCTCGTTCATTTCAAAGAAGCCGGCGCAGGTCCGCGTCCACAGGCGCTCCATGAAGGAGGCCCGGCGCAGGGTCGCCATGCGACGGAAGGTGCGGCGTTCGCCAAAAGGCACGTGGATTGGATCGCCATGCACCTGGACCTCGTCGCCGGGACGGATCACGGGATCGCCGTCCAGGGCGACATGGGCGTGCAGGCTCTCGTCGGAATGCTCGACCTCGACCGTGCAGGGCAGATGGATCGAGCGGCTCATGCCGATGTTCCCGCGGGCGAGATCAGCTTGACGAAGTCCAGCCGGTTGGTGGGGCCGAAGGCGTTCAAGTTCAGGGTCCGGCCGGTGGCCATGTCCTGGATCGTGACGGCGCCATCGGACCATTGGGTGACGCGGAACGGCTGTTCCGAGCCCAGGCCCTGGGCGCGACGTTCGCGGACCAGGCTGCGCAGGACGCCGCGCACGAAGCCGCCCGAAGCGGTGGGGATGACGCGGTCCGCGCCGCCCACGACCGCGACCCGAACCGCGCCGTCCGCCTCGTCGAAGAAGCGCAGGTCGTGGGTCAGGGTCGCGGTCGCCTGGCGCGCCTCGGCGACATGCGGGGAGCCGATCAGCCCCATCCGTTGACCGCCGACGAGCAGCAGCGAGGCCGCGACCAGGCCGATCGCCGCATACAGCGGAAGCTTCGGCATTTGCTCGTCGTGAACGGCGGACATCGGTCGGTTTCCTTCCTACGCCGCGGCCGGCTGACCGCTGGGGTCGCGGTCACGGGCGGGCTTGGCGGCGGCGGCGCGGGGTGCTTCGGCGACGAAGGGCTTGTCGGCGGCGCGGGCCACGAGCTGCAGCTGGGCGCTGAGCAGTTCGGCCACGGAGGCGGCGTCGGGCAGGGCGACCATCATCGGCTCGGGCGACATGATTTTCCACGGACGGGCGTGCGGCCACAGATGCGGATAGGCGACCTTGTAGCCGTTCGCGAGACCCAGTGGGATGTCGCCGACGCCGTTGGCATCCACCTTCAGACCGGCCGAGGCAATGGTCGGATAGGGGATGTTGAAGCATTTCGACAGGGCCACGCCGTGGCGGAGCACGAACCGCTTGTTGGTCAGTGTGTATACCGTCGTGCGCGCGCTGAGGAAGGCATAGAGCACGACCAGGCCGACCGCGACGGCGCCGACCGCCAGGGTGACGGCGGACGACGACAGGGCTTGCAGGATCGGCGCGCCGGCCACGACGGCCGAGCCGACGCCCCACAGCGCCAGGCCGCCGAAATAGATCGCAACCCAGTGCGCCTTGAGCGCCGTGCGCGACAGGACGCGCCAGTCGGGCGATCCCTGCCACAGGATGTGTTCGCCGGCGGGCAGATGGCCCGGCAGGCCGCGGATGGGTTCCCCCTCGTGCTCGCTCACAGCCAGGGCTCCTGACGATCGCGCGTGGCATAGAGGTGACCGCCGCCGTAGTAGCCGATGACCTTTTCCTCCTCGAGCAGGGTGATCCGCTCGGGACTGGCGGTGCCGGGAACCTGGGCGAACTGGGCGGCGGTGATGGCCTGGACCTTGATCCCGGCCTTGCCGACGACCGCCATGGTCATGGGCAGAAGCACACTGCGGTCCGCGATGCCCGTTCCGGTGCTGAGCTCCAGATAGCGGATCATCATCTCGGAGCGATCGACCCAGACGTCGGTCACCGTGCCGCCCTTGCGACCGTCACAGCCGAAGACCGCCAGGCCGCGCGGGTCGGTGTCCTGATGCGCCACGACGGTGTTGTCGAGGATGCGCAGCGGCACGATGCGATCGATGCCGTCGACCGTCTGGTCGGCGTGGTCGGCGCGCTGGGCATAGGAGCCCGGCCCGACGCCGTCCAGCAACGGGTTGCCGGTCGGCTCGATCGGGGCGCCGTCCATCGGGGCGCTGCGCCGGGCGGCGATCGGCCGCTCGTCGCGCTTGAAGTCGGGGACGGTGCGCGTGCCGTGGCCGTGCGGCAGAAGGAAGGTCTTGGGCTTGGCCGTGAAGAACAGACCGCCCAGGGGCTCCAGCCGACCGGAGACGTCGTCCTCCAGCGGATAACCCTCCCGGCGGTCCTCTCGGCGCAGATAGAAGATCAGGCCGATGAAGAAGACGAAGAAGGCGATGAGGCAGAACTCGGCCGCATCGAAATCACCGAAGAGGTAGGGACTGTCCATGTCAGGGGTTCCTTTTGGACCGGGGTCAGGCGGGAAGGTCGGCGAGGCCGAACTTCAGGGTTTCAGGGGACGCGGAACTGTTGGCGGGCGCGTAGCGGGCGAGCGGCCCGATGGCGACGAGGGCGGCGAACAACAGGCCGATCTCGAGGTGATAGACCGCGACATAGGCGGTGGCCGGCGCGCTCATCGCCGTGCCCAAAAAGCCATTCTCGGCCAGGTGTGAGACCAGATCACGCATTCCGCCGCCGACGAAGATGGCGAGGCCCACGGCCGTCGCCTGAACGGCGCCCCAGGCGCCCAGCGCGATGCCGGACTTTCCGTCCTTGGCCAGGGACATCGCCGACGTCAGCGTGCCGACCGAGAACATGCCGCCGCCCAGACCGATCAGGACGACGCCGACGCAGAAAACGGGGGTGATCATGAAGGCTCCACCGCAGATCACGGCGACAAAGGCCAGAATGCCCCAGACCAGCCCGTGACCGGCCAGACGATGCGGTTCAGCACCCTGACCGAGCCGGCGCGCGGCGAAGGCGAGGCCGGCGAGGGTGCCCGCCGACCACAGGGCGGTCAGGGCGGTGGTCTGGCCGACGGTCAGGTGTAGGATCGACCCGCCATAGGGCTCCAACAGCACGTCCTGCATGGAGAAGGCGGCGGCGCCCAGACCCACGGCGACCAGCAGACGGCTGGCGCGGCCGCCGGCGGAGAACTCGGCCCAGGCGGACTTGAACTCGGGGCGGGGCTTGTTCTTGGCGGTCAGGGCGAAGTTCTGCGATTCCTGCTTCCACAGGGCGGTCATGTTGAGGACGATCGCCAGGACGGCTGCGCCCTGGACCACGCCGACCAGCTTGACCTCCTGGAAATCGGCCAGGACCAGACCCATCAGCACGCCCGAGATCAGCATCCCGACCAGCAGCATGACGTAAAGCAGCGCCACGACCCGGGGACGGGCATGCTCGGGGGCGAGGTCGTTGGCGAGGGCCAGGCCGGCGGTCTGGGTCGTGTGAATGCCTGCGCCGACCAGCAGGAAGGCCAGGATCGCGGCGATATGGCCGGCCCACTCTGCGCCGACGCCGTGGCCGCCGCTGATCAGCAGAGCGAAGGGCATGATGGCCAAGCCGCCGAACTGCAGCAGGGATCCGAACCAGATATAGGGGCCGCGCCGCCAGCCGAGGTGCGACTGGTGGGTGTCCGACTTGTGGCCGATCACGGCGCGCAGCGGGGCGAACAGGAAGGGGATGGCGACCATGGCGGCGACCATCACCGCCGGCACGTTCAGCTCGACGATCAGGACGCGGTTCAGGGTGCCGGTCAGCAGGACGGTGGTCATGCCGACCGAGACCTGGAACAGGGACAGGCGCAGCAGGCGGCCCAGAGGCAACTCGGTGGTGGCGGCGTCTGCGAAGGGCAGGCAGGCGGTGATCAGACGCGCCCATTGGGCCCGGTTGTCGCCGAGGTTCGCCTTGCGTTCGGCCTTCTCGGCCGCCCTTTGCAGAAGCAGGTCGTTCAGCACCGCAGCAGCTCCATGGCTTGCGAGGTGTAGAATCCGCCCTGGACCCGACGCGTGCGGCTGACCTTGCGGCCCGGCAGGGCGGCGAGGCGGCGCGCCAGGGCGTCGATGTCGGCTGGAGCGATGGCGGGCGCGCGATCGGCGCGGGGGAACAGCTTTCCGGCCGTCAGCATCAGCATCAGGGCGGGGGTGCGTGGCGTGACGGTGAAGACGACCGACTTGCGGGTCCGGGCCGACAGGGCGGCCAGCACATCGACGATGTCGTTCGTCGGATAATGGATCAAACTGTCCATGGCGACGATGTGATCGAAGTCGCCGAGGTCGGGAGACATCATGTCCCCGGCGCGCCAGTCGATGGACCCGGAGAGGTCTGTCGGCGCACGCTCCTGGGCGATGTTGACCAGGCTGGCCGAGACGTCGATGGCGACGACGTCGGCGCCGCGACGGGCGGCCTCGACGGCCAGAGCGCCCGTGCCGCAGCCGGCGTCGAGGATGCGCAGGCCGGTCAGGTCGGCGGGCATCCACGACAGCAGGACATTGCGCATCTCGTCGCGACCGGCGCGGACGGTGGCGCGGATCCTGGAGACCGGCGCATCGCTGGTCAGCTGAGCCCAGGCGTCGAGCGCGGTGCGGTCGAAATACTCTTCCAGGCGACCGCGATACTGGTCCCAGGTCGGGCTGGTGCGGG
>JAZKHL010000009.1:0-8386 GCA_040385365.1 Pseudomonadota bacterium | reverse complement strand
CGAGGCCCTGGGCATCCTGTCCTTCGTTCTGGGCATCCTGCTCTACTCGGCCTAAGCGCCGAACCCGATCAGGCGCGGCGCCGGTGATCCGGCCGCCGCGCCTTTTCGCCTGACTTTCAGAACAGACGGACCATGGCCGCACACACTCCCGAACTCGTACCCCTCGCCCCGGACTCGGCCCATTCGGCCCAGGTCGGGACCGTCGAGACGCACGCCTCCACCGAAGCCGCCCACGGCGAAGGCGGCGGACTGCCCCAGTTCGAGTTCCAGCACTGGTTCGGACAGATCGTCTATTTGATCTTCCTGTTCGCCATCCTCTACTGGCTGATCGCCAAGGTCTTCGCCCCACGCATGCGCCGCGTGTTCGACGAGCGTGAGACCACCATCTCCACCGCCATCGCCACCGCCCGTCAGGTCCAGGCCGAGGCCGCCGATCAGGCCGCCGCCGCCAAGGCCGAGGTCGAAAAGGCCCGCGCCGACTCTCGCGCCGCCTCCGTCGCCGCCAAGGCCCGCGTCACCGACGCCGCCAACAAACGCGCCGCCGAGGAAGAAGCCGTCGTCAACGCCCGCATCGCCGAGGCCGAGACCGCCATCGGCAAGACCCGCGACGCTGCCATGGCCAATGTCGCCACCATCGCCGCCGACACCGCCTCGGCCATCGTCGAGCGTCTGACCGGCAAGGCTCCCACCGCCGCCGAAGCCGCTTCAGCGGTCAAGGGAGCCGCCTGATATGCCCGCCTTCCTCGAACCCCATTTCTACAACCTGGCTGAGCCTGAGCTGTGGGTCGCCATCGGCCTGCTGATCTTCATCGGCATCTGCCTCTTCGTCGGCGTGCCCAAGCTCGTCGCCGGAATGCTCGACGCCAAGGCCAACAAGATCCAGTCCGAGCTGGACGAGGCCCAGCGCCTGCGCGCCGAGGCCGAAGCCCTCCTGACCCAGATCCGCGCCGAGAAGGCCGCCGCCGAGGCCCAGGCCAAGGAAATGCTCGCCGCCGCCGAGGCCGACGCCCGCATCATGGAAACCGAGGCCAAGGCGCGCCTCGAAGAATCCCTGGCCCGCCGTCAGGCGCTCGCCGAACGCCGCATCGCTTCCGCCGAGGTCCAGGCCACCGCCGAGGTGAAGGCCGCCGCCGCCGAGGTCGCCGCCCAGGCCGCCGAAACCATCCTGACCGCCCGCATCGCCGGCGCGAAGACCGACCCGATGCTCGACGGGGCCATCAGCCAGATCGCTGGCCGGCTGAACTAGGCGCTCAGCCCTTCCCCCGCCCTTCGCGGGGGAAAGCGGCCCGTCGATCGGCGCAGCCGATCCAGGGCCGATGGGGGAACTTTCCTGTCGACGGGTAAGCAGCCAGGCCAAGCAAGACTACCCCCATCGGTCCTGGTCTCGCTTCGCTCAACGCCGGACCGCTTTCCCCCATGAAGAATGGGAGAAGGGCTTATCGTCTCAGTGCGCCGGCGCGACCCCGTCCATCAACCGCGCCGCCCGCTTCTCGCGATCGACCAGCCGGGCATAGACATTGCCCAGCACGATCCCGAACACCGCATGGGTGACCAGCATCCAGACGATCGGCCCAAAGCCGCCGGCGCCTGCAAACGTGCCAGAGTTCCCGACCAGCAGCACCGCCACCATCATCACCGCCCAGGCGCCCACGGCGAAGATGATGCCCTTTGTTTCCGGCGTCTGGCCCGGCATCCTCGGACACAGGATTCCGAACAGAGATCCCAGCACCACAGTCCCGACGACGAAATGGGCGATCCAGCCGACGGCCAGATTGCCCGGCAT
Source organism: Pseudomonadota bacterium (assembly GCA_040385365.1). Classification (GTDB taxonomy): domain Bacteria; phylum Pseudomonadota; class Alphaproteobacteria; order Caulobacterales; family Caulobacteraceae; genus Brevundimonas. Next base: position 6,603 of record JAZKHL010000009.1, on the reverse strand, counting down.
ACCCATCAGACTGGCGACGAACAGCGGAAACGGCTCGACCCAGGGGCCGGCCAGCACATTGACAGCTTCAAGGATTGAAACGGCGATCGTGGCCGCAAAGCCTGCGATCAGTCCCTTTTGTACGCGTGACATCATAACGACAGCGCCTCCCAACGCCTGTTGCTCGCTCCGATAACGCGACGGGAAGCATACGCCTGTTCATCCAGGACGCTATTCGGCCACAGTCACAAGCGCGTGCTTCGCAGGTGCGGAATGCTTGGGCCCCTACGTCCAGATCTGACGTCGCCCCGTGGCAGGCTGCCGGTCATGACCGAACCCTACCGCGTCCGATCACCCGAAACCTGGTCCGCCGCCCGCGAGGCCTACACGTCGGGCCTGTCCGCCGAGGAGGCCTGCGCCCGCTTCGACCTGGGCCTGTCCGCCTTCCGAAAACGCGCCCGCGAAGAGGGGTGGCGCCGCCTCGACCAGGACGATCCGGCGCCAGACGACGCAGACGACGACGCCCTGCCCGACATCGACGACGAAGCCCTCGCCGCCCTCGCCTTTCGCCGCATGAGCGTGGAGGCCCGCAAGGGCCGCCTGAACCAGGCCCTCGCCTGGGGCCGCCTGCGCGACATGGCGCTCCGTCAGACCGCCGATCGATCCCGGGTTCAGGCGACCCTCGACCGGGCCGCCCACCGCGACTCCCTCGCCGCGTTCCGAGAGATCAACGAGACAGCCAAGACCATCGTCCACTCGGCCCGCGTGGTGAAATCCGTCGCCGGCTTGGCTGAAGTGCACGATGTGCACGATGTGCACCCGCCCCAGCCGACGTCTCGCGCCGACCGCCGTCGCCAGGCCGCTCGGGCGCGTAAAATCGGACCGCCGTGATCCGACGGCTACCCGAAACGAACCCCTAGCATCGCCTCCGTCGCCTCCCACAGCCGCGCCGCCGCCGCCGTGTCGAGGGCCTGCGGCTCGGCCTTGGCCGGTCCGGGCGGACCCTTGAGCTCCATCAACCGCGTCGCCCCGACATAGGCCCCGCCCTTCACCGACGGGTCCGTCGCCGCCATCAGGATCGGCAGGGCCCCCGCCGCCGCCGAATGGCTGATCAGGGGCTCGATCAGCGGCCGGAAGATCAGCTCCAGACCGGCCCGCGCGATCGGCGATTTCACCAGCGGGCCGTTGGCGATCAGACCCGTCCGGGCATAGCCGGGATGCGCCGCGACGCTGGTCAGCCCCCAGTCCCCGGCCGTACTGCGCCGGTCCAGCTCCAGCGCGAACATCAGCATGGCCAGCTTTGACTGCGCATAGACCGGCCAGGCCTTGTAGCCGGTCGTGTGGTTCAGATCGTCGAACCGGATCCGCCCTTGCCGGTGGGCGATGCTGGACAGCTGCACCACCCGCGCCCTGCCCGCCTCGAGCAGGGGCAGCAGTCGCGCCGTCAGGGCGAAATGGCCCAGATAGTTCGTGGCCAACTGCATCTCGAACCCGTCGACCGTCACTTCGCGCGTCGGTAGAGCCATGACACCAGCGTTGTTGACCAGGATCTCGACCGGCCGCCCTGCCGACAAGAGCCGGTCGGCGAAGGCGGTCACCGACGCCTGGCTGGCCAGATCAAGGGGCTCGACACGCAGGGACGCCGCCGGAACGACCCGCCGGATCCGGCCAACGGCCTCCTCGCCCCGGGCGACGCTGCGCACGGCCAGAACGACCTCGGCCCCGTGGCGGGCCAGTTCCAGCGCCGTCTCGAACCCGGTGCCGCTGTTGGCCCCCGTGACGATGGCCAGCTTGCCGGTCAGATCGGGGATGTCATCGGTCGTGAAAAAGGCCATGCCGACTTATCGGCATGGCCTCCGGACTTTCACAAGTGCGCCGTCTTTACTCGGCCGCCATGTTCGCGCCCTCGGGGGCCGTCCACCGCAGCTTCGGCGACCGCGCGGCCCGCGTCTCGTCCAGGCGCCGCAAGGGCGCATGGAAGGGCGCGCCCTTGAACCGCTCGACGTCGCCCGCTTTCGCCGCCCCGGCCAGCAGCCGCAGCGCGTTGATGAACTTGTCCAGCTCGGCCTTGGATTCCGTCTCGGTCGGCTCGATCAGCATGGCGCCATGCACGACCAGCGGGAAATACATGGTCATCGGGTGGAAGCCCTCGTCGATCATCGCCTTGGCGAAGTCGAGCGTGGTGATGTCGGTGCCCTTCAGCCACTCGTCGTCGAACAGGGCCTCGTGCATGCAGGGGCCGTCGGGGAAGGCGGCCGACATCACGTCCGACAGCCGCGCCTTGATGTAGTTGGCGTTCAGCACGGCATCCTCGGCGACCTGACGCAGGCCGTCGGAGCCGTGGCTCATCATGTAGCTGAGCGCGCGGACGAACATCCCCATCTGACCGTTGAAGGCGCACAGCCGCCCGAACGCCTGGGCCGCCTCGTCCTCCTCGCGCTCGATCAGGCGATAGCCTTCGGCGTCATGCACCACCCACGGAGCAGGCGCGAACGGCGCCAGGGCCTCCGACAGCACCACCGGCCCTGCGCCCGGCCCGCCCCCGCCATGCGGCGTGGAGAAGGTCTTGTGCAGGTTGATGTGCATCGCATCGACGCCCAGGTCGCCCGGCCGCACCCGCCCGACGATGGCGTTGAAGTTGGCCCCGTCGCAGTAGAAATAGGCCCCCGCCGCGTGCGTCAGCCGCGCGATCTCGACGATGTCGCGCTCGAACAGGCCGCAGGTGTTGGGGTTGGTCACCATGATGGCCGCCACGTCCGGCCCCAGCTTGGACGCCAGATCGGCGACGTCGACGCGCCCGTCCTCGGTCTGGGCCACCTCGACCACCGAATAGCCGACGAAGGCCGCCGTCGCCGGGTTGGTCCCGTGGGCCGAGGTCGGCACCAGCACCTTGCGACGCGCCTCATGCTGACCCGACGCCTCATGCGCCGCCCGGATCGTCATCAGGCCGCACAGCTCGCCGTGCGCCCCCGCCTTGGGCGACATCGCCACCGCCGGCATGCCGGTCAGGGTCTTGAGCCAGTGCGCCAGCGTATCCATCAGCTCCAGCGCGCCCTGCACGGTCGAGACCGGCTGCAGCGGGTGGATGTCCGAGAACCCCGGCAGCCGCGCCATCTTCTCGTTCAGACGCGGATTGTGCTTCATCGTGCACGACCCCAGTGGATACAGGGCCAGGTCGATGGCGTGGTTCTTCTGGCTCAACCGCACATAGTGCCGCATCGCCTCTGGCTCGCTCAGCCCCGGCAGGCCGATCGGATCGCGTCGGACCAGCGACCCCAGGTCGGACCCATCCGTCTTCGGCTCCGGCAGATCGACGCCGGTCTTCAACCACCCGTCTGTCTCGAAGATCAGCAGCTCGTCCTGCAACAGGCCGCGCGCCCCGGTCAGGGTCGGATGCTTGTAGTCATGCTCGGGCTGATGCGGAGCGGGTGCGGTCGGGCGGCCGACGGTGTTCATCGTGCTCATCTTCAGGCTCCCAGGACTTTGGTCAGCGATTTCACCAGGATCTGAATGTCCACATCCAGCGTCGTCTCGGTCGCCGCGATCAACAGCACGTCGTCCATCCCGACCCCCGGCGCCAGCCGGCTGTAGGGCACGCCGGCCAGGATGCGGTGACTGGCCAGGGCGTCGACGACCTCCGCCGCCGGCTTGGGCAGCCGGATCGCGAACTCGTTGAAGAACCGCTCGGTCAGGATCTCGACCCCCGGCACGGCGGCCAACGCATCCCGCGTCGCCAGAGCCTTCTCGTGGTTCAGCAGGGCCAGTTTTCGCAACCCCGTCTCGCCCAACAGGCTCATGTGGATCGAGAACGCCAGGCAGCACAGGCCGGAGTTGGTGCAGATGTTCGACGTCGCCTTGTCGCGACGGATATGCTGTTCCCGCGTCGACAGGGTCAGGACGAAGCCCCGCTCCCCGTCCGCATCCACCGTCTCGCCGCACAGCCGCCCCGGCATCTGGCGGATCAGCGACTGCTTACAGGCGAACAGCCCAACGTAGGGCCCGCCATAGTTCAGGGCATTGCCGATCGACTGTCCCTCGGCGGCGACGATGTCGGCGCCCATCTCGCCCGGAGACTTCAGCAGGCCCATCGACACGGCCTCGGTCACCACGACGATCAGCAGGGCCCCGGCCGCCTTGGCCGCCTCCGCGATCTTCGTCACGTCGGTCGCCGTGCCGAACACGTTGGGCGTCTGGACGACGACGCAGGCCGTGTCCTTGTCGATGGCGTCGATCACGGCGGCTTCGGCATCGATCGCGGCCGGCAGGCTGACCGTCTCCACGCCCACGGCATGGACCACCGTCTCCGACGCCCGGACATAGTGGGGATGCACCCCGCCGGAGAAGACCGCCTTATTCCGGCGCGTCACCCGCGTCGCCATCAAGACGCCCTCGGCCGTCGCGGTCGAGCCGTCGTAGAGCGAGGCGTTGGCCACATCCATCCCGGTCAGGTTCGCGACCTGGGTCTGGAACTCATACAGATACTGCAGCGTCCCCTGGGCGATCTCGGGCTGATAGGGGGTGTAGCTGGTCAGGAACTCCGAGCGCTGGATCACATGATCCACCGTCGCCGGCACATGGTGGCGATAGGCCCCGGCCCCGCAGAAGAAGGGCGCATCCCCCGCCGCCGTGTTCTTGGACGCCAGCGCCTTCAACGCGCGCTCCACCTCCAGCTCGCCCATCACGCGCGGCAGGTCGACGAAGCCCTCGCGGTGCGCCGACTTGGGCACATCCACGAACAGATCGTCGATCGACTGCACGCCGATGGCGGCGAGCATCGCCGTACGGTCGTCGGGGGTCAGGGGCAGGTAACGCATGGCGGGGAGTCCGAGCGTGAAAGGGAAATCAGAGGGTGGCGAGGAAGGCGTCGTAGGCCGCGCGGTCCATCAGGCCGTCGATCTGCGAGGCGTCCGACACCTTGATTTTGGCGAACCAGCCCTCGCCTTCGGGATCGGCGTTCACGGTTTCAGGCGCCGAGGCCAGCACCGCATTGCCCTCGACCACTTCGCCATCGACCGGCGCATAGACGTCCGAAGCCGCCTTCACGCTCTCGACGACGGCGAAGCTGTCGCCCTTGCCGAAGGTCTTGCCGGCTTCCGGCGTCTCGACGAACACCACGTCGCCCAGTTGGTCGGCGGCGTGCTTGGAGATGCCGACCGTGGCGACATCGCCATCCAGCCGAACCCACTCGTGATCCTTGGTGAAATGCATGGTTGGTCCCTCTAGAGTTTCGGTTTGCGGTAATAGCGTTGGGCGACGAACGGCATGTCGATGATCTCGGCGGCGGCCGCCTTGCCACGCACGATGACTTTCAGCTCGGTCCCCAGCGCCGCGTGCGACGGCGGCACATAGCCCATGGCGATGTTGCGCCCCAAGGTCGGCGAAGGCCCGCCGGACGTGATCTTGCCGATAACGTTGCCATCCAGATCGGCGATCTCAGCGCCCTCCCGGGCCGGCGCGCCTTCCTTGACGCTCAGGCCCACGCGGACCCGCGACGGCCCCTCGGCCAGTTCCTTCAGGATACGGTCCGCCCCGTTGAAGTCGGCCGCCTCCTTGCGCGACTTCGACAGGGCGAAGGTCAGCGCCCCCTCGACCGGCGATGTGCCCGGATCGATGTCATGCCCATGCAGCGGCAGGCCGGCTTCAAGCCGCAGACTGTCCCGCGCGCCCAGCCCGATCGGCTTGACCCGCGCGTCCTGCAGGATCGTGTTCCACACGCGTTCAGCATCAGCAGAAGGCACCGAAATCTCGTAGCCGTCCTCGCCCGTATAGCCCGAGCGCGAGACGTAGCAATCGACCCCGAACAGCATCAGCCGCGCGCAGTCCATGAAGCCGAACTCGGCCAGCACCGGCTCGTGCGCCGCCATCACGGCCGCCGCCTCCGGTCCCTGGATGGCGATCAGGGCGCGGTCGTCGAGCACGCTCAGCGTCGCGTCGCCCGTCAGATGCTGGGCCCAGAAGGCGAAATCCTCGTCCTTGTTGCCGGCGTTGACGACGATATAGAGCCCGTCGTGATCCGGCTTTCCGGCCATCAGATCGTCGATGATCCCGCCGTCCTCATTCAGCAGCAGGCTGTATTTCTGCTTGCCGGCCTTCAGCGCCTGATAGTCGCCCGGCACGAACCGCTGGAACTGGCTGATGGCGTCGGCGCCCGTCAGCCTGGCCTGGCCCATGTGCGACACGTCGAACAGGCCCGCGTGCTCGCGCGTCCAGCGATGCTCGGCCAGGACGCCCTCGTACTGGACCGGCATGTCATAGCCGCCGAACCCGACCATGCGGGCTCCAGCGGCACGATGCGCGGCGTTCAGGACGGTGGTCTTCAGCGTTTCGTCGGTCATGGGCTCAGACTCTCAGGGTCGCGTTTCGAGGCGGAAGGCTCCGCCGTCTGCACGCCCCCGCTGTCCGTGAAGCCTGAGAGATTCCAACGCCTGAACCAAGGCGTCTTGCTCCGTCGGCGCACCCATTCCGGGTGACTTTCCAGCGTCCGAGTGTTCTCGCGGTCCGTTTGCCTGAGCGTTTCCGGGGCGGTTGCGCCTTCGGCTCCGGGTCCGTCCGATAGGGGAGGCTGGACGGCCCGATCTCTCCCGCGAGAGCGAGGCCACCAAGGCCCCGACTCCGCGCGTAAGT
>JAZKHL010000008.1:0-16119 GCA_040385365.1 Pseudomonadota bacterium | reverse complement strand
TTGTTCTTCTCCAGGTCCTTGTAGCGGGTGAAGAAGTGCTCGATCTGCTCGACCATGATGGTCGGCAGCTGCCGGTAGGAGGCGATGTCGGTGTAGTAGGGGTGCAGGGAATCGACCGGCACGGCCAGGATCTTGTCGTCGCCGCCGGCCTCGTCTTCCATCATCAGGACGCCGATCGGGCGCGAGCGGATGACGCAGCCGGGCACCACGGGAGTCGGGTTCAGCACGATGACGTCGCAGGGATCGCCGTCGTCCGCCAGGGTATGCGGCACGAAGCCGTAGTTGCCCGGGTAATACATCGCCGTGTGCAGGAAGCGATCGACGAACAGGGCGCCGGACGCCTTGTCCATCTCGTACTTCACCGGCAGACCACCTTGCGGGATCTCGATGATGACGTTCAGGTCCCAGGGCGGGTTCGGGCCGACGGGGATGGCGTCGATGTTCATGTCGGGCTCGGTCTTTTGTGCGACTGCGAAAGAGTGGCGGGCGTGATAAGCCTGTCGCGTCCCAACGGCAAGCGCGGCGGTCCCGCGCGATGGCCTGTTATCAGGAGCGACCTTTTCGATGACGGCGATCGACTGGCTGGGCCTGGGGCTCTTTTTTCTCTGCTGGCTCGGCTACGACCCGCTTCTGCGGTTACTGGCGCATCGCAGCGGGTCGCTCAACACCGACATGCTGACCGTCCGCCACGCCTGGATGACGGCGATGACGCATCGGGAAATCCGACTGCTGGACAGCCAGCTTCTGGGGCATTCGATCAACTCGGGATCGTTCTTCGCCTCGTCCAATCTGCTGCTGATCGCCGGCGTCGGCGGCATCCTGTTCGGCGGCGATCAGGCGCTGCAGGGCTTTTCCGCCGTCGGGGCCGAGGAGGTTCCGGTCAAGCTTCTGGAGGCCAAGCTGGGTCTGGTACTGTTGTGTCTGGCGCGCGGCCTGCTCGATTTCATCTGGTCGATCCGCCAGATGAACTACGCCCTGGCCCTGATCGGCGCCGCGCCCGAGGTGCACTCTGAAGGCGACAAGATCGCCTTTGGCGAGGCCACGGCCCAGGTTCTGAACCCCGCGCTCGCAGCCTTCAGTCAGGGCGTACGAGGTTATTATTTCGCCCTGGCGGCGGCGGCATGGCTTTTCGGACCGATCTGGCTGTGTGCAGGGGTGGTGTCGGCTTTCGCCCTGCTGGTCTGGCGCCAGTCCGCTTCGCCCGCGGCCCGCGCGATCCGGACTGCGCGCCGGCTGATCGAGGCGAACAATGAGCGCACTCACTAGCCTTTCGCAGTGCAGTATTTCCGGAGTCTGGGAAATAACGGGCAAATCATGTTCTGAAAGCGGTCACATCAAGCCACAAGGGCACGATACAGGCGTAACACCACGTGATCGCCGATCATAAAAGGCCGCTTGACGCGTTGTGCACCGCAACCTAGATTGAACTTCGACGCCTCCGGGCGTCTTGCCCTTCCTGGGCGTTTCCTCCCTATAGACTTTATGCCGCGCCTTCGGGCGCGGCTTTTTTTCGTCCGGCATCGGCCTTTCAACGCGACCAGGGCTCACGAGCGAGCGCGACGATCACGCGCTCGAGCGCGCGGACGAAACGGTCATGGTCCGTCGAGGGCTCCAGCGTTTCCTCATTCAGATAAAGCGCCCGGCTGACCTCGACCTGGATGGCTTGAAAGCCCTCGTCGGGCCGTCCCCAGGTCTGGGTTGAATAGCCGCCCGCATAGGGCGCGTTCATCCCGACTCGCCAGCCCTGCGCCTCGAACAGGGCCCGGACTCGCCGCGTGGTCGCGCCGCGACAGGCCGAGCCGTGCCGATCGCCCAAAATAATCTCTGGTCCTCGAACGCGCGATGCGGGACTGGGCGCTGTCGCCCGCGAGGGCATCGAATGCCAGTCGATCAGTAAGGCCATCCCGTGATGGTCCCTCGCGGCGTGCATCAGGGTTCCGAGCGCCGCGTGATAGGGGGTGTGCGTTCGCTCCAGCCGGCCTCGCGCCTCGGCCATCGACAGCCGACGCTCGTAAAGCGTCGCTCCGTTCCCCGCCCGTCGGGGGATGACCCCGAAGCCTGCGCTGACCTTGGCGCTGGGATCAGGACAGTCGAACCCTTCGATCAGTTGTGGATCGAGCTCGTCCGGCGCCCGGTTCAGGTCGACGTAGGCCCGCGACACCCGCCCTGCGATCAAAGGCGCGCCCGCTGCTGGGCCGGACGCCACGAGGCGATCGACGCCGACGTCCTCGGCGCTTCTCAAGACCGCCTCCGTAAGCCCTGGCGCCGCTCCCATGTCCTCCGGTCGCTCGCGGCCCGAATGGGGCGAGGCGAACACAACCCTCGCCGCCTGCCCTGACGCCGGCGTCAGCTCGAAGGCGACAGCGTATTCCGGAGCGGTTTTTGAGGGGTCGGAACTGAGCGTCATGCCTTCGCCATAGCGGGTTTTCCCTCCGCTTCCACAGAGGCGCATTCCCCGGACCCGGGAATTTCATCGCCGGTTTACCGTTATGCGCCTAGCGTGACCGTTCGACACGGGGGACGATTACGCATGGCGCGCATTCTGCTGGCTGAAGACGACGCTTCGCTGCGGGGCTTCCTGACGCGGGCGCTGGAACGCGCCGGCCATCAGGTGATCGACTGCGAGAATGGCGACGACGCGATCGACGCCCTGGAACATGGCCCCTACGATCTCTTGCTGACCGACATCGTCATGCCAGGCGCCGACGGGATCGAGGTCGCCCGCGTCGCCGCCGCCCGCCAGCCCGGCCTGCGCATCATGTTCATCACAGGCTTCGCCGCGGTTGCCTTGTCGGCGGCCCAGGCCAGCCCCCAGGCCAAGGTCCTGTCCAAGCCCGTTCACCTTCGCGACCTCGTCAGCGAAGTCGAAAAGATGTGCGCCGCCGCCTAAATATCACCCCGGTTTCGCCCTTGCGGCGGTCCTAGGGGCTGGGGTATAGACGCCTCCTTCCCGTTCCGGACCCGTTCGGAACCGTCTTGGCGGATGCGTAGCTCAGCGGGAGAGCACCTCGTTGACATCGAGGGGGTCACAGGTTCAATCCCTGTCGCGTCCACCATTCCTTCCTTCCGACATCGACTGACGTCCGCAGGCCCAGGCTCGCTAAAGCTTGGTCCGCAGTGACCAAAGCTCCGGGAAACATCGCTTCTCCAGCGTCGATGACAGGTAGGCCGCGCCCTCGGTGCCCCCCGTTCCCCGCCGACGCCCGATGATCCGTTCTACCGTCACCACATGCTTGTGCCGCCAGGTGACCAGGGCGTCGTCCAGATCGACCAGCTTCTCGGCCAGCTGATAGAAGGTCCACCAGCGCTCGGTGTCGCGATAGACTTCCAGCCATGCCGCCTCGACGCCCTCCGACGCGACATAGGGCTGGCTGACGTCGCGGTTCAGGACCTCGGCTGGCACCGGGACGCCCGCCGCCGCCAGTTGCGCCAGAGCGTCGTCATAGAGGCTGGGAGCGGACAGGGCCTGGGACAGCGCCGCATGCGCCTCAGGCCGATCGGTCTGGAAGGCCAAGAACTTTTTGTCCTTCAGCCCCAGCATAGTCTCCAGCCGCCGGAACTGGTCGCTCTGAAATCCTGAGCTCGAACCTAGCACGCCCCGGAATTGCAGATAATCGGCCGGCGTCATCGTCGCCAGAATGTCCCAGCTCTGGGTCATCACCGCCTGGATGCGGCTGACCCGCGCCAGGCTCTTGTAGGCCGGCGTCAGGTCGCCGGACCGCACCAGCGTCTGAGCCAGCGCCACCTCATGCAGGATCTGTTTCAGCCACAGCTCCTTGGCCTGGTGGATGATAACGAACAGCATTTCGTCGTGCTGATCCGAGAGCGGCTCCTGCGCCGACAACAGCCGATCCAGCCCCAGATAGCGGGCATAGGTCATGTCAGAGGGCGCTGTATCGGCGGCGAAGTTCGGATCGGTCATGGCCGTTCTATCGACCCGAACGCCCCTGCTCTCAAGTCGCCATAGGTTCATCAGCCGACCAGAACCGCCCTGCGCGCCGTCTCGTCAGGGCAGGTGGCGTCGTGGACCCGGACGTCCGCCTGTCCGAAATGCAAACCCAGGAGATCGAAAACTGGATTGATCGCCGCGTCCAGAACCGGCCCCAAAGGGGTGAGCAAAACCCCCAGGGCCTGGACGATCCCGCCGAGCCCCAGGCCCAGACCGATGACCTTGACCGTGACGTCCAGCCGCTGAACCAGACTAACGATGAGACCTTGCGTCAGTCCGCTCGCCGTCACCGTCTTCAAAGTCCCGGCGCTGATGTCCGCGTCGCTGAAGCGGACGGCGCGAAAGCCCCTATCGGCCGCCTCGACCTCGGCATGGCCGGTCAGGGTGACGAGCCCGAGCACCGACATCAACGTCGCCGGCGTGGGCGACAGCGGCCGGGTGAAGTCCTTCAGTTGCCGTTCGTCGATGGCGCCGATCGTCGCCTTGCCCACGCCCGGCCGGACGCCGAGCGTCACCGATCGCGGCTCACAGGCGATCGCGTCCAGCCGCGCCTCGGACGCCGCCAGCTCGATCACTACCGGCAGATCGACTTGCGCCAGGCCCGAAAGCTTCTGAGCGGTGCGCGCCCGGACATAGAGCCTTGCCTGGGCGGTTCGGATTATCGGCTCTCCGTCGCCCGTCACGGTCAGCCACGGCGACCGGTTGGGCCGCTCGCCGATAGCCAGATCGACGCTCAGCGAGGCGATGCCCGGAAAGGCTCCTAGCGACAGGGCCGCCTGCCGCTTGCCGCCCGTTTCCAGCATCGCCATGGCCAGGTCGAGCACGGAAACAGACGCGTCCAGGCCCTGGGCGATCCCCTCGTCGGCGTCACCCTGAAGCCCGATCAGGTCGCCCATGGTGACGGTGACACCCGTCGAGGCCGACACCAGCTTGGTCAATGCGCTGTCGCCTTGGTTGCCCGCTAGGTCGCGTAACACCCGCAACGCCCGCCCCGCATCGACCTGCCGTGTCAGAAGCGTCTCGTAGTCGCCCGCCTCGACGCCGAGTTCCATGGCCAGCGCATCGGAGAACCCCAGCAGGTTCACCTTGGCGTCCGCCAGAGCCGAATAATCGATGGCGCTCAGCGAGACCGAGCTCCCGGTCAAGCCGCTCAGCAGCTGATTGGCCACCCCGCCATCCAGCCGCGCCAGCCGAGAGCCGATCGAGAACATGGCCCGTGGCGGCTGAGCGGTGGACGCCGCCGTGGCCGTCCGGGTCAGCACGATGCGGTCACGCCCCAGGATCCAGCGTCCGAAATAGAGCGGGCTCTCACGCGTCAGGGTGACCCGGGCGGCGTTCGGCTGATCCGGCCCGGCCGCGAACCGCGCCCCCGGAGCCTTGGTCGGATCGGCCTGGTAGCGGCCAACCAAGACCTGGACCGAGACCTGATCCAGGTTGGCCGCGGCCGTCGCCTGCGCCGCCAGCGTGGCCTGGTCCAGGTTCTGCGCCGCCGACATCGCCGCCAGATCCGCGGCGCCCTGCAACGTCCGTCCCTCGAGCGCGATCGACCCCAGATCGACCGTCAGCGCGGCGAGCGAACAGATCACGGTTCCGAAGATCGCCGTCATGGTGGCGATAGACCCCCGCTCGTCCCGCAGGAACGGGGACATGCTCAGAACCCTCCGATCCGGACCACGGCGGTGCGTTCGATGCGAGACGGCGGCTGGGGCAGCAGGGCGGCGAAGGCCAGGACCGGATGCTGACTTGCATCCAGAACGACCTTGACGCGGATGACGTCCACATCGCTTTCCACCGCCACGGTCAGTTTCTGGGGGTCCAGGCCAGCGCCCGGGCCCGCCTCCGCCGCCACGAATGCGGTCGCCAGCCGCGTGCGCTCCGCCGCATCCAGCCCGCCTAAAGCCGCCCGGGCGCTCTCGGTCGCCAGGCTCTGCACGCCCTGAGCCAACCAGAACCAGCCGCCGTAAACGACCATACCCATGAGCAGCACGATCAACAGGGGCCCCAGTATGGCGAACTCGATCGCGGCCGAACCAGTGCGCGGCCCACGCTTCGCGGACCCCCGCTGAGCTGATCCAACAATCTTCATAGGATTGTTATCGGTGTTTTTCATCACTGAAAGATGAACTTAGTTTTGGGTTTCAGCGCGATCGACTGGCCCGACCTGTCGCTATGGCAGGTGGAGACCTCGCAACAGAGAGTAAGTCTACAATCACGCGTCGGAGTCTGGGGTCGGGTCTGTCAATGACCTGATCATGGATCGAGACAACCAGTATCCGATGCTCGATTTCACCTTGGTTCAAGGCGCACCCGCAGGCGGCGACGGCGGAGCTCCGGCTCAAAACTCGAGGCTTCGACACACTCAAGCACTTCCGCCGCTCTCAACCCGCCATGACAGACTGGTTCTGCGCTTCCTCGCCTTCACACACATCGCCGCCGCCATGAACTGGATGCGGTGAATGTCGATTCGTCCTACGGCATCACAGCGCCCAGCGAGGCAGCGAGGCGGCCGAACTGCTCGGCCATCACGCCATCGACCGGATCGGCCATGGCGCCCGCGCCGGGGCCGTTGACGACGAAGGTCCACTTCAGCTGGCGTGTCGCCGCATTCGGCGTGTCCGACCAACTCATGGTCAGAACGGCGTCAGCCCCCATCCCCTGGAGAGGTCCGAGCGGCGCTTCGAAGCGGATCATCCGCTGCTCGGGCCAGACCAGAACGACCTCGCCATGCTTGACCCCACCGCCCGGCAAAGCCTCGCACCAGCAGCCGCCGGGACGCAGGTCCAGACTGATATTGGCGGCGTCGCCCGAATAGGTGTGAGCGCTGCTCCACCAGGCGGCAGGCCTGCCGATCGTGTTCAGGATATCGTCGGCCGAAGCGGCGACCGAGCTTTCGTAAGTCAGGGTGAAGGCGTTATCACTTCGGGTCGTGACCTCGGCGAACGCGGGCGTCGTTGTCACCAGGAGCGCCGTCGCGAAGAGAGCGGTCTTCGTCATACCCATTGCCGTCGTCCTGGGACTTGATCCGAGGATCGGACCATCAGCCGTACAGGCGGAGAGTATGGCGCAGCTTGCCTCGGTTCAACGCTCTGTTTCGCAGATGTTCCGATCCTCCGGTCAAGCCGACGATGGAGAAATCTACGCCGCCTCGAAGCTCAGCGGCGCGCCCCAGAACTGGCTGACCATGTCCGACTGCGGCCCGGTCTTGCCTGTGGTCAGGAAGCCCCGGCGACCCGTCTCGCCAAGGCCATACTCGGGATGCCGCTCGAAATACCGCTCCAGGGCGTCGGCGACGGCAGTGGGCTGGTGGATCAGGGGCGTTCCCGCCGGCAGGGCGGCGGCGAACAGGTCAGCGATGATCTCATAGTGCGTGCACCCTAGGATGGCCTTGTCCGGGTGTCGTCCGATCCGGCGGCGCAAGGCGTCGACGTGGTCAGCCACGACGACGCTCAGTTCCTCGGCCGGCGCGCCCAGTTCGATCAGGCCTGCGAGACCGGGGCAAGGCTCGGAGAACACCGCCAGGTCCTCGCGCCGCTTGTTGATCTCGATCTCATAGACGCGGCTGATGGCGGTGGCGGCGGTGCAGAAGACGCCGGTGATGTCGATGGCCTCGACCTTGTCGCCGGCGAAGCGTTCGTCGTGCTCGGCTTGCTGAGACCAGGGCATCCCGGTCGCCGCCTCGATGGTGGGCACGATGATGCCCAGCACGTTCACGGGCCGTCCGTGACGCGCGCTGGCGTCCTTGACCCAGGTCTGTTGCAGCCGACGCAGCGCCACGGCCGAAGCGGTGTTGCAGGCCAGGACGATGACGCTGCAGCCCGCCTGGAACAGGCGCTCGCAGCCGTTCCGGGTGATCTCGACGATCTCTTCGCCCGTCTTGGAGCCGATCGGCGCGTTGGCCTGATCCGCCAGATAGACGAAGTCCCGCTGCGGAAACCGCCGGGTCAGTTCGCGATGCACGGTCAGACCGCCCACGCCGCTATCGAATACGCCTATCGCCATGGCCCGGCGTGTAGCCGCCGCTTGCTTCCCCGTCCAACGAGATTACTTGTCGTTCATGTGACGGTCAGGCGGCATGCGCCTACGGTGACCGCCGAGCAAAGATCCATGAACAGGAAACTCCCATGCATAGACGCCAGGTCCTTATCGGCGGCGCGAGCCTGATGGCTCTCTCAGCCTGCGCCACGGCCGGCCCAAACGGAGCCGGCTTTGTGCCCGTGGACCCGGCCGCCGTGGCCGAGGAGGCTGCAATCGCGCGCGCCGTCTTGCCGTCGCAGGCGCCTCGCGCCGAGCTGCTTCAGCCCTGGATGGGCTCCTACAACGGTGTGCCGCCGTGGAACGCGATGACCGCCCCCAAGCTGAAAGCCGCGATCATCGAAGGCATCGAGCTGCAGCGCGCTGACATCAACGCCATCGCCAACAATCCGGAGGCTCCGACCTTCGCCAACACGCTTGTCGCGATGGAACTGGCGGGCCAGCCTCTGGACCGCGCGGTTAACATGTACGGCGTCGCGACGTCCAACCTCGGCGGTGAAGCCTATGATGCGATGGACACCGAAGTGTCGCCGCTGCTGTCGGCCGCCGGCGACGAGATCACGTTCAATGCCCCACTGTTCCAGCGCATCAAGACGGTGGCCGATGGCGCCGACGCCGCCGGTCTGAACGCGCAGCAGAAGCGTCTGGCCGAACGTTCGCGGGACGCCTTCATCCGCTCGGGCGCCAATCTGGATGCGGCGGGCAAGGCCGAGCTGGGCCGCATCAACACCGCCCTGTCGAACGCGTTCACGTCGTTCGGCCAAAAGGTCGTAGCCGACGAGAACACCTGGACCGTCATCCCGACCGAAGCCGGTCTCGCTGGATTGCCGGATTCCAACAAGGCCGCCGCGCGCAACGCCGCGACCTCGCGCAATCTGCAGGGCGCGGTCATCGTCAACACCCGCTCCAGCGTCGACCCGTTCCTGACCTTCGCCGACGACCGGGCCCTGCGCGAGCAGGTGTGGCGCAAGTTCGTCAACCGCGGCGACAATGGAGATCGCAACGACACCAATGCGACGATCGCCGAGATCGTCCGCCTGCGCGATCAGCGCGCCAAGCTGCTGGGTTATCGCAACCACGCTGAATGGCGCATGCAGGACACGATGGCCAAGACCCCGGCCGCCGCCATGTCGCTGATGAACCGCGTGTGGGAGCCCGCCAAGGCCCGCGTCGTCGAGGAGGTCGCAGACATGCGCGCGATCGCCGGCTTCGACATCGAACCTTGGGATTACCTGTATTTTGCCGAGAAGGTCCGGAAGCAGAAATACGACCTCGATCAGAACCAGCTGAAGCCGTACTTCGAGCTGCAGGCCGTCCGGAACGCGTCCTTCTACATGGCCGAGCGCCTGTACGGCTTCGTCTTCACGGCCAAGCCGCAGTCGACCGCGCCGGTGTTCCAGTCCGATGTCCAGCTGTACGAGGTCACCGACAAGGCCTCTGGCCGGATCATCGGCCTGTACTACACCGACGATTTCGCCCGGGCGGGCAAGCGGTCGGGGGCCTGGATGACGACCTATCGGTCATTCTCGACCCTGGATGGCTCCAAGCCGATCCTGGCGTCCAACAACAATAACTTCGTCAAGCCGGGCGCGGGCGATCCCCTGCTCATCTCGCTCGACGACGCGACCACCCTGTTCCACGAGTTCGGCCACGCGCTGCACTATTTCTCGTCGGTCGTGACCTACCCCAGCTACGGCAACACGCCGCGCGACTTCGTGGAATATCCGTCGCAGGTGCACGAGCACTGGGTGCTGTCGCGCCCGATCCTCGACCGCTTCATGAAACACTATCAGACCGGCGAGGCCATGCCCCAGGCGCTGGTGGACAAGGTCCAGGCCTCCGCCACCTTCAACCAGGGCTACGATACGGTCAGCTATCTGTCCTCGGCCCTCGTCGACATGGACCTGCACACCCAAGCGACGCCGCCGACCGACATCGACGCCTTCGAGAAGGCCTCGCTGGATCGGCTGGGCATGCCCAAGGAGATCGTGATGCGGCACCGCCTGCCGCAGTTCAATCACCTGTTCACCTCCGATGCCTACTCGGCCGGCTACTACAGCTACCTGTGGTCCGAAGTGATGGACGCCGACACCTGGGCCTTCTTCGAGGCCTCGGGCGACGTGTTCAATCCCGACATCGCCGGACCGTTCAAGTCGATCATCCTGGCCCCCGGCAACACCACCGACCGGGCCGACGCCTATCGCGCCTTCCGCGGTCGCGATCCGGACGTGACGGCCCTGCTGCGCGTCCGGGGCTTTCCGGTCAGCTAAGAACGATCGTCAAATCGACCAGTACGGATCGGTCGAACGATCAAGACGACCAGGTTGATCAAGCCGTCGCGGTTCAGGCCGCGGCGGCTTCGTCATTTCTAGGCCGGGCATACCCGCTCAGCGCGGCCATCAGGGCGCGCGGATCGATCGGTTTGGCGACGTGACCCTGCATGCCCGCCGCCCGACACTGGGCAATCTGTTCGGGAAGCACATTGGCCGTCAGCGCCACGATCGGCGTGTCGCGCTCTGGGCCTATCGAGGCCCGGATGGCGCGCGCCGCCGACGGGCCGTCCATGACCGGCATCTGCATGTCCATCAGGATCAGATCATAGGCCGTCTCCGCCGCCGCACGGACCGCCTGTTCGCCGTCCTCGACCATGTCGAGCGATACGTCGAACCCGGACAGCAATGCCGCGATCAAGGTCCGGTTGGCCGGATTGTCCTCGGCCAGGAGCAGGCGGAGCGGCCGCTCTAGCGAACCGTCGGATGGGTTCTCGGCCTGGCCCGTCTCAACCCCGGCGACGCTCAATGGCACGCGGAACCAGAAAAGCGACCCCGATAAGCCGTCGCTCGATGCGCCGATCTCGCCGCCCATGATGTCCAACAGTCGCCGTGATATGGCCAGACCCAGCCCTGTGCCTCCGAACCGGCGCGACACCGATCCGTCGGCCTGGGTGAAGCGGTCGAACATCTGATCGATGTGGGCCGGATCCAGGCCCACGCCCGTGTCCGAGACGGCGGCGCACAGCGTGGGTCCGTCTGGCTCGTGTTCAACTGAAAGCACGAGCCGCACTTCGCCGGCTTGCGTGAATTTCACCGCATTGCTGAGCAGGTTGAGCAGCACCTGCCGCAGACGCGTCACGTCGCCAACCAGGCGGACATCGTCGGCCGCCTCACAGATCAGGCTCAGCCCCTTTCGCTCGGCCTGTTCACGCAGCAGGGCGGTCGCGCCCTCCCCGAGGGCGGCGACCGAGAAGGGCTCCGGATCCAGCGACAGGGCCCCAGCCTCCAGCTTGGAGAAATCCAGAATGTCGTTGACGACCGTCAACAGGGTCTCGCCCGCGCTGCGGATCAGATCCAGATGGCTCCGGTCGGCCTCGCTCAAGCCGCCCTCGGCCCCGATCAGACGCGAGAAACCGAGAATGCTGGTCAGAGGGGTCCGCAGCTCGTGGCTCATATTGGCCAGGAACTCGCTCTTGGCCCGCGACGCCGTTTCGGCCTCGAGGCGCGCCGCCAGCAATGCCGCCTCCGTTTCCTTGCGTGCGGTGATGTCACGGACGACATCGACGATCTCCACGAGGGTTCCTGCGCCGTCCAACACGAGGCGTGGGTTGGCTTCGAGCCAGACCTGGCGCCCGTTCTTGTGCAGGCCGCGATACTCGTAGCCCTCGGCGCTGACGATCTCGCCCCGCGTGATGCGATCGGTGAGAAGGGCGCGGATACGGGTGACGTCTTCGGGCATGACGACGTCCGCCGGCGCCATGCCCAGCATCTCGGCCGGCTCGTAGCCCAGGACGGCGCGCGACGCGGGCGAGACATAGGTCATGCCCTGGCCGACGCGGTAGCGAATGACCATGTCCGAGGTGTGATGGGCGACGAAGCTGAAGGCCCGCTCGGCCGCGAACCGGGCCTCGTCGTCGACCTGGTCGGTGATGTCGGTGACCATGCCGACGATCCAGCGCCGGCCTTCGTCGTCCGGCGCCTGGCGGCGACCCCACGATATGTGCTGGCGCTCCTCGCCGGAGGGCAGGATCGCCCGGTAGCGAAGGGTGACCGGCTCGTCCGTGGTGAGCAGCTTGTGCATCGCCCGCGCAGCGCGGGGAGAATCGTCGGGGTGGTAGAGACTGTAGAGGGTCTGGAAGGTCGGCATGCCCATGTCGCGCGGCAGGCCAAACAGGTCGAACATGGTCGGCGACCACCACGCCGTCTCGGTATCCAGCACCCGCCACCAGCCCGCGCCGCCGGCCTCCATCGCCTGCAAGGCGACAGAGGCCGGGTCCGGGTCATGGGTGTGTGCAGTCATGCGGGTCGCCATGTTCAAGGCGACCAGATTAGTTTCGAAACGCTGCGAACCGATGAACGGCGCTCGCTTTGACGTCGATGTCGCCAACGCCGCGAGGCCGACCTAGAGGGTCGAGCGGTCGGATCGGCCGCGGGCGTAGTCGTCGCGACGATGGGCGGGCAGTCCGCCTCTGGCATCGGCTCGGAACTGACCCACGCACCGGGCCTGTTCCAGCGCTGTACCGCCGTTGCAGGCGATGCGTGACGCCCTGGAGACACGGCGGTCGAACTGAGCCGCGCCCTGGGGCGACGACAGGTCCAGATCCCCGAACGGAATGCGATATTCGGCGGCCGACGCGGTTCCCGCGATCAGAAGCGTCAGGGCGCAGGCCGAGACGGCGGCGAAGGTCTTCATGGTGGGATCCTGTGTGTGTTCGTCGCTCTGTCGGCGACGGATCAGGAGTGGGCCGCCCATGTTGCCGTCGCATGTGGCGACGGCGGCGGAAAAGCGACGCTTGATGAATTCGCGGCCATCAAGCGTGGCCTTGTTCGCCTACCCGCTGTTCCTCAGCCCGGCCGCGACGCCGTTGATCGCCAACAGGATGCCCTCGCGGACGCGGGGATCATCGTCCCCGCCGCGTCGCCTGCGGATAAGCTCGATCTGGACGTGGTTCAGCGGCTCGACATAGGGCATCCGCAGTCGGATTAACCGATCCAGTTCGGGCTGGCCGCCCAGCAGATCGGTCTGTCCCGTGATGGCCAGGACGGCATCGCGGGTCCGATCCCACTCCGCCTGAAGCGCGCCGAAGATCGTCGCCGCCAGCGCCTGGTCCGGCACCAGGGCGGCATAGCGCCGGGCGATGGTCATGTCGGCCTTGGCCATGATCATCTCCATATTCTGGACCAGGGTCCGGAAGAAGGGCCAGTCGACTGCCATGGCGCGCAGTTCCTCGATGTCCTGGCCCGCGACGGCCGATCCAAAGCCGAACCAGCCCGGCAGCATCACCCGGCTCTGGCTCCAGCTCAGCACCCAGGGGATGGCGCGCAGGTCCTCGATGGCGGTGGAGGCGGTGCGCGAGGTGGGTCGCGAGCCGATCTTCAGCTCGGCGATCTCGTTGATGGGGGTGGCGGCGCGGAAATAGTCGACGAAACCGGGCGTCTCATAGACCAGCGCCCGATAGGCGGCCATCGATGCGACCGACAGGGCCGAAGCCGTCGCGCCATGCTTCGCCGTCATCGCCTCGTCCGGCGGCGGGGCTAGGGACGCCAGCAGGGTCCCCGCAGTCAGGGCGTCGAGGTTCCGGCGGGCGACGTCCGGCTCGCCGTATTTGTTGGCGATGACTTCGCCCTGTTCGGTGATGCGGATACGGCCGGCCACCGTCCCAGTGGGCTGGGACAGCACGCCGGCGAAGCTCGAACCCCCGCCCCGCCCCACGGCGCCGCCCCGGCCGTGGAACAGTTGGAGCCGAACTCCGACGGCTTCGGTGACGCTCAGCAGGGCCCGCGACGCCTCGTGCAGCTCCCAGGTCGAGGTCAGATAGGAGCCGTCCTTGTTGGAGTCGGAATACCCGATCATGACTTCCTGGACGCCCCGGGCCTTGGCGACGGCGAGGGCGGACGGCTCTTTCAGCAGGCGTTCCAGCGTGGGTCTGGCGGCGCGCAGGTCGTCGATGGTCTCGAACAGGGGCGCGGCCTGGATCGGGCAGGCGTCGGGTTCGTCGTGGCGATAGAGGCCGACCTCCTTCAGCAGCAGATAGACCTCCAGCAGATCGGAGGCCGCATCGGTCTTGGACACGATATGGGTGCGGATCGCATCCGGCCCGAACCGCCCGAGCGCCTCCGCGGCGGCGGCCAGGATGGCGCGTTCCTTGAGCACCTCGGCGTCATAATCGGCATAAGGGCTGAACAGCAGGCGGGGGGTCGATAGTTCAGCCGACAGCAGTGCGATCCGCGCCTCCTCGTCCAGCGCGGCATAGTCGGGACAGACCCCGGCGACGCGCAGAAGATGGGAAACGACGCGCGCATGGACATCTGAATTCTGGCGCAGGTCGAGCGTCGCCATATGGAATCCGAACACATCCACCGTGGCGATCAGGCGCGACAGTCCGTCGTCGGCGAAGGCGTAGCCATGGCTGGCCGTCAGGCTGTCGTGCAGCACCGCCAGATCGGCGCGGAACTCCGCCGGGCCAGAGTAGGGCGCAGCGGCGAAGGGCGCCGGGCGCGGCGCGGTCTGGCCGGTCAGGATCGGGTGGGTCGCGGACAGGCGGGCATAGACCTGGCTGAGCGCGCGTCGATAGGGTTCGTCGGCGCGGTGAGGAGACTCGTCGCCCGACCCGTCAGCCAGCGCCTTCAGCTCCGGGCTGATCCGCGCCAGCGAACCCGACAGGCTGAGCTCGGCGCCCAGGGCGTTCACGGTCTCGAGGTAATAGCGCAGCACGGCCTTGGCCGGGGTCGCGAAAGCGGCCCGCAGCGCGTCCGCATCCACGTTCGGATTGCCGTCCCGGTCGCCGCCGACCCAGGCGCCGATGCGGATGAACGGTTTCAGGTCCGGCGCGTCGAGCCGCCTGCGCCAGTCGATCAGCTGCTCCGGCGCGACTTTCAGGAACACCCGTTCCAGGAAAGAAACGACGGTGTCGATCTCGTCCTGCACGACCAGGCCCGTCGTCCGCACCAGCCGCGTGGCCCACAGGATGATGGTCTGACGGCGCAGACCGGCGGTCATGACGTCGGGCGCACAGGCCAGATCGTCCCGGTCGCAGGCGTCCAGCAGGTCTGACACGGTGGCGATACGGTCGATGACGCTTTTCCTGCGCACCTCCGACGGGTGGGCCGTCAGCACCGGCGAGATCAACGCCTCGGACAACAGCTCGCGAGCCTCCCCGACGGTCCGACCCGCGGCGGTCAGACGGGCCAGCGCGCCTTCTGGGGTATCGGGCCGAGCCCCCTCGGCGGTCTGGCTCCGCGCACGGCGCTTGCCGGCGCGGTCTTCGGCGACATTGGCGAGTAGAGAGAAGACGGCGAACCCGTGCGCCAGGCCCACGGCGTCATCCAGCGAAAGCTCGTTCAGCAACCGTTCCAGCTCGGCCGATCCCTTGGCGCCGGGGTGGCGATGGTAGCCGACCGAGGCGACCCGGACCGCTTCGATCCGGTCGTAGAGGTCCTGCCCCCCCTCCTCGCGGATCACCTCGCCGAGCAGGCCGCCCAGCAGGCGCACCTCCTCGCGCAGGCGATCGTCGGCGGCGGGTTCGGGGGAAACGGGCATGGTCATCTCGGGCAGCGGGGAGGCTGGAAGCGGGACCGTATCAGCGGTTCGTCGCCCGGTCTTCGGAAAGCCAAACGCTGAAACGGGATGTGCGATGCTGTTTCAGATAAGGCGACGGCCGCCGGAGTCGACAAACCGCCCCGTTTCCCCCATAAGCCGCCGCTTCCGGCGCAAGTGAACCTCGCGTCTCCACCATCACGACCCCCGATCCGTTGGGACGAGGATGGCGAGAACCCCCTGCCGACGTGATCGTCGCCAGGGGCCGTTGTCGTATGGAGCCGTTTCACCCGTCGCAATGAGGTTGTGAATGTTCGAGGCTCTGAACGAGCGGCTGACAGGCGTCTTCGACCGGATCACCGGGCGCGGCGCCCTGTCCGAAAAGGACGTGGCCGAGGCGATGCGCGAAGTGCGCGTGGCCCTGCTGGAGGCCGACGTCGCCCTGCCCGTCGTCAAGGACTTTATCGCCTTCGCCACCGAGAAGGCGACCGGCGAAGAGGTCATCCGCTCCGTCCGGCCGGCCGATCAGGTCATCAAGATCGTGTATGACGGTCTGGTCGAGATGCTGGGCGGCGAGGAGCCGACGCCGCTCAACCTGAACGCCACGC
>JAZKHL010000007.1:0-26231 GCA_040385365.1 Pseudomonadota bacterium | reverse complement strand
CTGAAGAGCACCTACGGCGTGTCGCGCGACAAGATGTTCTACGAGCCCGCCGACGCTGACCTGCCGACCGAGAACACCTGGTCCACCGCCCGATATCTGCAGAGCGTCCCCGCCCTGTTCGCCGCCGCGCGCGAAGCCCTGGGCTGGGAAGTGCACCTTCTGCACGATGTGCACCATCGTCTGACGCCGATCGAGGCCGGGCGGCTGGGCAAGGATCTGGAACCCTACCGCCCGTTCTGGCTGGAAGACGCCGTCCCTGCCGAGAACCAGGCGGCCTTCCGCACCATCCGCCAGCACACCACGACGCCTCTGGCGGTGGGCGAGATCTTCTCGTCCATCTGGGACTGCAAGACCCTGATCGAAGAGGGCCTGATCGACTTCGTGCGTGCGACCGTGGTTCATGCCGGCGGCCTGACACATCTCCGACGCATCGCGGCCCTGGCGGACCTGCATCATGTCCGCACCGGCTGCCATGGCGCGACCGACCTGTCGCCGGTGACGATGGCCGCGGCCCTGCACTTCGGCATGTCGGTGCCTAACTTCGGCATCCAGGAATACATGCGCCACACGCCGGAGACTGACGCCGTCTTCCCGCACCATTACGGCTTTGAGGACGGTATGCTGCACCCTGGCGATGCGCCGGGACTGGGTGTCGATCTGGACGAGGCGCTGGCCGCGACCCATCCCTATCGGCGCGCCTACCTGCCGGTGAACCGCCTTGAGGACGGGACCATGTTCAATTGGTAGCCCGACTTGGCCCCAGCCAACTGTGTGCCGGCGTCGCGGCGAGCGTGCTTGCACTGATGATCGCCTTGCCCGCCCTGGCCCAGGACGCTGTCGCCCATCCCGACCTCTGGCCGACTTCGCATAGCCCCGGCGCCCTGACCGGGCCTGTGACCGAGGCCCGGGTCCGCAAGCTGCTCGCCTCCATGACAATCGAGGAGAAGGTCGGTCAGCTGATCCAGGCCGATATCGGTTCGATCACGCCCGCTGACCTCGCCGCCTATCCGATCGGGTCGATCCTGGCGGGCGGCAGTTCTTCGCCGAACGGCGACGAGCGATCTGGCCCTCAGGCCTGGCTCGACCTTTCCCGCGCCTTTCGCGCCGCCGCCGCTGCGAGGCCCGGCGCGGCTGTCCCCCTGCTGTTAGGCGTCGACGCCGTGCACGGCCACGCCAATATCGTTGGGGCCACGATCTTCCCGCACAACATCGGCTTGGGCGCCGCGCGCGATGCCGCTCTCGTCGGGGCCATCGCCCAGGCCACGGCCGAGGAGGTCGCCGCGACCGGCGTCGATTGGACCTTCGCCCCGACCCTGGCCGTGCCGCGCGACGACCGCTGGGGCCGGACCTATGAGGGCTTCTCCGAAGACCCCGCCGTCGCCCGCGACTACGCCGCTGCCCTGGTCCACGGGCTACAAGGCGAACTCCGAGACGGCGCGGGCCTGGCGTCCGGCCGTGTCATGGGATCGGCCAAGCATTTCCTGGCCGACGGCGGCACCACCGACGGTCGCGACCGGGGCGATGCGGCGGTCTCCGAACAGGCGCTGATCGATGTCCACCTGTCCGGCTATCGCGAGGCGATCGACGCCGGCGTTTTGTCCATCATGGTCTCCTTCTCCAGCTGGAACGGCGAGAAGCACACCGGCAACCGCTCCTTGCTGACAGACGTCCTTCGCGGACCGCTGGGCTTTCAGGGTCTGCTGATCGGCGACTGGGACGCGCATGCGGCGCTGCCGGGGTGCCGCTCTGACAGCTGCCCATCCGCGATCAACGCCGGGCTCGACATGTTCATGGCGCCCAACGCCTGGAAGGCTCTGTTCGACAACACCCTGGCCCAGGCGCGGTCCGGTGAAATCTCGGCCGCTCGCCTGGACGAGGCCGTATCCCGCATCCTGCGCGCCAAGATCGCGGCCGGCGTATTCGACGCCGCCGACCCGATCGAAGGCCGGTTTGAGGTCATCGGCTCGCCCGATCACCGCGCCCTGGCTCGTCGAGCAGTGCGCCAGTCGTTGGTGCTGCTCAAGAACCAGAACGCTGTCCTGCCCATCCGACCCGGCGCGCGCGTGCTGGTCGTGGGGTCGGCGGCGGACGACATCGGTCTGGCGGCGGGAGGCTGGACCATCGGCTGGCAGGGCGTCGGCAACATCAATGCGGACTTCCCCGGCGGCCAGTCGATCTGGAGCGGGCTCGACGAAGCCGTCACCGCCGCTGGCGGCCAGGCCACGCTGTCGGCCGATGGCGCGTTCGAGACGCCGCCAGACGTGGCCATCGTGGTCTTCGGCGAGACGCCGTACGCGGAATACTATGGCGACCAGGAGACGCTGGATTTCGCCCCAACCGGCCCGCTGGAGACCCTGCGACGCCTGCAGGCGGCGGGCATACCCACGGTGTCGGTCTTCCTGTCCGGCCGGCCGTTGTGGATCAACCCCGAGATCAACGCCTCAGACGCCTTCGTCGCCGCCTGGCTGCCGGGCAGCGAGGGCGGAGGCGTAGCCGATGTGCTCGTGGCGGATGTGGACGGAGCGGCTCGCCACGACTTCACCGGCTGGCTCGGCTTCTCCTGGCCCCGCAGCGCGGGACAGCAGCCCCAGAACCTCGGCGGACCGGGCTATGATCCGCAGTTCCCCTTCGGCTACGGCCTGTCCTACGGCCAGCCGGGCCAGATCAGCGCCCTGTCTGAGGACCCGGGTCTGGCGGAAGGCACCACGGAGCTGCCTAGGATCTTCGCCGCGGGCCGCTTCATCGCGCCGTGGTCTGTGACCCTGCGGGACGCCTCTGGAAACTTCCGCGTAGAGCGACCCGGCCCGGCGTCGAGCCTGACCGGCGCCCTGACCATGACGCCGATCGACGGAAAGGCCCAGGAGTCCGCCCGCGAGTTCCGCTTCACCGGCGACGGCGCACGGATTGTCATAGGGGGACCGCCTACCTCCATCGATCCTTCTCTCGCCGTGTCGATCCGCTATCGCACTGAAAATCCGGCGACTCTCACGATCGGGCGGACCAGCGTCCCGCTCTCGGCCGGGGATTGGCAGACCGCGACCCTCCCGCTCCGTTGTCTCGCCGACGGCGAGGCGACGCGCATCTCGTCGATACAGATCAGCGCCGAAGCCGGAACCGTACTGTCCCTCGAAGACCTCACCATCATCGCGTCGCCCACCAGCGAATGCGAGCCACCCACCGAGGCCCGCCCTTGACCGTCGATCGCAGGCGAATCGTGACGGGGCTTGCCAGCACGTCGTTGATCGGCCTTCCTGTTGGCAGCCTGGCCCAGATCACGCCCGCTGCAGGCACACAGCTGGACGATGCCGCCCGCCGCCCCCGCGCAATCGCCCGCTTCGTGCCCGAACGATACGACGACCTGATCTGGGAGAACGACCGCGTCGCCCACCGCATCTATGGCCCCGCTCTCCAGGCCGCTGAGCCGCCGTCCGGGTCCGGTATCGATGTCTGGGTCAAGTCAGTGCGCTGGCCCTTCATGGATCGCCAGATCGCGTCCCGCGCCTATCACGTCGATCGCGGCGAAGGCCTGGACTACTACAGCGTCGGCCAGAGCCGAGGGGCAGGCGGTCTGGGCGTCTGGCACGACAACAAGCTGTGGACCTCGCGCAACTTCGCCCGCCACGAGATCACCCAGAGCGGTGGGGACAGCGCCAGATTCGCCGTCGAATACGCCCCTTGGCCGGTCGATGTGGTCCGGCGAGTGTGGGAGCGCAGAGAGGTCTCGCTCGCGCTCGGCTCCAGTTTCACCCAGCTGACCTCGACTCTGTGGTCCGACACCACCGACCCGCTCGTCGTCGGCCTGGGGATCGCCCGGCGCAAGATCGGCAGTGACGCCGGAAGCCTGATCCAGGAAGCCGACGCCGGTCTGATGGCCTTTCAGGAACCGGCCGATCAGGAGCATGGCTCGCTCGGCATCGCCTTGCGGACCGACCCCCGTCGCGTCCTCAGCTTCGCCCAGGATGCCGACAATCACCTGATGCTCATCTCCGTCACCCCCGGCCAGCCCTTCACCTTCGCCATGGGCTCCTTCTGGGACCGTGGCCTGGACTTCCATTCTCAAGCGGCATGGCTGGACCATGTCCGTCAAGAGCCGGCGATCGCGCCTTGGTAGGGGTTGCACGTGTGCGGAGAAAGCACACCTAGTCTCGCTGCGGCGAACGCCCGGCGATTGATGCGCCCAATGGGCGCGCACACAGAGATCAAATCGGCGAAACGGGCGGGAAAGACGAACGACCCAGAGCCTTTAGCGCCAGCCGCCGGGGGGTGCTACTCGGCCATTGAGACTCAAGAAGGTGGCGGTGCCTTCAGTCTAACGCCAATTTGTCTCCACTGAATGATGCCCACCTAAAGAGGCAGGTCGCAGGCTTAGCTCCAACTGTAGGCCGTCTTGGTCTGCGTAAAGAACTCCACGGCTGCGAAGCCCTGCTCCCGGGAGCCGTAGCTGGACTTTTTCGAGCCGCCGAAGGGCACGTGGTAGTCCACGCCGGCGGTCGGCAGGTTGACCATGACCATCCCGGCCTTGGCGCGCCGCTGGAAGTCGCGGGCGTGCCTCAGGCTGGTGGTGACGATGCCGGCTGAAAGCCCGAACTCGACGCCGTTGGCGACCGACAAGGCCTCCTCGTAGTCCTTGACGCGCAGGGTCGAGGCGACAGGCCCGAAGACCTCCTCGAAGTTGATCCGCATGTCGGGGGTCGTGTCGGCGATCAGGGTCGGCTGGACGTACCAGCCGGGTGCGTCGAGGCTCAAACGGTCGCCGCCGGTGACGATGCGGCCGCCGTCGGCGCGCGCGGTGTCGATGTACTTGTAGCTGGTCTCCATCTGATCCTCGGAGACCGCCGGGCCCATCTGGGTGGTCGGATCCAGGGCATCGCCGACCTTCAGGGCGCCGACCTTTTCGGCCAGGGCCTGGACGAAGCGATCGTGGATACCGTCCTGGACGATCAGTCGGCTGGAGGCGGTGCAGCGCTGGCCCGTGGCGAAAAAGGAGCCGTCCAGCGCGATCTGCACGGCACGATCCAGCTCGGCGTCGTCCATGACGATCAGCGGATTTTTGCCGCCCATTTCCAGCTGCACCCGCGCCTGACGCTGGATGGCGCCCAGAGCCACGCCCGCGCCCACGCCTTGCGACCCGGTGAAGCTGAGCGCGTCCACGTCGGGGTGATCGACGATGGCCTGACCGACCCGGCCGCGCCCGATGACCATATTGACCACACCCTTGGGCAGGCCCGCCTCGTGCAGGATGGCGACCAGAGCTTCGGCCGTCGCGGGCGTGTGGCCGGCCGGCTTGATGACGACCGTGTTTCCGAAGGCCAACGCCGGGGCCATCTTCCAGGCGGGGATGGCGATGGGAAAGTTCCAGGGCGTGATCAGGCCGTAGACGCCGACCGCCTGGCGATAGGTCTGGATCTCGACGCCCGGCCGGACAGACATCAGGTTCTGGCCGTGTACCCGCAGGGCCTCGCCGGCGAAGTATTTCAGGATGCGCGCAGCCCGGACCGTCTCGCCGATTCCTTCGGGCAGGGTCTTGCCTTCTTCGCGCGACAGCAGGCGGCCGACGCTTTCGCGCCGTTCCATCAGAAGGTTGGACGCACGGTCCAGGATGTCGGAACGGACCTCGGGGCTGGCCTCGGACCAAGCGGGAAAGGCAGCCTTGGCGGCGGCGACGGCGGCGTCGACGTCGGCCTGGGATCCGTCCGGTGTCCGGGCAACGACCTGGCGCGTGTCCGAGGGATTGAGGCTCTCCGACGGGCGATCGGAAGAGACCTTCTCGCCGTCGATCCAATGGGACAGCTCGAGGGTATCGGTCATGGCGGTATCCTGAAATGCGTGCCCGCCGTGTTTAAACTCCGGGGTTCGGCCATCAAGGCGATTACCGGCATGCATCAAGCCAAAAGCCGCATCGGTCGATAGCGGCTTTGGCTTAGACCCCCGGCGGACGGGTCGATAGCGTTCGGGCAATGGCGCGGCGACAGCGCTCGGCGCACGACGCCGCCAATAGGGATTTGCAGATGTCCAGAATGACCCCGACCGAGATGGCCGCCACGATCGGCGGCGGACTGCTGTCCTTCCCCGTCACCCATTTCGACAAGGCGGGCCAGTTCGTCGAGGCCGACTACCGCGAGCACTGCGACTGGATGCTGCAGTACGAACTGGCGGGCCTGTTCGCCGCCGGCGGCACCGGTGAGTTCTTCTCCCTGCTGCCGTCCGAGGTCGAAACGGTCGTCAAGGCCGCCGTGGCTGAGACGGCCGGTCGGACGCCGGTGGTTGCGGGCTGTGGTCACGGTACGGCCATGGCGGTTCAGATGGCGCAATCGGCCGAGGCGGCCGGTGCGGACGGTCTGTTGCTGCTGCCGCCCTATCTGATGTTCCCGGGCCAGGAAGGCCTCGCCGCCCACGTCGAGGCGGTCTGCAAGTCCACGTCTCTGGGTGTCATTGTCTATAACCGCGACAACGCCGTGCTGAACGAGGACACCCTCGCCGGTCTGTGCGACCGCAACCCCAACCTGGTCGGATTCAAGGACGGCGTCGGTGACATCGAGCTGATGATGCGGGTCTACGCGCGGATGGGCGATCGCCTGACCTATGTCGGCGGCCTACCGACGGCGGAGACGTTTGCGCCCGCCTATCTGGAGATGGGCGTCACCACCTATTCCTCGGCTATCTTCAACTTCGTGCCGGACTTCGCCCTGGACTTCTACAAGGCCGTGCGCGCTCGCGATCACGCGACGATCATGGCGGGCTTGCGCGATTTCGTGCTCCCCTACGTCGCCCTGCGCAACAAAGGCCGCGGTTATGCCGTGTCGATAGTCAAGGCGGGCATGACCGCCATCGGCCGCACGGCCGGTCCGGTCCGCACGCCCTTGACCGACCTGAACGATCAGGAGCTCGGCGAGCTGGCGGCACTGATCGCCCGCGTGCAACCGGCGGCGCCCAAGCTGGCGGCGAACGGCTGATCGCGCGCCCTGTCCGGGCGGACGAGAGAGGCCTAGAGTGTTCGGTCCCACCCACAGAGGGACTGCGCCGATGTTCGAACTGAGCCAGCTCCGCTGTTTCGTGGCCGTGGCCGACGAGCTGCATTTCGGCCGGGCGGCCGTCCGCCTGAACATGACCCAGCCGCCGCTCAGCCGACAGGTGCAGTTGCTGGAGCGCATCCTGGGTGTCGTGCTTCTGGATCGCACCAGCCGGTCCGTGCGACTGACGCCTGCGGGTCGGACCTTCCTGATCGAAGCCCGGCGCATTATCCGGCTGTCTGAAAGCGCGGCCCTGACGATCCGCAAGGTGGCCAGCGGCGAGACGGGCCGGGTCGCGGTCGGGTTCACCGCCGCGTCCGGCTATAGCTTCCTGCCCAAGCTGGTGCACCTGGGTCAGACGCACTTTCCCAATGTGAACCTGACGCTGCGCGAGATGGTGACGGGCGAGCAGACCGAGGCGTTGCTGACCGGCCGCATCGACCTGGGCCTCATTCGGCCGCCCCTGACCCGGCCCGAGTTCGACAAGGTGCGGGTAATGACCGAGCCTCTGGTCGCGGCCCTGCCGGCGGGCGATCCGCGTCTGGCGCAGGATCGGCTGACCCTGGCGGATTTCGACGCCCTGCCGATGGTAATGTATGCCCCGGAGGGCGCTGGCTATTTCCACGCCATGCTGACCGGCCTGTTCGATGCAGCCGGGGTATCGCCCGTCTATGTGCAGCATATGAGCCAGATCCACTCGATGCTGGCCCTCGTCCACGCGCGGATCGGCGCGGCCGTGGTGCCCGAGGCGGCCATGCGGCTGCATTTCGAGGACGTCGAGTTCCGGCCTCTGGACATCACGCCGGCTCGCCCGGTCGAGCTGTTCGTCTCTTGGCGTCGCGACAACGACAATCCCAGCCTGAAGCCCCTTCTGGCCCTGATCGAGGCAGAGGCGGAGGCGCAGGTTCCGTCCTGAAGGAGATCGCGATGAACCACCCGTCACGCCGCATGGTGGTCGGCTCAGCCGCCGCCCTGGGTCTTGTTGGGGCTCTGCCGATCGGCTCCATGGCGGAGGCGGCGTCGCCCGTCGCGATGACCCGGCACGGCCCGGTGCGGGGCTATGTCGATCGCGGGATCAAGGTGTTCAAGGGCGTTCGTTACGGCGCGGACACGGAGTCTCGGCGGTTTCGGCCTGCCGTCGCGCCTGAGGCCTGGACCGAGGTGCGGGAGGCGACGGCCTATGGCGCGGCCTCGCCGCAGGCAAGTGCGGAGCCGGACCAGTCGGAGGACTGTCTGTTCCTGAACGTCTGGACGCCCGGCCTGGCGGACGGGGGAGGGCGGCCGGTGATGGTCTATGTCCATGGCGGAGCCCACGCGAACGGGTCGGGGTCCTCGCCGCTGTACGACGGTGTCGCCCTGTGCCGTCGCGGTGATGTGGTGGTGGTGACCTTGAACCACCGACTGAACCTGTTTGGCTACAACGGCCTGGGTCAGCTGATGCCAGACGCGTTTCGCCAGTCGGGCAGCATCGGCAACCTGGACATCATGCTGGCGCTGGAATGGGTACGGGACTCGATCGCGGCGTTCGGCGGCGACCCGACCAACGTCACCGTCTTCGGACAGTCGGGGGGCGGGGCCAAGCTGGTAACCCTGATGGCCATGCCTTCGGCCGCCGGCCTGTTCCACAAGGTCATCACCATGAGCGGACAGCACGTCACCGCCATGGGGCCTCAGCACGCTGAACTGCGGACGCGGGCGCTGCTGGATCATCTGGGTCTGGGTGCCGACCGCGCCGCCGGGCTGACCGAGGTGTCCACGGGGCGGCTGGTCGAGGCTCTCGCCTTGCGTGACCCGATCGAGAAGGGCGGCCTCTTTTTCCATTCCGTGATGGATCACGACACCCTGCCCAGGCACCCTTTCGTCCCCGACGCCCCTCGCGAGAGCGCCCACATCCCGATGATTATCGGCAATACTCACGACGAGGCGCGGGCTTTTACCGCCAATGACGAACGCAACTTCGCCCTGACCTGGGATACCGTCGCGGCCAAGCTGGCCCCCGAGTTCGTGGTCGATCTGAATGCCCAGTATGTCGTCGACTGGTACCGCGCGAAGTTTCCGCAGATGTCGCCCGTTGACGTCTTTTTCGCCGCCGCGACCTGTGGCCGGTCACGCCCCGGCCATCTGATCCAGGCCCAGGAGCGGGCGAAGCTGGGAGACCGGACCTGGATGTATCAGCTGGATTTCGGCTCGCCGGTCGAGCCGAGGCTGGGGGCCTACCACGCCTTCGACATCGCCCTCGCCTTCGACAACTGCGACAAGCCGACGTCCAAGACGGGCACAGGAGCGCAGGCGCTGGAGGTGGCGCGACGGATGAGCGAGACCTTCATCGCCTTCGCCAAAACCGGTGATCCGAACAACGCCGCCATCCCGGCGTGGGAACCCTACGATCTTGATCGCCGCCCGACGATGATCTTCGACGTGGACACCCGCTCGGCGGACGACCCCCGCGCCGACGAGCGCCGCCTGTTCCAGGTCGCGCCGTTCCTGAAGCAGGGAACCTAGTCGCAGATATCCAGCGGGATCGATGCCGCCATCGCCGCATAGCCTGCGTCTGACGGATGCAGCCAGTCGCCGCTCTGAAGGTCGGTACGAACGCGCGTCGGTGTCGCCGGATCGCGGATCAGGGCGTCGAAATCCAGCATGGCATCGAAGGCCCCTGGGGTCCGGATGAATGCGTTGACCGCCTGCCGGATCGCTTCACCGCCTGTGCTGTAATAATGGGCGCCCTCGAACGGGGTCAGGGTCACGCCGATGACCCTCAGCCCGCGCGCATGGGCCCGCTCGATGATCTGGCGATAGCCGGCGATCAGGTCGTCGGCGTCGATCGCCTCGTGGGAATAGGCCGCGATGGTCGGGCGGCCGATGTCGTTGATGCCCTCCATCAGGATCATGCAGCGGACGTCTGCGATCGCCAGCACGTCGCTGTCGAGACGGCCCAGCGCACTCGGCCCGGTGCCCTGATGCAGAACGCGGTTGCCGCCGATGCCGGCGTTCAGGACGGTCCAATCCGCCCCGGCCTCGATCATCCGTGCGTTGAACGCTTCGGGCCAGCCGCCGGCACCCGGCGTCGATCCGACGCCCTCGGTGATCGAGTCACCAAAAATCACGATGACGGGCAGGGCGCGGTCGGTCTCGACCTCCAGCCCCGACGCGACGGCGCCCAGCCGCATCCCGACCGGTGCTGGTTCCGCCTGTGTCGTCATCCACTGACGCACGACGTGGGCGGGCAGGATGGCTTCGCCGAGATAGGTCACGGTGACGGTCAGCCGCTCCAGCGCACGCACCGGCAGCGACACTGGATCGGACAGGCGGGATGAGCCCGCGGGCAGTGCCACCGCGCCCTGGCCATCGAACGTCAAAGGTGTAGCGTCAGTCCCGGCATGGCCGTCCTCACCCGCACGAGTCAGGATGACGGAGCCCAGCCGAAGCGGCGCCGTGCCATGATCGTTGGACACGCGCAGGCGAACCCGCTCACCGGCTGCGGCCACCTGGAACATCTGGGTCAGGGTCGCGTCGCGCACCACGGTCGGGCCGATCGGACCGCGCGGATCAGGTCGAGCGCCCGGTGCGGGAATGCGCGGCGGCGCGACCGGCCCCTCGTTCGACGACGGCGGAAACAGCCAGGCCGGCGCCCACCGGCTCTGCGCCGCGGCGGGAGAAGCAAGCAAAGCAACCGATGCCGCCAGTGCGAGGCTCAACCGCATGTCAGCGATCCCAAGGGAATGACAGGGTCGGGGCGTTGACGTACCGGTCCATGGCCAGGGTCAGCGTGGCACCCGCACCGGGAGCCAGATGCACCGCAACAGACGACGCATCCACCGGCTTCACGCCGTCGCCGGAATCCAGGCTGCGGATCTGATGCTCGCCGTAACCGCCGCCCTGGATGACCACGTTGCGGGCCTCGGTCGTGCTGACGTTGACCAGGGTGACGGTCGTCGCATCGGCGGTCATCGTCTGGACCAGGGCGGCAACGTCCTCCGGCACGCCCGCGCGTCTGCGGTCGGTGTCGAAATACCTCAGTCGGGCATATAGCGGTGATCCCCCGACGTTGGCCGAGCTGGGAGACCAGGCGGGACGTGCGATGTGCAAAGCCCCCATCATCGTCTGCATCAGGGCGGTGACGCTGGCGGGGTTGAACTCCAGCACCGCATCGGCCAGCCGCGTGTCGGGCGTCGAGGTGTCCTCGCGCTCGGCCTTGGCCATCTCTGCGACGCGGGCCAGGTCGCGGCGCAGCGCCGTCTCGGGCCAGGTCGGGTCCTTGCCTTCCAGGTAGTCGACCCACGGATGCGCCGGTGCGCGCGCCCGATCCGAGGCCTTCATCGAGAACCACCAGATGTCGAGGCTGTTCGCCTGGTTCAGCCCGTCCTTCCAGCCATACCAGCCGTCCGGCCCATACATGGTCGGATGCTGAACCTTGCCGTCGACCGTGCGTCGCTGGGCGTTCATCGCATCGACCTGACGCCGCCAGGTCTGCAGATATTTGTCATCGCCGGTCAGCAGGTAAGCGTTCAAGAAGCCGATGATCGTGCGTGACACACGATTGCGATCCTCGCGCAAACCCGTCGTCGGATTGATCGGCGAAAAGCCCCAGCCATAGGCCCCACCCCACCAGTCGCCGTCCGCATCAGACCCGATGACGCCGTCGCGCCCGACGTTGGAGGGCAATAGATCGTCGTTGGCCTCAGCCCGCTCGGCCCAGGCATCGACATAGCCGAGCAGCCAGTCTCGATACTTCGGCTCCTGGTCGATCATGAAGGCGTTCAGCGCCAGGGTGGTCGAGAACAGGTTCAGCGGGTGGTCGCCGACCACGTCGGTGTATTCGACATAGTGCTCCAGCGTCTGCTCGTAGCTGGTCTCGCCGTGCTCCATGAAGAACCGGTTCTCGACCTCGAACGGATCGCCGGCCCAGTCCAGCGCGGTCGCCTTCCTCAGCATCGGCCCGCGCGAGCCATTCATCAGGCTGCGGATCAGCTTGTGCTCGGGATCGTAGTTCGGGGCGTGAGGATCCTCGCCCATATACATGGCGCTGAATCGGCGGGCGCGATCCTGGAACCGTCCGCTGTAGGGGTCCGACAGCCCCTGGACGTTGAACATCGTCATCTCTTCGGAGTGGTGGGCCCAGTCCAGCTGGACGTTGAACTCCTTGAAGAACATCCCTTCGCGAGCGATCTCGACCTCGGTGGTCTTCGCCTCGGTGAACTGGCGCAGGTGGCCTTCCCAGGCCTGGGTGTACATCGACTTGACGATGTCGGCGCCGCCCAGCGCATGCAGCTGAGGCCAGCCGTTGACGTTCTCGATCGCGTCGTCGGGGCCGTCGTTCGCCCCCCATCGCTCGAAGCACAGGAAATAGCCCCGCGCGTCGAAATACCGATTGTAGAAGACCTCGCAGGCCTCGGCATTTGCGCGCAGAAGCTCGCGTTGCAGCAGGGCCCAGGTCGGCGGCGCCATCGGCGTGTCGATCGTGATCAGCGTTGCGGCCGAGGCCCGGCGGGGCAGGGCCGTCGCGACGGCGGCGAGACCGACCCCGCCCAGAACCCATCGACGTGTCGCGGCCATCAGGCGGTCACTCCGGTCTTGAGGGTCAGGCGTTCGATCTTGCCCGTGATCAGGAAATAGGCGGCGACCACCAGGATGCAGTGCAGCCCCACGAACCACAGGGCACCGTCGAACGATCCGGTCCCGGCGACGATGTAGCCGATGACGATGGGCGTCACGATGCCGGCCGTGTTGCCGAAGGTGTTGAAGATGCCGCCGGTCACGCCGACCAGCTCCTTGGGCGAGGTGTCGGACACCACGGCCCAGCCCAGCGACGCCACGCCCTTGCCGAAGAAGGCCAGCGCCATCACGACGATGATCAGCCATTCCTGCTGGATGTACACGCAGGCGATGATGGTGGAGGCCAGCACCATGCCGATCAGCAGCGGCGTCTTCCTCGCGATGGTCAGCGATCCGGTCCGCTTCAGCAAGAAGTCCGAAATGACCCCGCCAAGCACCCCGCCGATGAAACCGCACATGGCGGGCGCGGCAGCCGCGAACCCGGCCTCCAGAATGTTCAGCCCCCGCTCCTTGACCAGATAGATCGGGAACCAGGTGACGAAGAAATAGGTCAGCACATTGATGCCGTACTGGCCGATGAACACGCCGATCAGCATGCGGCTGGACAGCACCTGTTTGACGTTGGCCCAGGTGAAGGCGCTGGCCTTGACCACCTTGTCCTCCATCCGGATCAGCCCGCCGCCGGCCTCGATGTAATCAAGCTCGGCCTGGTTGATCGCGGGGTGTTCGACGGGTGAGTGGATCAGCTTCCAGAACACGATCGCTGCGACCAGCCCCAGCCCGCCCATGACGAAGAACACCGAATGCCAGTCGTAGGTGTGGACCAGCCACCCCATCAGGGGCGCGAACACCACCAGCGAGAAGTATTGCGCCGAGTTGAAGATGGCGGACGCCGTGCCGCGCTCGGACCCTGGAAACCAGGCGGCGACCAGACGGGCGTTACCGGGGAAAGACGGGCTTTCGGCCAAGCCCACCATGAATCGCATGGCGAAAAGGCCGGCGAAGATCATCCCGCCCGTCAGGAAGCCTGAGAAACCCTGGATCAAGGTGAAGAACGACCACAGGGCGATGGCCAGCGCATAGATCAGCTTGGTCCCGAACCGGTCCAGCAGAGCCCCGCCGGGGATCTGTCCCAGAACGTAGGCCCAGGCGAAGGCCGACAAGATGTAGCCCATCTGAACCGGGTTCAGACCAAGGTCCTCCGACGCTGCATCACCCGCGATCGAGAATGTGGAGCGATCCGCATAGTTGATCGTCGTCAACAGGAAGATCAGCAGCAGGATCAGGAAGCGGACCCGTGTGCGCTTGGGCGCGGCGTCGGTCATGCGGTCTCCTCGCGTTTCGAACGAAGGCTCCGCCATCTGGTCCGGACGTTGGGCGTCCAGCTGTCCGATCGGTTTTCCGTCCCTCGACGCCGGTCGG
Organism: Pseudomonadota bacterium; assembly: GCA_040385365.1. Lineage (GTDB taxonomy): Bacteria > Pseudomonadota > Alphaproteobacteria > Caulobacterales > Caulobacteraceae > Brevundimonas. The sequence continues at coordinate 12,243 of JAZKHL010000007.1, read as the reverse complement.
CGCCTCATCGACGCTTCTGTGGCGCCGCAGGCTCGAACTCTAGGAGACGGGTCCGGACCCGTCTAAGCCAAAACGCCTATCGACCGATCCACTACGGGCATGGATCAGGCGGATCGATACCGTCCTCTGCGGTAAGGCATCGGTTCAAGGCCTGTATCGGTTCATGCCTGATTGGGATTGGCCTGTGCCGATACCGCCCTCCTATGGTCTGCTCAACGCCACCCCGGTCACCGGAGCGGCAACGATAACGACCCGCGACACGCGGGCATGGGGAGGAGATCAAGTCATGCGGATCACGCACGGATTCCATCTGGCCTTGAAGACCGGCGCATCGATCGGCGTCCTGACGCTGGCCCTCGCGGCCGGTGCTGCGAATGCACAGACCGCTCCGGCTCCGGCGCCGGCTCAGGACAATGATGCGTCCCAGGTCGATGAGATCATCGTTACCGGCTTCCGCGCCAGCCTGCAGAGCGCCATCAACGCCAAGCGTAACGAAAGCGGCGTCGTCGACGTCATCCGCGCCGAAGACATCGCCGACTTCCCAGACCTAAACCTGGCTGAGTCGCTGCAGCGGGTGCCCGGCGTCGCCATCACGCGCGTGAATGGCGAGGGTCGTCAGATCTCGGTTCGCGGACTCGGCTCTGAATACACCCGCGTCCGCGTCAACGGCATGGAGGCCATCGCCACCACGGGCGGCACCGCCAACTCGGGGGGCACCAACCGGACCCGCGGCTTCGACTTCAACATGTTTGCATCCGAGCTGTTCAACAGCCTGACGGTGCGCAAATCGGCCTCTGCGGACGTGGAGGAGGGATCCCTCGGGGCTACGGTCGATCTGCAGACCGCCCGACCCTTCGATTATCGCGAGCCGACCTTCGTGGTCGGCGCCCAGGCGAGCTACAACGATCTGGCGCGCGACGTGACCCCGCGGTTCACCGCCCTGGCGTCCCGCACCTGGATGGACGGCAGGTTCGGCGCCCTGATCTCTGCCGCCTACGAAGAGCGTCACATCCTGGAGGAAGGCGCCAACATCTCGCGTTGGGGTTTCGGTGGTTCGAACGGCACGACGGGTGGCTTCAACGCGGCATCGACTCTGCCGGGCTATACGATCGCCCAGATCAACAGCACCGATCCTGCGGTCGGCATCTTTCATCCCCGCATCCCGGCCTACGTCAGCTACGACATCAACTCGGAGCGTCTGGGCCTGACCGGCGCTTTCCAGTTCCGGCCTGACGACAGCACCCTCATTTCGCTGGACGTGTTGTACTCCAACGTGACGAGCACGCGCGACGAAGCCCAGCTCCAAGCGATCGGGTTCAGCCGTACCAACGCCACCGGCCGTCCTGAAACCATCATCCGATCGGGCACGGTCGATGGGAACCGTAGCCTCGTCCAGGGCGTGTTCGACAACGTCGATCTACGCACCCAAGCGGCCCACGACGAGCTCCAGACCGAGTTCCAGCAGTATACTTTCACCGCGACCCGCGACATGACGGACCGGTTCCGGCTGGGCTTCATTGGAGGGTATTCGCAATCGGAGTTTTCCAACCCGATCTCGACCATCATCACGTTCGATCGCTCCAACTCGCAGGGCTACAGCTACGATTTCCGCAGCCGTCTGCCTGCCATCGGCCTGAACTTCGACCCGACGCTTCCGGCGAACTGGTCGATGAACAACGGCACGTCCGAGGTCCGGCTTCGTCCGAACTCGGTGCTGAACCGCTTCACGACAGCCAAAGGCTATGGCGAGTACGATCTGAACGATGCCGTCACCCTGAAGGCCGGCATCGACTACCGTCGCTTCCAGTTCGACTCCGAGGGCCAGTACCGCACCACCGAGACGGTGGTTCAGACCCTGACGCCCGCGCAGCTGGCCGAGGTGTCTCGCGTCTACAGCGGCTTCGGTCGCAATCTGGATATGCCGTCGACGAATGTGACGTCGTGGCTGGTGCCGGACATCAATGCCTTCAACGCGATCTACAACATCTATTCGAACACCGGCATCTATGCCCTGACGAGCACCAACAACTCGTCGGCCCGGGGCCAGTTCATCACCGTCGATGAGAAAGACACCGGCGCCTACGTTCAGGCCGACTTCCGCTTCGACGCCTTTGGATTGCCCTTCCGCGGCGACGCCGGCGCTCGCTATGTGAAGACCGACCAGTATTCGACGGGTTACGCGGCGCGAGGCACGGGTGCGGCCACCGTCATCGATCTGGTCGATGCCGAGCGGACCTACGACCTGTGGCTGCCTTCGGCAAACCTAGCCGTGGATCTGCGTGAGGACGTCGTCGCACGCCTCAGCGCGGCAGAGACCATCTCGCGTCCATCGATCGGCAGCCTCAGCCCGGGCGGAGACGTCGGCATCCAGGGGGCCAACTACACCTACTCGACCGGTAACCCTCTGATCGAGCCGACCAAGTCCAAGAATCTGGACTTTTCGCTGGAGTACTATCCTGACGCGGACAGCCTGTTCGCCATCGGCATCTTCTACAAGAAGTTCGACACCTTCGTTCAGAACCTCAGCCAGAACATCCCGTTCAACCAGCTCGGTCTGCCGACGTCCCTGCTGACCGGAACCTCGGCCACCGCAACGGACAACTTCCGGACATCGCAACCGGTCAACTCGCCTGGCGGTGAACTGAAGGGCTTCGAGCTCAATGCTCAGAAGCGTCTGGATTTCCTGCCGGGCTGGCTGGAGAACTTCGGCGTCCAGGCCAACTACACCTTCGTCGACTCCGATATTGAGTATCTGACCTCGACGACGCCCGGCGCGCCGACGATCAACCAGACGCTGGTCGGCCTGTCCAAGAACGCCGCCAACTTCACGCTCTACTACGAGACCGACCGCTTCTCGATCCGGGGTTCGGCGGCCTATCGCCAGGGCTACCTGACCCAGGTTCCGGGCAATGACGGCAACAGCGTCCACGGCACGAACGAGACCCTGAACTTCGACGCCCAGGCCTCCTACAACATCACCGAAAGGCTGAAATTCAGCATCGAGGGCATCAACCTGACGGACGAGTTCAACGATCTGTACGTCGACGCCTCGGACCGCTTGAACGTCCACACCCACACCGGCCGCCAGTTTTTCGCGGGCGTACGCTACACCTTCTGAGACAAAGACCTTCTCCCAAAGATGTCTCGGCGCCGGATCCCTTGATGGGGTCCGGCGCTTTTTTTTGCGCAAGCTGTCGCTGTCCGCTCTGAAGGGACGGATTTGAATCTGCAGAAGCGATTCCGCCTCAGTCGAACCGTCACATCCGTCACGACGCTGATTGATCGACGGCGGAGCGCGCTCTCTGCTGAATGTTGTCGGCGGCAAGCGAATGTTTCTATGGCGCGCCGTCGATGACTAGGGTGAAATCCTCGACGTCTTGGTCCAGCGTAGGCGTGACACAGAGGCCGCACTGAAGCTGCTCAGGCGGCTCCTTCACAACCAGCCTGTCGATCCGCAGACGATGACGTCGGATGGGCTGGCGACGTACGGCGCGGCTCTCGATCAGCTGGATCTGAGGCATCTGCACCGACCCGGCCGCCTTCGAGAGAACAATCGGATCGAGAACTCTCACCTCCCGATCCTACGTCGAGAGCGACAGCAGCAGCGGTTCAAATCCTCAGCCTCAGCCCAGAGATTCCTCACCACCCACGCGGCGATCTAAAATACCTTCAACATTCAACGCCATCTGATCAGCAGACCCACCCTTCGCCGCTTCCGCGCCGAAGCTAATGCCGCATGGGCGATGGCAGTTGCCTAAACGGCACCGGGGTAGGGGGCTTTAGAACTAGCACAGTTAACCTGACAGACCCCACTAGGCAAAGTGTGTGGCGGAGAGGGTGGGATTCGAACCCACGGTACCCTTCCAGGCACGCCGCATTTCGAGTGCGGTACATTCGACCACTCTGCCACCTCTCCGCGGGGCCGTAGGACGCTCGGTCGAAAGCGAGCGGCTTCTCTAATGGCGTCGAGGCGGGGCCGCAAGCGGCATCGGACGTTTTTTGCTCAGCGAAGCGTCGGCAGGGGAAGTCCGGGGGCCTGACCGTCGCGGGGGCCGGCGCCGGTGTGGCGGAAGAGTTCGGCTGGGCGGCCGCCGGTGCCGGTCGAAACCTGGCCCGTCGGTGCGACCAGCCCGGTCCGTTCGACGCCTCGGCGGAAGTTCTGCTTGTGCAGATTGAGGCCCACGATCGCCTCTGCGGCGGCCTGGAGCGCGGAGAGGGTGAAGGTCGGGGGGGTCAGTTCGAACAGCACGGGGCGATAGCGGAGCTTGCTGCGCAGTCGGCCCAGGCCGGTGGCGAGGATGCGGCGGTGGTCCGACGCCATCGGGCGGTCGGCAAGCGAGGCGAGGCGCGCGTCCTGCCGGTCGCGGGCGGCCTCGGCGACCAGACCGGCCTCGTAGAGGAGTTCGTAGCGTTCCAGCACGCGGCTTTCATCCCAGCGGGATCCGCGCACGGACGGGAACAGGGCCTCGACCCGGGCGATGCGGACGGGATCGTCCATGCTCCATTCCGTCAGGGCCGACAGAATAGCAGTCAAGGTTCCGGATTGGGTGATGCGCCGATCTTCCCATGGGAAGATTTCCAGTGCCGGCGTCCATCGCGCGCCGGGCGGGGCCATATCGACGGCATCGTCGGTCAGGGCCAGGTAGCCGACGGAAATTTCGCGGCGTTGGTCCGGGCCCGGGGTAGCCCGAGGCGCGGCGCGGCCGGCATCGCCGAAGGTGTAGAGCTGTTCGACGAAGCCCACGCCGAAGCCCGTCTGATCGGTCACGAAGGCGCGCAGGGCCCGCTCGAAGGTGAGGTCGAGGGCCGGGTCGAAGGGGCCCGACGGCAAGGCGAGGGCCTGGTCCGCGTCTTCCGTGGTCAGCACGCACAGGCGACCACCGCGCAGGGCCATGACCACGGCCGACAGGCTGATCCGGACGCCGTGTTCGCCGCCCCAGGACATGGCGCTATTCCGTATGCCAGGCGTCGGGCGCGGGCAGGATGCCCACGGCCTCGGCGAGAACGCGGTAGCGTTCGAGGTAGCGTTGCTGGGCGATCGGGGCGGGCAGGGGATCGATGATCAGGTCGTATCCGGGCGGCGGGGCGCCGAAGAAGCCCAGAGACTCCTTCTTGGTGAAGCCGGCCAGCTGCGTCGCCTCGAAATAGGCGCACGCCTTGTCGGCGCTCTTGATCAGCTTCTTGATCGGCAGGGGCGTCTTCGGAGGCAGGCTGAAACGGACGTGGATGGCGTCTTCCAGCCGGGCCTCGAACGATTTGTAGCTGACGCCCAGCGCCGCCTTGAACGGCGAGATCATGTCTCCGATGACGTATTCGGAGGCGTCGTGGAGCAGGGCGGCGAGACGCCATTTCGGCTCCAGCCCCGGCTTGATGTGGGCGGCGATCTCCTCGACCACGCAGGAATGCTGAGCGACGGAGAAAGCGTGTTCGCCGATCGTCTGGCCGTTCCAGCGGGCGACTCGGGCCAGACCGTGGGCGATGTCCTCGATCTCGATATCGAAGGGCGACGGGTCGAGCAGGTCGAGGCGACGGCCGGACAGCATGCGTTGCCAGGCGCGGGGCGCTTTTGCGGCCGGGGAACGGGAAGCGGGCGAAACGGCCAAGTCGGTGATCCAGACGGCGAACGGAGGGTCAGGTGACCCATCCCGACGTTCGGATCAAGCGCGGAAGGCGTCGGGTGCGGGGGCTATTCGCCGACGTTGAGCGTGACCAGTTCCTTGGCCGAGTCGAACACGCCGTCGCTGTCGCGGTCCTTGGCGCGCACTGTAGCAACAACGATGGGGCCGCCGACCGGACCTCGGGCCTCGTAGCCAACCAGTCGCCACCCCTCGTTCGCGGGCGTGCTGTCGGTCAGCATGTAGGTGGTGCGGACGGCGTCGCCCGGGGCCCGAGTGCGAATTTCTGCGGCGTCGTCGTGGGCCTGGACGCTGACGCTTTCGTCCTCGGAGGCGACGTTGACGGTTTCGGTCGCGTCGTCGGCATTGATGGAGAAGCCGCCGAAACGGACGCTGGCCTTGTCGCCGTTCGCATCGACGCTCATTCCCGGAAGCCGGACGGTGGCCCTGTCGCCTTGGGCATCGACGGCCATGCCTGGGGCGCGGACGCTGGCGCGTTGTCCTGCGGCCTCGGCTGCGGAAGCCTGAGCGGCGTCGGCCTCGATCTGGGCGACATCCGCCTGGTGGCGAGCGGCATCAGCGGCGACCTGAGCCTCGGCGGCGTCGGCAGAGGCCCGAAGTTCGGCCGTCGTGTGCGGCATTTCGCCGGCCAGAGTTTTCTGAAACCGCTCCAGAACTGCGTCGGCGGTTTGGTCGTCGAGCGTGATCAGGTGCAGGGACACCTCGGCTCCGCGCGGCCCGGAATAAACGCAGATGTCGCCACCGGCCTGGGCCGACCCCTTGCGGGTCAGGACGCCGATGGTTTCGGGGCATTGCAGGGTATCGATGACCTTCAGAACGCCCTTGGCGTCGCTGTCCGTCTTCGTGGTCGAGATGCTCACGGCGTTGTCGCCGTCGCAGGCCGCCAAAAGGGCGCCGGCCGCGCAGATTGTGGCGAGTAGCAGCCGCATCGAATTTGTCCTCTTCACACGCCCCATCCTGAACAGAACCATCCGATTTTCCAGTGAAATCGCGGTAAGGCGCCTGACGATATCTGTTCGCCCAGTGTTCAGAACGCGTCGTTTCTCAGGCTCCAGGTCTGGAGCCCTCGCGCCGATTGAGGAACGCAAGCCGTTCAAACAGATGAACGTCCTGTTCGTTCTTGAGCAGGGCGCCGTGGAGCGGCGGGATCAGCTTGTTGGGCGATTTTTCGCGAAGGGTCTCGGGCTCAACGTCGTCGACCATCAGAAGCTTCAGCCAGTCCAGAAGTTCGGAGGTCGAAGGCTTCTTTTTCAGACCGGGTGTGTCGCGGATTTCGTAGAAGGTCTTCAGAGCCTCCGACACCAGCCGCGGTTTGATGGCCGGGAAGTGGACGTCGATGATCGCCTTCATCGTCTCGTCGTCGGGGAAGCGGATGTAGTGGAAGAAGCAGCGGCGCAGGAAGGCGTCGGGCAGCTCCTTCTCGTTGTTCGAGGTGATGACCACGACCGGGCGCACGGCGGCGCGGATCGTCTCGTCCGTCTCCTGGACGTAGAACTCCATGCGGTCGAGTTCCTGCAGCAGGTCGTTGGGGAACTCGATGTCGGCCTTGTCGATCTCGTCGATCAGCAGGACGGGGCGGACCGGCGAGGTGAAGGCCTCCCACAGCTTGCCGGGCTTCAGATAGTTGCGGACGTCGTGGACGCGCTCGTCGCCGAGCTGGGAATCCCGCAGACGGCTGACGGCGTCGTATTCGTAGAGACCGTTATGGGCCTTGGTCGTCGATTTGATGTGCCAGGTGATCAGGGGGGCGTTCAGCGCCGTCGCCATCTCATAGGCCAGAACCGTCTTGCCGGTGCCGGGCTCGCCCTTGATCAATAGCGGGCGCTCAAGCGCCACGGCGGCGTTGACCGCGATTTTCAGATCCTGGGTGGCGATATAGTTCGAGGTGCCCTCGAACCGGTCGGTCGGCCGCGTCATCGAATGCTCCGTGAGTTCGCTTCACGCGTAGCGATGGCGCGGCCGGTTAACAACGATCAGTTTATCACCCCGTCAGGTGATCCGCTTGGCGGACACGGGATCACTCGCGGGGAAGGTCTCTTCGACGCCTTCATCGACGAGGGCTTCCTGTCGGTCCTCGGCGTCCTTTTCCTTCTTGTGAAGCTGGTCGTGATCGTCTCGCATGGGCGCGGCTCGCCGGGCGTGCGGCGTATTCTCGTCGTGATCGGGATCGCGTGGATGCTTTTGGGTGACGTCGGTCATTTTGCGTCTCCTTCCGGGCCGTAGCCCAGATCAGCGATGTCGTCGTCGGACAGGGTCTTGGCTTCCCAGTGGGCCGCGCTGGCCTGGGCGCCCTTCACGTCTTCCATGAGGCCGGAATAGACCAGCTCGACCTCGCCATCGCCGGGCGCGTCCGCGCCCAGGTCGAGTTCGTTGACGCGCGCACTATCCGCCCCGTACTGGCCGTCCGCCTCGGGTTCGACCCCATCCGATCCAAGGTCATCATCGAGGTCCTGATCGTCCTCGTCGAAGTCCTCCTCGTCGGCGTCGCCGTCGGCGGAGGTGACATCGAGAACGTCGGGCATTTCCTCGAACGTCTTGTATTCGTTGGTGACGCCGCCGGTCTCGCTCGCGTCGTTGTTGTCTTCGTCGAACGCTTCCGACTGATCCTGATCGTCCAAGCCTGGCATGGTCGCCTCCCTGTATGTTGGGAGGAGAACGCGTCGCGATACAGCGACGTTCCGTCGTCTAGGCGACCTCGACCTCCAGCGCCGCCCGGACCTCAGCGATCGCTCGGGGCCAGCCGTCGAAGCCGCCGGTCGCGAAGGTGCGGACCCGCGGGTAGAAGGGGTAGTGGTCGGTGGACATCAGGTGCCAGTCGTCCGGCGCATGGATCAGCCACGTTCGCGCGCCAACGGCGGCGGCGATATTGGTTCCGGCTATCCCGGGGCCGACGACGAGGTCCAGCGCGCACGACAGTGCTGCGAGGTCGTCCAGGTCGTCCTTCAGATTGATCGGCGGCGTCCAAATGCGGACCCCGGCCGCTTCAGCCTCCGCCAGGTCATCGGCGACGTCGCCGCACTGCAGGTTCACCATCACGCAGCCGGGTGCGGTCAGGACAGGCTTCCACCGGTCGAAGCTCGAGAAATACCGAGCCCGCACGCCCGTCAGGACCAGGCTCTTCCAGTGCAGCCCGACTTTCAAGCCGCGTCCCAGCTTTTCCAGCTCGGCTTTCCAATACGCCACCTTCAGCGGATCGGCCTTTAGATAGCCGTCGCGGTCGGGAAAGGCGCCGACGTCTGGGCGATAGATGGCGCAAAGGCTGGCCATCGGTGTCCAGATATCCGCCTTGCCCTCGGTCTCGCCCACCGCTTCCATGAACGGGCAGTAGCGGGTCAAACGGCCCTCCATCTTGACCGCCCGGTGTGAGCCGACAAGGGCGGTCGGAAAGCTGCGCTGATACAGATCGACCAGACGCGTCTCCACGGCGATGAAGACCTTGCCGGTCGGACCAACGGCTTCGATGACGTCCGGCAGGCAGGTTCCGAACACCATCTCGTCGGCGATGCCTTGTTCGCCCACTATCAGCAGTCGTTTGCCGGCGACGTCTTCGGTCGCCGGATCCCATCGCGGCGCATCGACCACGACATGCATGGCCTCGGGCATCTCGGGATCCAGACGGACCTCATAGGCTTCGAAGCCCTCCTTAAGACGGCCCATCCCCATCAGCGTCATGGCCCGCGCCATCCGCATCATCGCATGTTCGTAACGGGTCTCGGCGCCGGTCAAGGCCTCATCGAGGTCCGCCAGCGCGCGCTCGGGCTGGCCCAGCGGCTGGAGCACGTTCGCACGGTTGTATCGCGCCTTGGCAAAGGCCTGATCGAGCCGCAGCGCCTCGTCGAAAAAGGTCAGGGATTCGGCCATCTGACCCTGGTCGCTGAGGACAGTGCCCAGCGTGTTCCACAGCGTCGGGCTGGTCTGTTCGATCTGGATCAGGTCGCGCAGCAGGTCGATGGCCTCCTGATACCGCTTCTGGTCACGAAGCACGCAGGCGAGGTTGTTGACGCCCTCCACATGGCCGGGTTCGACCGACAGGAACTTGAGCAGCAGCTTTTCGGCGATGTCGAGATGACCCAGCCGCTGGGCCAGGCGGGCCAGGTCGTGAGCGATGGCCGGATCTTCCGGCAGCAAGCGCAGGGCGGCATCGTAGGCGTTCAGCGCCTCGACCAGATGGCCGGACTTCTCGCGACAGATGGCCAGGACGTGCCAGGCCAGGCCGTTCCTCTCATCGGTTTGCAGCACGCCCAGACAGCGCCGCGCCGCAGCGTCGTAGTCGCCCGTACGAATCGAGGCGACGGCCGCCTTAAGCGCCTCGACGGCCTTCTTCTGAACCTTGGCGCTGGGCCCTTTGCCGCTGGCCAGGGCGTGTGACAAGCGACGGATCGCGGCGGGGGAGGCGGCGTCTCCGGCCGCGCCCTGTGCCATCGGCATATGACCGTGGTCGAGCTGGACGTCTGCGGGATCGGCGAAGGTCATGGGCGGCCCGGCGGCCTCTGAAGTGGGCCATCTCCGCTCTTAGCTGCAGCTTTAGAACACATGGTTAACCACGGCTGTTTAGCCTGTGTCAGTCACCCTGAGGCTATGTCGGAGCCGCGGGCACGAGGAGGCCTCGCCCATGCCATTGAAGCTGTCTTTGAAGCCGGGCGAGAAATTCGTCCTGAACGGCGCCGTCGTGCAGAACGGCGACCGGCGCGGGGTGCTGATCCTCCAGAACAAGGCCTCGGTCCTGCGCGAGAAGGATATCATGCAGCTGTCGGAGGTCACGACCCCGGCCAAGCGCATCTATTTCCCGGTCATGATGATGTATCTGGACGAGACCTCGGCGCCGAAGGTCTACGACGAGTTCGTCACACGCGTGTCCGAGTTCATGAGCGCCACGCGCAACCCGGCGGTCATGGCCGACTGTGTCGCCACGTCCAAGCACGTCCTGGCCCGGGAATACTACAAGGCCCTGATGTCCGCCCGTAAGATCGTCGACTACGAGGAAAGCCTGACCTGATGCTGAAGGCCTATTCGCAGGCATCGACGCGCACCGAGACCCCGCGCGAGATGGAGTACCGGCTGTTCGGTCAGGTGACGCGGGCGCTGATGCACGCCGCATCGGTCGACAAAAGCGATGTGAAGACCCGCATCGATGCGCTGGACTGGAACCGCAGGCTCTGGTCGGTGCTGGCGACCGACTGCTCGGACTCGGGCAATGCCCTGAACAATCCGCTGCGCGCCCAGATCATCTCGATCAGCCTGTTCGTCGGCAAGCACTCCTCGGCCGTCATGCGCGGCGAGGAGGATTTCGAGACCCTGATCGACATCAATCGCTCGATCATGCAGGGCCTGGCGCCCCAAGGCGGCCAGCAGGCGGCTTAGTCGGACCCGACGTCATCCTGCGACTTGACCAGAGATCGACGGCGTAGGAGGTCGGCAAAGTCCCGACCTGCACAGGCCAAATTTGCCGGGCTGACGACCCCGACATCATAGTTTCCCAATCCTTTCAATCTGATCGGTCCGGCCCGGTCCTTGCGAGACCGCGCGCAGGACCAGAACCGGTTCAACGGCCAGAAGGCCGCTCCCCCGACCAGAATGGAAGGACCATCCCATGGCCAACTCGGTCAACACCAACGTCGGCGCACTCATCGCGCTGCAAAATCTGAACGCCACCAACGTCGAGCTGGACCGCACCCAGACCCGGATCAACACCGGGAAAAAGGTCGCTGGCGCGAAGGATAACGGGGCCATCTGGGCGATCGCCCAAGGCCAACGAGCCGACATCGGCGCCTTGGGGGCGGTCAAATCCTCGCTCGACCGCGGCGTATCGGCGGTCGATGTGGGTCTGGCGGCCGGCGAGAGCATTTCCGATCTCTTGCTGCAACTGAAGGAGAAGGCACTGTCGGCGACGGACAAGTCGCTGCAAACGGCATCACGGGCCGCTTTGAACGAGGACTTCAAGACCCTCCGCGACCAGATCAACACGATCGCCGCGAACGCCGACTTCAACGGGATCAACCTTTTGAAGACCGGCGCCACCGGCTTCCAAGCTCTGGCCAATGCGGCGGGCACATCGACCCTGACGGTCGCCCCCGAGGTGATGTCGCTGGGTTCGACGAACGTCACCGTCACGACGACCACGACCATCGGCACCTCGACCCTGGCCGCCACGGCCCTGGGTCTGGTGAACGCCTCCATCGACAAGGTCTCGGGCGCCCTGGCGCGTCTGGGCACCAAGGCGAAGGCTCTGGAAACGCATCGCACCTTCGTCGGGAAACTGGCGGACGCGCTGGAATCCGGGGTGGGTAACCTGGTCGATGCCGACCTGGCGAAGGAAAGCGCCAAGCTCCAGTCGCTGCAGACGAAGCAGCAACTGGGCGTTCAGGCTCTGGGAATCGCCAATCAGTCGCCGCAAGTTCTTCTGTCGCTGTTCCAATAAGCGTTGGACGCCCGGGGTCAGCCCCGGGCGTTTCGCGTCTAGGGCCTCTCGCGCGAAATGGCGCTTCCGGTTGCGCGATCACGAAATCGGCATGGGGCCTTTGCGAGATGGCCAAACGCATCCTACCTTCGACGTCCCTGTTCAACAGTCGAAAGGAGGTGATCAAGTGATCTCATTGTCCCAAACCCG
>JAZKHL010000006.1:0-13641 GCA_040385365.1 Pseudomonadota bacterium | reverse complement strand
CTATGAAGCGCGCCATCGTTGTGTCGAGGTCGGTGACGCCGCCGGCGTCGTGGGTCGTCAGCAGAACGGTGACCCTGTTGTAGACATTGGACCATTCGGGATGGTGATCCATCGTCTCGGCCTTCATCGCCACGCGGGTCATGAAGGCGAAGGCGGTGTTGAAATCGGCGAAGGTCAGCCGGCGTTCGATCGCCGGGCGGTCACCCGGGTGGACGGTCCATCCGGTCAGTCCGGTGATCGCGTCGGACGGCGAAAGCGTAGGTCTGGCCATGATGTCTCCTGCGCCTCGCCTAGCCGTCCGACTGCGGTCCGGCAAGGCGCGGTTATGTCGTGAATCCGACAGTGGAACACCCGGTCAAGCTCTGGCGTTGGGAAGCGTCGCCATTCGAGACGGAGAACCCCGTTGGACAATCTGTGGATCGCCTCTCTGGACGCGGCCGACCGTCGTCGGCTTGAGCCGCACCTGAGTGAGACGCCCTTCGCCCAAGGCCAGATGCTCTATGACGCCGGCGAAGATGTTGGCGACGTCTGGTTTCCAATGAGCGGCGTGGTCTCTCTCATGACCGTGTTGCCCGACGACAAGATGGTCGAGACCGCCGCCATCGGCCGCGAGGGGCTGATCGGCGTAACCTGCGGGCCGATGAACGCTCGCGCGTCCAGCCGCGCCATCGCCCAGATCGAGGGATCGGCCGCCTGTTGTCCGGCGAATGTCTTCTCCGACGCTCTGGCCAAGAGCGAGGCGATGCGCACGGCCCTGGCCAAGTTCACCGAAAGCCTGTTCGCCCAGGTCCAGCAAACCGCCGCCTGCAATGCCCAGCATCGGCTGGACGAGCGGCTGGCGCGCTGGCTGCTGACGTTGCACGACCGGGCCGACGGCGACCGGTTCAACCTGACCCAGTCCGACATCGCCGGAATGCTGGGCGTCCGCAGGGCGACGGTGTCGGAGGTCGGGTCGGACCTGGAAGGCCAACATCTGATCCGGCGGGGTCGGGGCTGGGTCGAGATTCTGGACCGGAAGGCGCTCGAGGAGGCCTCCTGCGGCTGCTACGGCGCGATGCGGGGGGTCATGAAAGATCTGGGCGTGCCACGGCCAAAGCCCGTCACCGGCTGAGCACCCCGCCGCGACCATGCCGCCCGGTGACGCGGCGTCTTTCGCAGGCTAGACCGCCCGTATGATCGACCCGAACCCTGGCCAGACCGGCAAGACCTCGCCCTTCGGCTTTCGCGACGTGGACGCGCGCGAAAAGGTGCAGATGGTGCGGGGCGTGTTCGACAGCGTAGCCTCCAGCTATGACCTGATGAACGACCTGATGAGCGGCGGCGTCCACCGGCTGTGGAAGGACGCGGCGGCCGCCAAGTTGAACCCCCGGCCCGGCGAGACCATCCTGGATGTCGCGGGCGGCACCGGCGACATGGCCCGCCGCTATTCGAGGATGGCCCGGGCCGCGCAGGAGCGGCGCGGCGGGGACGACGCCTCCGTCATCGTGCTGGATTACAATGCCGAGATGATCCTGGCGGGCGTCGATAAGGGCGGCGAGCCCGAGATGGTCTGGAGCGTCGGCGACGCCATGGCCCTGCCGATCCCGGACACCTCGGTCGATGCCTATTCGATCAGTTTCGGCATCCGGAACGTCGCCGACATTCCGGCGGCGCTGAAGGAGGCGCGGCGGGTGCTGAAGCCCGGGGGACGGTTCCTGTGCCTGGAGTTCTCGCGGCCCACGGCCGAAGTGGTGCGCAAGGCCTATGACGCCTGGTCGTTCAACGCCATTCCGCGCATCGGCGGCTGGATCGCCAAGGACCGCGACAGCTACCAGTATCTGGTCGAAAGCATCCGTCGCTTCCCCGACCAGCCGACCTTCAAGGCCATGATCGAGGACGCCGGGTTCTCCAGAGTCGCCGTGACCAATCTGTCGGGCGGCGTGGCGGCGATCCATTTCGGGTGGGCGATCTGAGCTTCCCGGCTTCATACCGCGTCGCGCCCGCGCCGCCGCCGGCCGTGCCCGTGCGCCATCCGATCGGGGCGACCTGGCGGTTGTTGCGCTGGGGCGCGACCCTGGCGCGGCACGATGCGCTGTTGCCGCGTGAGATCACGCCGCTGCTGCCGGCCTGGCTGCGCCTGTTCGCCGGGTTTATCCATCTGTTCGCCGGACGCGAGGGCCGCGACGGACGACCGGGCCAGCGCCTGGGCCGCGCCTTCGAAAGCCTCGGCCCCGTCGCCATCAAACTGGGTCAGGTCATGGCGACCCGCGCCGACATCTTCGGCATCGAGTTCGCCCGCGATCTGGGTCGGCTCAAGGACAAGCTGCCCCCCTTTCCCACCGATCAGGCCCGCCGCGAAATCGAGAAATCGATCGGCAGGCCGGTCGAGAGCCTGTTCACAAATTTCGGCGACCCGATCGGCGCCGCCTCCCTGGCCCAGGCTCATCCTGCCTGGCTGGCGGATGGCCGGAAGGTCGCGGTCAAGGTGCTGCGTCCGGGCGTCGAGCGTCGCGTCGTCAGCGGGCTGGACGCCATGCGGCTGGCGGCCGGGATGGTGCATCGCCTGGTTCCTCTGGCGCGCCGACTGGAGCCAAAGGCTTTCGTCGAGACCGTCGCCCGGTCGATGTATCTGGAACTGGATATGCGGCTGGAGGCGGCGGCCGCTTCCGAACTGCACGACATCATGGAGAAATCCCGCGCCGACGGGATGCATATGTCCGCCCCCAAGGTGGTCTGGGACGGCGTCGGCAAACGCGTGCTGACGCTGGAATGGGCCACCGGCCTGCCGATGACGGACCCCGAGGCCATCCTGCAGCCCGGCATGGACATCGATGCGCTGGCCGACAACGTGGTCCGCGCCTTTCTCAGCCAGGCCCTGGACCACGGAACATTTCACGCCGACCTGCACGAGGGCAACCTGTTCGCCTACGCGCCCGCCGAGCTGACCGCCGTCGATTTCGGCATCATCGGCCGGCTGGGAGAGGGCGAGCGACGCTATCTGGCCGAGATCCTGTGGGGCTTCCTGACGCGGGACTATCCTCGCATCGCCCGGGTCCATTTCGAAGCGGGATACGTCCCTCCGCACCATTCGGTCGAGGCCTTCGCCCAGGCCCTGCGCGCGGTCGGGGAGCCGGTGATCGGACGCGCGGCGTCGCAGGTGTCGATGGGCCGGCTGCTGGGTCAGCTGTTTGAGATCACCGCCCTGTTCGACATGCATCTGCGCCCCGAACTGATCCTGCTGCAGAAGACCATGGTCTCGGTCGAAGGGGTGGCGCGGCGTCTGAACCCCGATCACGACCTGTGGTCCGCCGCCCAGCCGGTCGTCGAACGCTGGATCACGCGGGAATTGGGTCCCAAGGCCCAGGTCCGTGACGGTCTGCGCGAAATCCTGTCGGGCGCCCGCGCCCTGTCGCGGCTGGTGCAGGAGCCTCCCGCGACCCAGACGCTCGTGGTCGAAAAGGAGAGGACGCCGATCTGGCTGGCCGTCTGCGTCATGGCCGCCACGGGCATGTCCGCCGCCGCCCTCATCCTGTCGCTTTGGTCGAGGATCATCGGCTGAAACGACCGGAGCCCGCATGACCCTGACCCGCACCGCCGCCATCGTCCTCGCCGTCGCCCTGTCGGCGGGTCCCGCGCTGGCCCAAACCGTCCCGCCGGCCCAGACGCGCGGCCTGGCGCCGTCTGGCGGCGCCGCGGCGACGCTACCCAACACCTTCGATGGCCCCGTGGCGTCGCGCGCGGCCATCCCCGCTCCGACTACCACCCCGCCCCAGGTGACCGAGGCGGACATGGCGGTGGGAGCGTTGCGGCTGATCATCGACCAGATCCGTGCGGGCGATCTGGACGAGAGCCTGTTCACCCCGTCGCTGGCGATCCGTCTGAACGGTCAGCTCGCGACCTACACGCCGATGCTTCAGGCCTATGGCGAGGTCCAGTCGATCGAGGCGCAGGGAGCCCAGGGCGGCGTCGGCCAGTTCCTGGTGACCTTTGATAACGCCGCGACCCAGTGGCGGATCGGGCTAGAGGACGGGGGGCGGGTGGCAGCCCTGCTATTCCGCGAGACGCCGCCAGAATCGTCCGAGCCAACGGGAAGTTGAAGTCAGTCCAGCGGCGGCTTTCCCCGTCCGCTCTTGATGCCGG
The DNA here is from genome assembly GCA_040385365.1 of Pseudomonadota bacterium. Taxonomy (GTDB): domain Bacteria; phylum Pseudomonadota; class Alphaproteobacteria; order Caulobacterales; family Caulobacteraceae; genus Brevundimonas. The sequence goes on along the minus strand of JAZKHL010000006.1, from coordinate 9,522 downwards.
ATCGCGTCGATTTGGCCTGTAGACGACGCTCCTTGGAGGCGCGGGTCGGTCGGGTCGGGACGCGATAGGTCGGGGCGATCGAGGCCTCGTCCACCATGGCCTGAAGCCGTTCGATGGCGTCGGCGCGGTTGCGTTCCTGGGTCCGATGGCGAACGGCGGTTATCAGGATTACCCCGTCCAGCGTCAGCCGGCTGCCCGCCAGCTTCATCAGCCGCTGCTTGACCGGCTCGCGCAGCGACGGGGAGTTGACCACGTCGAACCGCATCTGGACGGCCGTGGAGACCTTGTTGACGTTCTGACCGCCCGGACCGCCGGCGCGATAGAAACGGAACTCAAGCTCGTCCTCGGGGATGACCGTCATCGCGACACGCGTTTGGCGCGCACCACAGCCTGATCCAGGGCCTGAAGGAACGCCGAGCGGTCCCTGGGTCCGAACGGCGGCGGTCCCGAAGTCGCGACCCCCATCGACCGCAGATGCTCGCCCACCATCCGTCCGGCCAAAGCCGATCCGATCGAGTCCGGCGTCAAGGGCTGGCCATTGGACTTCAGCGCCTGCGCTCCGGATTTCAGGCAGCGATCCGCCAGCGGAATGTCGGCCGTAATGACGATATCGCCGGGACCCGTCCGCTCCGCGATCCAGTCGTCGGCGATGTCCGGTCCGGCGTCGACCACCACCTGTTCGATCCATTTTTCGCGCGGCGTGTTGATCCAGCTGTTCGAGACCACGAACACATGCAGCCCGTAACGAGCCGCCACGCGATAGACCTCGTCCTTCACCGGACAGGCGTCGGCGTCGATGAAGATGCGGGGCGCGGACATGGGCGTCAGATAACCCGTCCGCCTTTGGCGGAGAAGACCGCCTAATCCTCCGCCTCGATGTGGTCGATGTCGTCGTCGTCCAGGCCCATGTGGTGGCCGATCTCGTGGATGAGGACGTGGGCGATGATCTCGGCGAGGCCCACATCGCCGCGCTCGCACCATTCGTCCAGGATCGGACGGCGGTAGAGGAAGATGCGGCTGGGTTCGGGCGCGGGGCCGAACCCATCGCGCTCGCCGATGTGGACGCCGTGGTAGAGGCCGGTCAGATCGAACGGGTCCTCGAGATCGACAGAGGCCAGGGTCTCTGCATCCGCGAAGTCATCAACGCGTATGACGACGTCGCCCGCCGCCGACTTGAACGGTTCCGGCAGCGCATCGAACGCTTCTCGCGCCAGCCGGGCGAAGTCGTCGAGAGACGGGGCGATCTGGTCGGTCCAGGCGATAGGCATCAGGCGACAGGCATTAGGACGTGGAGACGGTCCCGACCAGAGCAGCCGCCCAGGCCTCCTCTTGCTGGGTCCTGTTGCGTCACCTTAACCACGCCATTCGCCACTGGCGCGGCTTCGGCTATGGTCGCGATTCGATCCAGCGGGTGAACGGGATGGCTGAGGCCGATATCGCCTTTGCGGCGGCGGCGGGCGCGGCGGGGTTGGCCCTGGCGGTCAGCGCCTGGGCCTGGCGCTTGCGCCGGGCCGTGAGCCTGCGCGAATCCACCATTGATCAAGAGCGCGCCGCTGCGGCCTCGGTCACGTCGCGCAGCCTTGGGGCCCTGGCGGCGTTCGGCGACGTGCGGATCAGTCTGCGTGCGGTCGGAGCGCCTGCGGTGTTCGGCGATGCCGAGATCATCGAGGCCGCACGTGTCGCGTTCGGAGGTGTTGAGGGCGACACGGGCTCGTCTCTGCCCGACCTGCTCGAACAAGGATTCGCTGCTCAGATCAGAGCCCTGCGCGACGAAGGAACGGGCTTTCGCGCACGTGAAGGCGAGTGGACGATCGAGGGCGGAACCTTTGGAGCGGCCGCCTGGCTAAGGCTGTCACAGGCGGCCAGCTCCGGCAGGGCGGACGGCGCACAGGACGCTGGCCTGGGGGCCGGCCTGATCGCAGATGCGTCGCCGGCGCCAACCTGGGTTGTCGATGGCTCGGGCCGGCTGGTCTGGGCCAATCGGGCGTGGCTGGGCGAAGTGCGGTGCGGCTCGCTGGACGAGGCGGTCGAGCGTCAGGCCAGTTTCGATCGCGGGGCGGACCAGCTAGCGGCCGAGGCCGGACGGCTGGGGACGCACCAGGAAGGATTCCGCTGGACCGCCGGAGACGGGCGTCGCCGGGCTTGGAAAATCCTGGCGGAGCCGCTGGGCGGCGCGGGTGGGCCGGTGCTGATGTTCGCCTTGGACATGACCGAGGCCGAGGAGACGCGCGACACCCTGCGCCGCCACGTCACGGCCCACGACGAAACGCTGAACCATCTGGCAGACGCGGTGGCCATCTTCGGGCCGTCCAAGAAGCTGGCCTTCCACAACATCGCCTTCCAGGTGCTGTTCAACCTGGACCCCGCCTGGCTGAACGAGCGCCCGACCCACGCCGAGCTGCTGGACCGGCTGCGCCAGCGCCGGATGTTGCCCGAAGTGGTCGATTACGCCGGGTGGAAAGCCAACGAGCTGGAGTTCTACGGGGAAACGCAGGCCGCGCCCGACGACAGCTGGTCCCTGCCGGACGGGCGCACACTGAGGGTGGTGCGCCAGCCGCATCCGCTGGGGGGGATCCTGCTGATCTTCTCCGACATCACCGGCGAGCTGTCCCTGCGCAGCCGCTTCAACGCTCAGCTGCAGGTGCAGACGGCGACGCTGGACAAGCTGAACGACGCGGTCGCCGTGTTCGGGTCGGACGGTCGCTTGCGGCTGCACAACGAGGCGTTCGAGACCTTCTGGAGCCTGACGACCGAGCGGCTGGAGACGGCCGGAGATTTCGATGCGATCGCCGAGTTGTGCAAGACGGCCCTGCCGGACGCCGCCCTTTGGCTGGGTCTGAAGGCGCGGGTCGCGGACCCCGATCCTGAGAGCCGTGTTGCCGTGTCAGGCGAAGGACGCACGACGGACGGACGAGTCGCGGCCTGGCAGACCCGGCCCCTGCCGGACGGGGCGACGCTGGTGGCGTTCTCGGACGTGACGGCGCGGCGCGAACTGGAACAGGCGCTGGCTCAGCGCGAGGCCGCCCTGTCCGAAAGCCAGGCGCTGAAGCGCGAGTTCGTCGGCTCGGTCAGCTACGAATTGCGGACCCCGCTGACGACCATCGTCGGCTATTCCGAACTGCTTGAGACGATGGGCGACCTGCCCGAGCGCAGCCGCCAGCACGCGGGCGCCATCCGGATCGCGGCCGGGCAGTTGGCCAGTTCGATCGACGATGTGCTGGACATGGCCCAGATCGACGCGGGCGAGATGGAGCTATCGCTGGGCGACGTGCGGGTGCGGGACTTGTTCGCCGAGGCCGTCGAGAAGCACCGGCCGAGGATCGAAGGTCGAGGCGCCACGCTGAAAGCGGTCGCCGCCGCCGATCTGTCGCCGATCCGGGCCGATTCGCGCCGGCTGGCCCAGGCGCTGGACCACCTGCTGGACAATGCGACGCGCTCCGTCTCGGAAGGCGGGCTGGTGTCGTTGCGTGCCGAGGCCAACAGCAGCGAGGTCCGCATCCGCGTCGAGGATACCGGCCGCGGCATCCCCTATCACCTGCAGGCCCATGTCTTCGACCGGTTCGTGAAGCGCGAGCGCGGAGGACCAGGCGTGGGTCTGGCCCTGGTCAAGGCCCTGGTCGAACTGCACGGCGGCTGGGCCGAGGTCGAAAGCGAGCCCGGCAAGGGCGCGGCCTTCATCTTGCATCTGCCGCGAGAAGCGGACGAGCGAGCGGCGGCGCCGGAGTTGGCGCTGGGGTGAGGCAGTAGGCAGTAGGCAGTAGGCAGTAGAAGTTTGCCAACTGATCAGGTGGCCTTGAGCCAAGCCTTCCTACTGCCTACTGCCTACTGCCTCACATCACCGGACGTCCGCCATGGCCGACAAACCACTCCTCAAGACCGCCCTGATCTATGACTTCGACGGCACTCTGGCGCGGGGCAACATGCAAGAGGTCACCTTCATCCCATCGGTCGGGATGGACATCGGCGACTTCTGGAAGGCGGCCGATACGCTGACCAAGTCGGCGGATGGCGACAACATCCTGATGTACATGCAGCTGATGCTGCAGGAAGCGCGCAAGAACGGCGCGCCGATCACCCGAAAAACCCTGCGCGAGCACGGCGAGGACGTGAAGCTGTTCGACGGGCTGAAGTCCGATCTCACCGGCCCGGGCTGGTTCGAACGGATGGACGCGGCCGGGGCCAAATACGGGCTGGAGATCGAGCACTACATCATCTCGGCCGGGCTGGAGGAGATGATCGACGGCTGTCCGATCCGCGACGCCTTCCACCACGTGTTCGCGTCCAAATTCGTCTATGACGACCACGGCGTGGCCATCTGGCCGGCGGTGGGGGTCAACTACACCACCAAGACCCAGTATCTGTTCCGCATCAACAAGGGCGTCCTGAACCACTGGGACCACGAGCGGATCAACCGGTTCACCGCCGACGAGGATCGCGCCATCCCGTTCGAACGGATGATCTTCCTCGGCGACGGCGACACCGACGTGCCGACCATGAAGATGATGCACACCAAGGGCGGCTTCTCGATCGCGGTCTACGACCCCCGCAACTCCGACAAGGACCAGAAGAAGATCTACAGCCTGATTTCGGAGGACCGGGTGAATTTCGTCGCCGCCGCCGACTATCGCGAGGGCCAGCCGCTGGACCTGATCGTTAAGGGTTTGATCGGCCGGATCGCCATCAACGCGGGCACAATGCCGAAGATCAGCGAGGCCTAACGCCCGCCGGCGCGGACCCAGGCCTGACGCGCGGCGAGCAGGCGAGAGGGAACGAGGCCGCGGACGCTGGCCTGGCTGCGCGCTTTCAGGCCGGCCTCGGCCCCCTGACGCCAGGCGACGTCGGCCTCATGAGCCGTCCCGGCGGCGATGTCGATGACGGTGACCTGGGCCGGCAGGGCCATCTGGCGATCCGTGCGCACACGAAGCCCCCCGCTGGACGCATCGACGATGACGCAGGCCATCTCGATGCCCGGCGCGATCAGAATACCGCGCGCGTTGGCCGGAGAACGGGACTGAACCCGACGGTCGATGGGTTGGGACAAGGGCACGCCATACTGAACGCGCGACGGCCGCTCAGGCGCCGTCGCAGGGTCCGATGTGCCGGACGGCGCGCGCTTCGTCCAGTTCGACGACGACATCGGCGCGGACGCCTCCGGCCAGCATGTGGCGGGTGACGCGCTCGAAGGCCTGAACGAAGAGGGCGAGTTCGGCCCGCCGCCCGGACGGCAGGGCGGCGATGGCGATGCCCGTCAGCCCGGCCTCCTGTTCGATGCGCCAGTCCAGGACGGGTGAAAAGCCAGGGGCGCGGAGGAACAGCAGTGCGTCGAATCCGGCGAACAGGGCCGCGTAGTCGCCCGCCAACCGGTCGTTCACCCCGCGTCGCCAGAGGCCATCGGTGTCGCGGTTACGCTCCAGCGAATTTATCGGCTCGCCCAATTCCTCGGATTTCTGCGGCGTCGCGCCGAGGCACCATCCTTCCAGCAGAATAGCGCGGGGGCGGCCGACAAAGACCGGCCCGTCCGATGCCCGATCATCGGTTCGCTTGTCGAATGACGGAAGCGCGGTTCGATCACCCGGCCGAGCGGATCGAAGTCGAGCGAGCGTCATCTGCAGGAGCTTAAGATCGTGCGTTCCCGGCGGGCCGCGCGTGGCGAACAGTGGATGGACGCTCTCGGCCAGGCCCATGCGCTCGGCACGAGTCAGGTAGACGTCGTCGAGAGACAGGGTCGCACACCCGAGCGCCCTGGCCGCTTCCGCCGCGAGCGTGCTCTTTCCAGACCCCTGGGCCCCCGAGATCGCGATCAGGGGCAAATGCCCCGGCCGGGCGCTCGGACGGATCAGGTCATCCACGGCCTGGATCAGCCGCGGATCGACCATGGTCAGTGCTGGCTGGCCGGCAGCCGCACGATCAGGCCGTCGAGCGCGGCCGAAACCCGGATTTGGCACGACAGACGTGAGTTCGGTTCGACCTCTTCGGCGAAGTCGAGCATGGACTCCTCCATGGCCGAGGGCTTGCCGGTCTTCTCGCGCCAGGCTTCGTCGACATAGACGTGACAGGTGGCGCAGGCGCAGGCCCCGCCGCAGTCGGCGTCGATGCCGGGCACGTTGTTGCGGATCGCCCCCTCCATGACCGAGAGGCCGGGCTTGACCTCGGCCGTGTGCTCGCGGCCGTCGTGCTCGATATAGGTGATCTTGGGCATGGGCGGTGGATAGGGGTTCGTTCGGACCCCGGCAAGATCGCCGATCGCCGCCGAGCTCAGCGAACCAGGGTGACCGCCCGCTGCGAACCGTCTCGCGTCAGCACGCCGCTCCAGCCCGCGCCATTCGCCGTCACCGCCAGCCGGCCGCCGTCCAGATCGATGACGAGAGACGCCGCTGTCCGCTCTGTGACGGCCAACGGGCCGACCTCAGCCTGCGCGTCGGCCGTTCGGAAGGCGCCCTCCAAAGGCTGCGCCTCGCCCTGATCCATCAGCGACAAGGTCAGGAGCGTGCGGCCCTCCGCGTCGCGAACGCGCCAGCGGCCGTCCAGCGGCCCCATCCGCGAGTCCATGTTGCGCTCGGCGTTCGCCACGCCGGCGTCATAGGCGGTATCCGATCCGGACGGCGCGTATTCGTAACTGCCGCTGTAGGCTTCGACGGCGACGGGCGCGACCAGCGGACGCCGCAGTGTTCCCGCATCGCCGTCGCCTTCGCTGGTGACCCGGCCGAAATTCGACGGCGGCTCGAACGGCCGAACCACCGGAGCCGCGTACAACGGCCCTGCGTAAGGCGCGGCGGCGTCTTGACCCGGAGAAACTGCGAGCGAAATCAGGGCGAAAACGATCATGGCGGTGAGACTGGAGTCTCCAACCGCGTAAAACTAGTGCGAACGTGCAACACGCGAAATTGTGATCGGTTCCCCAGATCGCGTGAACGACGTCATGTCGTGCGTCGCTTCGCACCGCACCATCGCGTTGACACCCCCCTGCGACCGTCCGTAAAGCCATGGCGCACCAAGCGCCCTGCCTGATATTTCTAGGTTTTTGAGAACCATTCGCATGTCGAACGCCTCGCCCGGAGCGCCGCTGGACGCCAGCAACGACCCGGCCCTCGATCAGACCGGCCGGATCGTGATCCAGCCCAACGGCCGTCCCCGCCCCCTGTCGCCGCACCTGCAGACCTGGCGCTGGCACATCACCATGACCGCCTCGATTCTGTTTCGGGTCACCATCGGCGCGGCCAGCGTCGGCGCCTCGATCGGAATCGCCTGGCTATCAGCCCTGGCGTTCGGACCCGACGCCTATGCGTCGGCCATGGCTTTCGCGGGGTCATGGCTCGGCCTGATCGTCGGGTTCGGTCTGACCGTTGTTCTGTTCTCCTTTTTGCTCAACGGCGGGCGCCATTTGATCAACGACACCGGCAACGGCCTGACCATCAAGTCGGCCGACATCTTGTCCAACATCTCGGTCTACGGGCCGGTCCCGCTGGCGATCCTGTTCTGGATCGGCCTGTTCGTGACGGGGAGGGTGTCGCTGTGAGCGGTTCGGCCCGATACAAGAACGGCGTCCGCGTCTCCGAGCGTCACGGCGCCGGCGAATGGACGCTGGAGAAAATCCTGCTGGCTCTCCTGATGCCGCTGGGACTCTGGCTGGTCCTCGCCGCCTATGCACTGACCGGGTCGGGCTACGACGGGGTGGTTCAGTGGTTCGCCAGCCCGCTGAACGCCGGCCTGCTGATCGCCACGGCCCTGGCCTTCTTCGGCTATGCCAGCCTGGCCTGGAAGGTGATCATCGAGGACTACATCCACGTCCCGACCACCAAGGCCCTCCTGATTGGCCTGTCGAACGTGATCTTCCTCGCGCTGGCGGCCGCCAGCGTCTTCTTCATCGTGCGGCTGGCGCTGGGTTCCGCGCCGCTACCGGCTGGGTTCGCTCTCTGATGGCTTCGTCTTACCAGTTCGTCGATCACGCCTATGATGTCGTCGTCGTCGGCGCCGGGGGCTCCGGCCTTCGCGCCGCGCTCGGCGCCGCGCAACAGGGGCTGAAGGTCGCCTGCGTCACCAAGGTCTTCCCGACCCGCTCCCACACCGTGGCGGCCCAAGGCGGCATCTCCGCCGCGCTCGGCAACATGGGCGAGGACTCGTGGAAATGGCACATGTACGACACCGTCAAGGGGTCGGACTGGCTGGGCGATCAGGACGCGATCGAATATCTGGTCCGCGAGGCCCCCAAGGCCGTCTATGAGCTGGAACACTGGGGCGTGCCCTTCAGCCGCACCGAAGACGGGAAGATCTATCAGCGCGCCTTCGGCGGCATGACCAAGAACTATGGCGAGGGCCCGGTCCAGCGCACCTGCGCCGCCGCCGACCGCACCGGCCACGCCATCCTGCACACCCTCTATGGCCAGTCCGTGCGCCGTGAGGTCGAGTTCTTCATCGAGTATTTCGCCCTCGACCTGATCATGGACAATGGGGCCTGCACGGGCGTCACGGCCTGGAAGCTGGACGACGGCACCCTTCACCGCTTCAACGCCAAGCTGGTGATCCTGGCCACCGGCGGCTACGGCCGCGCCTATTTCAGCGCCACCTCGGCCCACACCTGCACCGGCGACGGCAACGCCATGGTCCTGCGCGCCGGCCTGCCGCTCCAGGACATGGAGTTCGTCCAGTTCCACCCGACCGGCATCTACGGCGCCGGCTGCCTGATCACCGAGGGCGCGCGGGGCGAGGGCGGCTACCTGACCAACTCCGAAGGCGAGCGGTTCATGGAACGCTACGCCCCCTCGGCCAAGGATCTGGCGTCGCGCGACGTCGTCAGCCGCTCCATGACCATGGAGATCCGCGAGGGTCGCGGCGTGGGTCCCAACAAGGACCACATCAACCTGCACCTGGATCACCTCGACCCGGCCGTGCTGCACGAACGCCTTCCGGGCATCTCGGAATCGGCCAAGATCTTCGCCGGCGTCGACGTGACCAAGGAGCCGATCCCCGTCATCCCGACCGTCCACTACAATATGGGCGGCATCCCCACGAACTATCACGGCGAGGTCCTGACCAAGGTCGGCGGCAACGCCGACACCGTCGTTCCTGGCCTGATGGCGGTGGGCGAGGCGGCCTGCGTCAGCGTCCACGGCGCCAACCGCCTGGGCTCCAACTCCCTGACCGACCTGGTGGTCTTCGGCCGCGCCGCGGGTCTCCGCGCCGGCGAGATCGTGGACAAGGCCTCGGCCGTCCCGACCGCGACCGCCGCCCACACCGAGGCCCACCTCGATCGCCTCGACCGCTTCCGCCACGCCTCCGGCTCGACCCCAACGTCGAAACTGCGCGGCGAGATGCAGCGGGCGATGCAGTCCGACGCGGCCGTCTTCCGCACCGGCGTCTCGCTGGAGGAGGGCGTCCAGAAACTGCGCGCCATCCACGCACGCGGCGCCGACATCCAGACCACCGATCGCGGCATGATCTGGAACACCGACTTGGTCGAGACGCTGGAATACGACAACCTGATCGATCAGGCCCTGGTCACGATCGAGAGCGCCGCCAACCGCA
>JAZKHL010000005.1:0-14033 GCA_040385365.1 Pseudomonadota bacterium | reverse complement strand
TGCGGGTGCCGTCCACCTTGGTGAAGGGCGTCCCCTCCGGCATCACGATGGTGACCGGCACCCCCAGCCGCCCGCCGTGATAGGCCAGGGCCTGGGCGTGGTTCCCGGCCGAGGCCGCCACCACGCCGCGCTTCATCTCCTCGGGCGTCAGCGACAACAGCCGGTTCAGCGCGCCCCTCTCCTTGAAGCTGCCGGTGAAATGCAGGTTGTCGTACTTGACCCAGACCTCGGCCCCCGTCAGCTGCGACAGACGCCGGGAATGGCGCACCGGCGTACGGTCGACGGAGCCGGCGATGCGCGCCTGGGCGGCCTGGATGTCTGCGAAAACGACTGTCATCGAAGGGTTGTGGCGCCCGTGGCAACGCGTCGCAACCTTGACCTTATGGCCGCGTTTGGCGTCATGTGAGCCTCGTCCACCGGACGGGGCAGTATGCCTGGTCCAGAGAGTCTCCATGTCGATGCGCATCCCGTCCGCCCCGCTCGTCCTCCTCGCCGCCGTCGCCGGTCTGGCCGCCTGCGCGCCGACGCCCGGCCCGATGACCTATCGTCAGCCGGCCACCTTCAACGCCGCCGATTTCGGCTGGTCCAGCCGGGTCGGCACGGCCGGCATTCAGGGTCGCGTCGCCTTCGGTCGCGACGGCCAGAGCTTCGACTGCACCGGCTCGGTCGGCCTGACCCCCGACACCCCCTACACCCGCGCCCGGTTCCAGACCCTGTACGGCTCGACCGATCAGGCCGCCGTGCCCGAGGCCGTGGTCCGCGCCCGCACCGTCGCCGATCCGAACGCCGACTACCGCGCCTACATTCGTTCCACCAACTGCGAGAACGGCCGCTTCCGCTTCGACGGCCTGCCTGACGGCGGCTGGTTCTTGATCACCCCGGTCAGCGCCGGCGGCGACCGAGTCGTTCTGATGCGCCACGTCGTCACCCGGTCCGGGACGACCGCCAACGTCACCCTGTAACTGGCTTACCCCGATCCACACGCGGGCGAGGCCCGTTCAGCCGAGGCGTTACCATGAAGATCGCAGCCCTGAGCGTCGCCCTAGTGGCCGCGTCGATCGCCCTTCCGGTCGCGGCCCAGACCTGGAGCTATCCTGATCAGGCTCGGTCCTATTCGAGCTATGGCCGTTTCGGGAACGACTATAACGGCCAGCAGGACCGGCCCGGCGACTACCGTTGCGATGCCTATTGGGATCGGGGTCGCGACGACTGCGACGCCCGCTGGCGCGACCAGCGCCCGGTGCGGTCCTACACCTCGAACCACCGATATGGCCGGTATGGCGGCGAGCGCGACGGCGGCGGCTATGTCTATCAGCCCTACAATCAGGGCACACAGTATTACGGAGCCTACGGCCGGCCGGATCAGGTCTATCCCGGCTCCGGCTATGGCGGCCAAGTCAGCGGCTACTCCGGTCAGTATGACGGTGGGCGGGATTCCGGGCGCTCACCCTACTGCGCGGCGCGATATCGGTCCTACGATCCGAACAGCGGCTACTACCGCGCCTATTCAGGTCGGCTGATTTTCTGCGGATAACCCGGATCGATCGGTCACGCTTTCGCGTCTGAACGTCGTTCGCCTTTTTTCGGACGCACGCGCCCCGCTTTCCTCGGATCCGGTCCGCGTTGGATCGGTCTTCAGTTTTCGGGGAGCGTCTAATGTCCCAGCACAACATCGTCGGTTCGGAGGCGTTCGACCGGTCGCCGTTCGTAATCATCCGTTCGGTCAAGACCGGCGGAATGCGCCGTCGGCAGACCCGCACCGCCTTCGCCTTCGTCGCCGGGGCCGCCGCCGCCGTCATCGGCGGGGTCGTCGCCGCGATCGTGGCGTTCGGCCCTGGGTTGGCCGGGGGCTGAGACGCGGCTCTAGCACACGAGGACTTGGGAAGTGAAACGCGTTGTGGCTTGACGCACGGCGCCCCTCGGGGGACCACCGGACGATAGCCAGAGAGCCGCACCCATGCCGATCGACCGCACCGACGTCCTGACCGCCCTGCAGAGCCAGGGCGTGTGCCCGGTCTTCTACCATTCCGACCCCGAGGTCGCGCTGAACGTCATTCGCGCCTGCGCCCGGGGTGGAGCGCCGGTGACCGAGTTCACCAACCGGGGCGACTTCGCCGTCGATCTGTTCGCCGATATCGCCAGGGAGTTGGCGCGAACCGAGCCTGAGGTCATGCTAGGCATCGGCTCTGTGCTCGATGCGGGGACGGCGGCGATGTATCTGAACCGGACGGCGCGGTTCGTGGTGTCGCCGGCGCTGGTGGCCGAGGTGGCGGTGGTCTGCAACCGTCGCCGCGTGGCCTATTTCCCAGGCTGCGGCTCGGTGCGCGACATCACCGAGGCACACGCCCTGGGCGTCGATATCGTCAAGCTGTTCCCGGGGGCCAGCGTCGGCGGGCCGGACTTCGTCAAGGCGGTCATGGGGCCGATGCCCTGGACGAAGATCATGCCGACAGGCGGCGTCGACCCCGACGCCGCCTCCATCGCGAAATGGTTCGGCGCCGGGATCGTGGCGGCGGGGATGGGCTCCAAGCTGATCACCGACGCGGCCGTGAAGGCGGGCGACTGGGCCGGAATCGAGGCCTCGGTCCGGGGCGCGGTGGATGCCGTCGCCGCCTTCCGGTCGTCGAAGCCCTAGCTCAGGACAACGATCGCCACGCGGCGGTTCTGGGCGCGGCCTTCGGCCGTGGTGTTGTCGGCGACAGGGGCCTCCTCGCCATAGGAGATGGTGGCCATCCGGTTCAGGGCGATGCCCTGGCGGCTCAGCGAGCGGCGCACGGCCTCGGCCCGAGCGGCGCCCAGCTGGTCGTTGTAGGCCTCGGGGCCGGCGGCGTCGGTATGACCCTGGATCTCCAGGTAGACGTTGACGTTCTCGGCCTTCAGCCGGTTCGCCAGCTCGGTCAGACGGGCCTCGGCCTCGGGCGACAGGGCGTCGCGGTCGGACGGGAATTTCACCGAGTCGTCGGACAGGACGACCTCGTACATGAACTTGCCCTCGGCCAGCTGCTGGGCCGCGGTGGCGCGTTGCAGGGCGTCGTTGGCGGTGCCTTCGACGATGCCGACGCGGGCGTCGGTGGCGCTGACGCGGGTGTCCACGACGGCGACTTGATCGCGCACGAACCCGCGCGTCGCGCAGCCGCTGAGGACGAGTCCGGCGGCGAGGACCGCGCCGGTGAGCATGAGGGGGCGCATCGAGGCGCGGGGCGATACGAGGGCTTGGGACTGGATCAAGGAGGTCTCCTGAGGGGCCGGGGCGCCACTTCCGTTCGTCGCGCAGAGCGACTTGGACGAGGCCGCAGGGCCATCGAAGGGCGGGGATGAGGCATGATTCCGGCAGCTTGGCCGTGGGGCGACGGCGCGGTCTCGGCCACGATCCTGACGCGCAGGGATGGTCTCAAAGGGCCTGTCCGGCGGCTCCGCCGTCGCCTCTGCGACCCTCGCCTTGCTTCCAAGCGCCGACATCGAAACGAAAAACCCGGCCTCGCAAACCGCTGCGACCCGACGATCAAGACGCGGCTGGCTGGTCGGTGTGGGAGTCAGCGCGGGGGTTCATCTGGCCCTTCTGGCGGCCTTCATGTCCGCTTCGCCGACCCCCAGGATTTTTTCGCCCGATCCTGTTCCAGCCCCAGTGATCGTCTCCCTGACCCCGCCACCGCCCCCCTTGCCGGTCGCGCCGCCCGATCCTCCGCCGGGTCCTGCCGCGCCCTCTCAGGCCGCCGATCCGCCAGCCCCGGCGACCCAGGCTCCGACCCCGCCCAGACCTCGCCCGCCTGCCGCGCCCCGACCGCCTCGCCCTGCGCCCGTTGATGTCGAGCCCCTGGCCGTCGCCGCCGCGCCTCCCGGCCCAGCCCCCTCATCTCCGCCCGCTGGCCTGACGCAGGCCCAGCTTGCCGGGGCCGCGACCGCCGGTTCGGGATCGGGCGGCGGAGGCGACGGCGCGGCCGGAGGCGGCGGCGGTTCGGGGTCGGGCGCCGGCCGTTGCGATATGGTCCGCCGCGTTCAGGACGCCCTGCGCGGCAACCCCGGCGTGGTCGCCGCCGCCGCTCGCGCCCACGGCGCCCTGCCCGCATCACAACGCGCCCTGCTGGTCTGGAACGGCGACTGGGTGCTCAACCCCGGTGAGGAAGGGCGAGGCCTTGCAGGCTTGCGTCAGGCCATCTCGGTCGCCGTCGCCTTCGCTCCACGCGAGTGCCGCAGCCAGTCCATGCGCGGGCTGATCCTGCTGACCCTCGCCGATGGCCAGAATGCGCCACGCCTCGCCCTGGGTCAGGGTCAGTGGCGCTGGTCGGACCTTACCGGCGCGCGCTGAGTTTCGTCGGCGCGGTTTCGGGCGCCTGCCAGAAGACCGGCAGCACTACCAGGGCCACCCCCGCGATCATCGCCCCTGGCGCCCAGGCCGCGCCAGTGACCTCGATCAGCCATTGGGCCAGCCACGGCGTGAACCCGCCGAACACCGCCGTCGCGGCGGTTGCGCCCAAGGCCAGCCCGGTCAGTCGCCCTTCGCCCGGAAACTGCTCCGCCGTCGCCACGGCCCCGACCGCCGAGACCCCGCCTGCGACACAGGCCAGGACCACCGCGCCCAGCAGGGCCGTAGCCTCTCCGCCCATGGCCATCAGGGAGAACATCGCCGCCGGAGCCGCCGCGCTGGCCAGCGCCAGCCCGATCAGTACCGGCTTCCTGCCCCACCGGTCCGACAGCATCCCGACCATCGGGGTCACCGCGATGACGACTACCGCCGCGATCGTCGCCAGCCACAGCGAGACGGTCTCGCCCAACCCTCCCGTCGAGGTCAGGAACACCGGCACATAGGTGATGCCGACGTAATAGGTGATCGATCCCAGGGCCGAGATCGCAAAGGCGCGCGCGATCCCCTTCCGATGGTGGCGCAGCGTATGCAGCAGGGGGCTGACCGGCACGGTTCCCGCCGCCTTCTGGCGCTCGAAATCGGGTGATTCCTGCATCGTAGACCGTGCCAGCCAGACGCTGCCGGCCAGCACCGCCCCGACCACGAAGGGGATGCGCCAACCCCAGGCGTCCAGGTCGGCCAGGCTCATCACATGCGCCGTCACAGCACAGACTCCGACCGCCAGCAGCGCCCCGATCTCACTCGCCGCCGAGGCCGACGACGCGATCAGCCCACGCCGGTGACGCGGCGCGCCTTCCAGCAGATAGGCGACCACCCCGGTGTATTCGCCGCCGACCGAGAACCCCATCACGCACCGGACCAGCAGCAGAAGGGCGCCCGCGACGGGCCCGATCATCCCATAGGTCGGCAGCAGCGCCGTCACGACCATGGCCGCCGTCATCATGGCGACCGACAGCAGCATCGTGCGCCTGCGTCCGAACCGGTCGCCGATATGGCCAAACACCACCGCCCCGACCGGTCGCATCAAGTAAGCGACCGCGAACCCGCCCAGGGTGATCAATAGCGAGCTTTCGCCACCGCCGAAGAAGACGCGCGACAGCACGGTGGCCAGATACAGGTACAGCGTGAAGTCATACCACTCGACCACGGTCGAGAAGGCCGCGATGGCCATCGACCGCTTGGTCATGGGCGGAGGGTCAGCCTCGTTCGCGCGCGTGGTCATGGCCTTTGGCTAAGACCCTATCCCCGTAGCGCGCAAGGCCGTCCGCGCCGGTCAGCCGCCGGACTGCGGACCCTGGAAGTCGAACTGGGGCTCCTGCGGCCGACGCGGGCCACCGCCGAAGGTCCAGGTCAGGCCGATATAGCCCGCCCGGCCGCCGAACCGGCGATCCGTCCGATCCCGGAACGTGGGCGTGTCATAGGTGGTGACATCGCCGAACTCGTCCAGCAGATCGCGCACCGTCAGCTGGAAGGCCACGGTCTCGGTCAGCTTGCGCCGATAGCCCAGATTGACCATTCCGCCCGCCTCGCGCGTGCCCTGGGCCAGCAGGGTCTCGCCCTGCCACATGCCCGAAAGCTGCACGAAGTCGTCCGGCGTCGCCTGCCAGTTTAGGCTCAGACGGCCCGAGACCAGCGTCGCCGACCGGTCCGTCGCGCCCGGAATGCCCGAGGCGTCGATGTCCTGCTGGAACACGTTGACGCTGGCGTTATAGCGCAGCGTGGACGTCAGCCGGCCGTTGGCGACGACCTCGACCCCCGTATCGCGCCGCGCGCCCAGGTTCTCCGGCCGGGTCAGCAGCACGCCGCCCCCGATATCCGAGGCGATCTCGGTGAAGGCCTTGGTCGTGTCGCGATAATAGGCCGTCGCCTGATAGAAGGTCTGGCCCGCCCGCATCTGCCACATGACCTCGAACGCATCGGTCTCCTGCGGCTCCAAGTCGGGGTTGCCGGACCGCAGGTTCAGCGGATCGACATAGGACACGAACGGATTCAGCTGGCCCGTCTGGGGCCGCTGGATCCGCCGCGAATAGCTGGCCCGCAGCGTCTGGGTCTCGCTGAGCTGATACTGCAGGTGGCCGGTCGGATAGGCGCGGAAATAGTCCTGGGACGCGCGCACGCCGCCGGTGATGGAATCGACCTCGATGTTTGCCTGTTCCAGCCGCAGGCCAAACTGCGCCGACAGCTGCTCGCCGAACGGCCGCTCGTAGGTGGCATACAGGGCATGCACCGTCTGTTCGCCCTGGAACCGGTTGGTCAGGCCGGCGACCGTCGCCAGCGCACCCGGTGCCGCGCCCCGTCGCACCGCATTGTCCTGCTCGGGCTCGCGCATCTCGAACTCGTAACCCAGCCGCAGCTTGGCCAGTTCGCCGATCGGGCGGATGTAGGCGCTGGTGAAGGCCAGCAGGGTGTAGGATCCGTCATTGTTGACCTGCTCATAGGTCGCAGCCCCCGCCGGCACGGACGGCTGGGTCATGTTGGTCAGGTCCAGGGTGTTCTCGCCGTGGTCGAACCGGACCTCATTGGTCCATTCGTGGCCGTTGTCGTCGAACCGGCGCAGGACGCGCGCGGTCAGACCCTGGTTGGCGAAGGACTGGTTCACATCGCTCTCGCGGCGATAGGCCGAAGCGATCCCGCCCGCCGCATTGCGCGCCTCGAACAGCTCCACGCCGTCGCCGGTGTTGGCGAAGTCGCTTGAGCGACCCTCCAGCGTCAGCGTCGTCCGGTCGTCAGCCCGGAACTCCAGCCCCAGCCGCCCGTAGTAGCCGTCGGATTCGAAGTCGACGTTCTGGTTCTGGGTGCTGGGCAGGAATAGTCCCGACCCCGTGTCCAGCCGTTCGCGCTGACGCTCGATGATCTGCTCGCCCGTGTCGTGGCGCACGCCAAGGTCGCCTGACAGGGTCGTCCGCCCGCTGGCCCGCGATCCGCTGAGACCCAGGTTCCAGCGGCCGTTGTCGCCGATGTTCGCCCGCACCGAGCCCGTCGTGACCGTCCCCGGCCGAGGCGTATTCGGCTTGGAGATCAGGTTGATGACACCGCCCGAGCCCTCGGGACTATAGGCCGCCGACGGATTGGTCATGACCTCGATCCGCGCGTATTGCCCGGCCTGTAGCTGGAGCAGCGCCTGGGCCCGGCCCTCGCCGCTCAGCACGCCCGACGGCCGCCCGTCGACCAGGATGGTGACGTTGCTGTCCCCGCGCAGCGAGACGTTGCCCTGGGGGTCGACGTCCACCGACGGCACGTTCCGAAGCGCATCCGCCAGACTGCCGGTCGAGGCCTGCAGGTCGTTGGCCAGGCTATAGCTGGTCGAGTCGATCGAGGTCCGCACGTCCGACGCCCGCCCCGTGACGACGACGTCCTCGACCTTGGTCTCCTCGTCCTGGCCGGCCGGCGGCGTGGGCGCAGGCGCGGGCGCCGGAACCGGGCGCGGCGCCGTCGTCGTCTGGGCCATCACTGGCCCGGCGCACGCCGCGCTCGCCGTCGCGGCTAGCAGCAAGGACTTGAAGGACAGCATGCGAAAACCCCGAAGAACCATTCGCGCGGGGCCATATCAGCCTGATCTGACCGGCCATAGTTACATCGCTGTCACCTGGGCGGCCGGCCGCGACCAGCAGGGCCTGGCGGGGTCTGGCGAACGCCCGCTACTCGGCCTTGACCAGAACGCCATCGACGGGCTGGACCACGCCGTTCGACGCGACAGTCTCCTCGCCCGTCAGCCGCGCCGTCGCACCGTCGGCGGCGGTGACGCGCACCGCATCGCCGTCCTTCGAGAAGGTCAGCAGGCCGTCGGCCATGGTGCGCATCTGCACCCCGCCGCCACCGCCGCGATCGATGGCGGCGCTGATGTCCGCTCTGGTCAGGGCGCCCGGCACGATGTGGGCGCGCAGCAGGGCCGCGCTCTGAGCCCGCATCGCCTCGCCCGCCAGATCCGACCCCGCCGTGCCCAGCGCCGCGTTGGCGGGGGCGAAAACGGTATAGGGACCCTTTCCCTCCAGCACATCGGACAGGCCGGCGTTTTTGACCACGCTCTCCAGAGTATCGAGGTCCCCCTCGTCACCGATTGCCGCGGCCAGGGTTTTGGAGGACGGCGCGGCCGTCGCGCCGGCTCCGCCCCCGGCCTTGTCAGCCTCGCCGCTACACGCGGCGAGGCACAGGATCATCACGGGCGCGAGCGCCCAGCTCTTCACATCAGGCATCGATCGCCCCTCAGGTTAGCAGCTGGATGGCGGCCTGCACCAACTGGGTGGTGGGGTCGACCTGATAGACGTAGCCGTCATTGTATCGATACTGGCTCTGGGCCGTATCCGCGTACTGGTTCCGATAGGCGTAGGGCACGTTATAGACGTCGTACCCCGCCGGCAGACGCTGTCCGACATTGAACTGCTGCCCGGTCAAGAGGGCGGCGATCCCGCCGATCGATGAGGTTTGCGGATCCACGCGATAGAGCACGCCGTCCGCATAGCGATACTGTGCGCCCTCGTTCAGCCCATAGTACTGCGAGAGATACTGCGGCGGCTGCTGATACTGGTATTGCGCGGGCCAGGCGTTGCCGGGCGACAGGATGCCCCCCAGCACCGGCAGATAGCCCATCAATCCACCCTGTGGCGTCGTCCGATACACGTAGCCGTCGCGGTACTGGTAGTCGCCGTTCCCGCCGAGGGTCCGCCACAGATAGTTGTAGCGATTGTAGGGATCTTGAGCCCGCTCGATCTGACGCGCCTGACCCGGCGGCAGACAGCCGTTGTCGCGCTTGGCCAGTCCCGGCGGGCAGCCGTTCATCAGACCGCGATCGGCATCACGCCGCAGCACGACAACCCCGTTGTCGACCACGACCCGCTGCTCGACCTCACGGCGCACATCGCGCTCCATACGGTCCTGACCTCGCGCTACCTCGCGCGCCATGTCGGGGACCCGAACCTGGACCTCACGTTCCATCCGCCCGTTGCCGCGTGCATCGCCGCCGCCACGATTTTCATTGCCGCCGCCCCGGTTGGCGTTACCGCCCCCGTTGCCATTGCCGTGCGCCTGCGGAGCGTGATCGCCCCCGCCATTGCCGTTACCATGGCCGCCGCCGTTGCCTTTCCCATTACCGTTCTGCGCCATCGCGGCGCCCGAGATGGCCAGGGTCAGCGCCAGGGCGCTTGTCAGGGTGATTGATCGTTTCATCGTAAGACTCCTCGTCCAGCCGATGACAACGTGCGGCGAGCGTGGCCGTTCCTACCGCCTACGGACGATCAGTCTTCATCCATCTTCAGCGCGGCGATGAAGGCCTCCTGCGGGATCTCGACCTTGCCGAACTGGCGCATGCGCTTCTTGCCGGCCTTCTGCTTCTCCAGCAGCTTCTTCTTCCGCGTCGCGTCGCCGCCGTAGCATTTCGACGTCACGTCCTTGCGCAGCGCCCGCACCGTTTCCCGCGCGATGATCTTGCCGCCGATGGCGGCCTGGATCGGGATGACGAACATGTGGGGCGGGATCAGCTCCTTCATCTTTTCGACCATGCCCCGGCCGCGCGTCTCGGCCCGGCCGCGGTGGACCAGCATCGACAGGGCATCGACGGGCTCGGCGTTGACCAGGATGCTCATCTTGACCAGATCGCCGACCTTGTAGTCGGTGATCTCGTAGTCGAAGCTGGCATAGCCCTTCGAGATCGACTTCAGCCGGTCGTAGAAGTCGAAGACGACCTCGTTCAACGGCAGCTCATAGACCACCAGGGCGCGCGACCCGACGTAGGACAGTTCGACCTGCGACCCGCGTCGGTCCTGACACAGCTTGATGACGCTGCCGAGGTATTCGTCGGGCGTCAGGATGGTGGCCTTGATCCAGGGCTCGGCGATGGATTCGATCTGCATCACGTCGGGCAGGTCGGCCGGGTTGTGCAGGTCGACCTCGGACCCGTCGCGTAGCTGGATCTTGTAGACCACCGACGGGGCCGTCGCGATCAGGTCGAGGTTGAACTCGCGGGAGAGGCGCTCCTGGATGATCTCCAGATGCAGCAGGCCCAGGAAGCCGCAGCGGAAGCCGAAGCCCAGCGCCGCGCTGGATTCCATCTCGAAGGTGAAGGAGGCGTCGTTCAGGCGCAGCCGGCCGATGGCGGCGCGCAAGTCCTCGAAGTCGGCGGCGTCGACCGGGAACAGGCCGCAGAAGACCACCGACTGGACGTCCTTGAACCCCTTCAGCGGCTCGGCAGTGGGTTTCTTTTCATCCGTGATGGTGTCGCCGACGGCGGCGTGGGCGACCTCCTTGATCTGGGCGGTGATGAAGCCGACCTCGCCGGGGCCGAGCGCCTCGACCGGGGTGTTCTTGGGCAGGAAGACGCCGACGCGGTCGATCAGGTGGGTCGAGCCGTTCTGCATCATCTTGACGCGCATCCCGGCCTTCAGCTGACCGTCGAACACGCGAACCAGCACGACGACGCCGAGGTAGGGGTCATACCAGGCGTCGACCAGCAGGGCCTTCAGCGGCGCGTCCGGGTCGCCCTTGGGGGCCGGCAGGCGGGTGACGATGGCTTCCAGCACGTCCTCGATGCCGATGCCGGACTTTGCGCTGCACAAGACGGCGTCGCTGGCGTCGATGCCGATCACGTCCTCGATCTGTTGCCTGACCCGCTCCGGCTCGGCAGCCGGCAGGTCGATCTTGTTCAGAACGGGAACAATCTCATGGTTATTATCGATGGCCTGATAGACGTTGGCCAAGGTCTGGGCCTCGACGCCCTGGCTGGCGTCAACGACCAGCAGCGATCCCTCGCATGCGGCCAATGAGCGCGAGACCTCATAGGCGAAGTCCACATGCCCCGGCGTGTCCATCAGATTGAGGACGTAATCCTCGCCGTCCTGGGCCTTGTAATTCAACCGAACCGTCTGCGCCTTGATCGTGATCCCGCGCTCTTTCTCGATATCCATCGAATCAAGAACTTGCGCCGACATCTCCCGCGCGGTCAGGCCGCCGGTGAACTGAATCAGGCGATCAGAGAGCGTCGATTTGCCGTGGTCGATGTGAGCGACCACCGAGAAGTTTCGGATGCGGGAAATGGGGGGCGTCGTCATGGTGCGGCGCGGTTAGCATGGTGGACGCCGTCACGCCAACGCGAGCCGGCGCAGGGCGACAGGCTCTGCCGTATTACAACGGCGTAATGCGACCGCCCGTCGTTTGAGACCGGCTCGCGAACGCGGTATGAGGCGCGGCCTCGCGAACGCCGTCTTGTTCGCCGATGACCCCCTTCGGCCGGCGCTCCCCTCGCCCGCCCCTTCGACAGGACCGCTCCGTGGCCCCCATTTTCCCGACCCGTCGTCTCTCGCCCACTGTCGGCGTCGCGCTCGCCCTCGGTCTTGGCCTGATGGTGTCCAGCTGCGGTGGCGGCGAGGCCAAGGAAAAGGCCGCCGACGCACCTGCGGCCGGCCAGACGGTCACCGTCGCGACCGCTGCGGTGACCGACCTTCCGCGCATGGTCACCGCCTCGGGAAGCGTCTCGGCCTGGGAAGAGGTGCCGGTCGGCGCCGAGACCGGCGGCCTGGTCGCAACGGCGGTCTATGTCGATGAAGGCGCCTATGTCCGTCAGGGCCAGCCGCTGGTCCAGCTCAACGACGACCTGTTGCAGGCCCAGTTGCGTCAGCAGCAGGCCGGCGTCCAGACCGCCCAGGCCAACCTGGCGCGCGACGAGGCCGCCCTGGCCCGATCGCAGGAGTTGAAGGAGCGGGGCTTCCTCAGCCAGGCCTCGCTGGACACGGCCTTGGCCAATCAACGAGCGTCGAGCGCCAACCTCGCCTCGGCGCGCGCGTCCTTGTCCGAAACCCGGACCCGTCTGGCGCAGACGACGCTGCGGGCCCCGGTCGCCGGCCTGATCATCAGCCGCAGCGTCACCAAGGGTCAGATCGTCCAGGCGGGGACCGAGATGTTCCGCATGGTCCGCGATGGTCGTCTGGAGTTGGACGCCCAGGTGCCGGAGACCGAGCTCGCCCTCATCCGCGCCGGTCAGTCCGCGACGATCTCGTCCGATCAAGTGGGGCAGACCAGCGGTCGTGTCCGCATCGTGACGCCAGAGGTCGATGCCACAAATCGCCTGGGCACGGCGCGCGTCGCCCTGTCCGGCGGTGCGGGTTTCCGCCCTGGCATGTTCGCAAAGGCGGAGATCGATGTCGGATCCCAACCGACGATCACCGTCCCGACCCCCTCCATTCTGTATCGAGAAAACCGTTCGGGGGTCTTCGTCCTGACCAACGACAGCCACGCCCGCTTCCAGCAGGTCACGGTCCTGTCGCGCGATGCGACCCGCACCTCCATCACTGGCTTGCCGGTCGGAGCACGCGTCGTGGTCGACGGGGCCGGATTCCTGGGCGACGGGGACCGGGTGAACGTCGTGGCCGCTCCGCGCACGACCCCGTCCACGACCACAGCACCGACCGCTCCGGCCGCGCGCTAGGATTCAGATCGATGCGTAACATCTCGTCCTGGTCGATCAAGAATCCGATCCCGATCATCCTGCTGTTTACCCTGCTGACGATCGCGGGTCTGCTGAGCTTCAGCAATATGCGGGTCAATCAGAACCCGGACATCGACTTTCCGCTGGTGGCGGTCACGGCCGCACGCCCCGGCGCCGCGCCCAGCGAGATGGAAATTCAGGTCACGCGACTGATCGAGGATTCCTTATCCGGCCTGTCGGGCGTGCGTCACATCAACTCCCAAATCACCGACGGCGTGTCGTCCACGACCATCGAGTTCGAGCTCGGCACCGACACCGAACGCGCCACCAACGACGTCCGCAACGCGATGAGCGGGCTGCGCGCCGACCTGCCGCAGGACATGCAGGAACCGGGCGTTCAGCGCATCGACATCACCGGCGACGCCCTGATCACCTGGGTGATCAGATCCAACACCATGACGCCCGAGGAGATCAGCTGGTTCGTCGACAACGAGGTCAGCCGGACCCTGCTGGCCATCGGCGGCGTCGGCGAGGTCAACCGCTCGGGCGGCGTGGATCGCGAGATCGCGGTCGAACTGGACCCTGATCGTCTCGCTTCGTTTGGTCTGACGGCCGCGCAGGTCAGCCAGGCCCTGGGCAGCGTCAACTCCGACCAACCCGGCGGACGGGTCACCATTTCGGGCTCCGAACGATCGATCCGCACACTCGGCGCGGCGAACTCGATCGAACAACTCAGCGCCACCCTGATCCCGCTCGGTGGCGGCGCCACGGTTCGGCTGGGCGATCTCGGCACGGTGGAAGACCATTGGTCGGAACCCCGCCGTCTGGCCCGCTACAATGGCCAGGAGGCCATCACCTTCAACTTCCTGCGCTCGCGCAGCGCATCCGAGGTCAAGGTCGCCGAGAAGGTCCGCGAGGCCGTCGCCAAGCTGGACGAAGCCCATCCCGAGCTGGAAATCGCCCAGGTGACGGCCAGCGTTGAACAGATCGAGGAAAGCTATCTCGCCTCGCTGGAAGCGCTCCTGCTCGGGGCCGTGCTGGCCGTGATCGTGGTGTTCATTTTCCTGCGAGACTGGCGAGCGACCTTCATCTGCGCCGTGGCCATGCCGCTGTCGCTGATCCCGGCCTTCGCCGTCCTGGGCCCGATGGGTCAGTCGCTGAACGTGATCAGCCTGCTGGCCATGTCGTTGACCATCGGCATTCTGGTCGATGACGCCATCGTCGAGATCGAGAACATCGTCCGGCACATGCGTGACG
>JAZKHL010000004.1:0-18277 GCA_040385365.1 Pseudomonadota bacterium | reverse complement strand
GAATGAGCGGCGGCGTTTACACCGCAGGGCGTTCCGGGGCAAGAGCCGGGCATGACCACTGCTTCGCCAGGTTTTGATCCAGCTCCGGCTCCGGCGGACGCTGTCGGACGCCCCGGCGCCGGCGCCGTTCTGATCGAACAGATGGGCGAGGCGGGGGGCCGGCGCGAGAAGCGCAAGGACGTGCGGCCTCTGCTGCGGCTGTGGCCCTATCTGATGCAGCACAAGGTCGATGCGCTGATCGCCGGGTTCTGGCTGCTGGCCTCCACGGCGGCCTCCCTGGCCCTGACGGCGACGGCGCGGGGCGCGATCGACCACGGGTTCGAGAACGGCGGCCGCGACATCAATCGGTGGTTCCTGATTCTGGGGCTCAACGCCGTGGTGCTCGGCGTCGCGACGGCCGTCCGGTATTTCTACGTCACCAAGACCGGCGAGCGGATGATCGCGGACCTGCGCAAGGCGTTGTTCGACCGCATCCTGACGCTGGACCCGGCCTTCTTCGCCAGGATGCGGACGGGCGAGGTGCTCAGCCGCCTGACCACCGACATCGCCCTGGTGGAGACGCTGCTGACGACCTCGGTGTCGTTCGCGTTGCGGAACTTCCTGACCCTGATCGGCGGCGTCGCGCTTCTGTTCTTCGTCAGCCCCAAGCTGACCGGGTTGGTCTTGCTGACCGCGCCGATCCTGCTGGCGCCAATTTTTCTGTTCGGGCGTCAGGTCCGCAAGTTGACGGTGCGATCCCAGGACCGGTTCGCCAACGCCGTGGGCTTCGCCGGCGAGAGTGTCGATGCGATCGAGACCGTCCAGGCCTTTGGACGCGTCGGCAGCGCGGTGGAGCGGTTTGGCGGCGTGGTCGAAGAGGCGTTCGGCGCCTCCCTGACGCGGATGAAGACGCGGGCCCTGATGACGGCGGTGGTGATCGTGGTCATCTTCGGCGGCGTCACCCTGGTGCTGTGGCTGGGCGCGCAGGACGTATTGCGCGGGACCATGACGCCCGGATCGCTGCTGCAGTTCGTGCTGCTGTCGGTCTTCACCGCCGGAGCCGTCGGGGCGCTCGGCGAGAGCTGGGGCGATGTGCAGAAGGCGTCCGGCGCCATGGAGCGGATCGACGAGCTGATGAAGGCGCAGGCCTCCATCGCCGCGCCCGCCGCGGCGGTGGCGCTGCCCAGCCCGCCGGAGGGCCGCGTCGCCATGGCGGGGGTGCGGTTCGCCTATCCGGGCCGCCCCGACCTGCCGGCGCTGAAAGGCTTCGACCTGACCGTGCGGCCGGGCGAGACGGTGGCGTTGGTCGGGCCCTCGGGGGCGGGCAAGTCGACGGTATTCCGGCTGCTGTTGCGCTTCTACGATCCGCAGGAGGGCGCCGTCAGCGTCGACGGCGTCGATGTGCGCTCCGCCGATCCGGCCGAGGTGCGTGGTCGCTTCGCCTGGGTGTCGCAGGAAGCGCCCCTGTTCTCCGGCTCCGCCCTGGAAAACATCCGCTTCGGTCGGGAAACCGCCAGCGAGGATGAGGCCCGGCGCGCCGCTGAGGAGGCACAGGCGCTGGGCTTCATCGACGCGCTGCCCGAAGGATTCGCGACGCCGCTGGGCGAGCGCGGCAAGAGCCTGTCGGGCGGACAGCGGCAACGGCTGGCGATCGCGCGCGCCCTGGTGCGCGACGCGCCCATCCTGCTGCTGGACGAGGCGACCAGCGCATTGGACGCCGAGAACGAGCGGCTGGTGCAGGCTGCGCTGGATCAGGCGATGGAGACCCGCACGACCCTGGTCATCGCCCACCGCCTGGCGACCGTGCTGCGTGCCGACCGGATCGTGGTGATGGAGGACGGCGCCGTGGTAGAAGTCGGCACCCACCACGAACTGGTGGCCAAGGGCGGGCTCTATGCGCGGCTGGCGGAACTGCAATTCCGAGGCGAGTGATGGGTCTGGAGACCTCCGTCGACTTCGCCGCCCGCTATGCGTCTTTCCTGACCGCCGCCCACGCCAGTTTCCCAAAAGCGAAGATCCGACTCCCGACCCTTTGGCAAAAACTACGAGGAAAGCGGCTGAGAAAGCCGTGGCGCGAAGTGCTGGATGCTGCGCTGTCGCAGGCGGGGGACGGCGACGGCGTGATCCTCGAGTTCGGTGTTCACAAGGGCTATTCCATCCGGCACATGGCGGCGCGACGGCCGGGCGCGGTCCTGCACGGCTTCGACAGCTTCCAGGGCTTTCCGGCCGATCAGCGCCCGGACTGGCATCAGGATTTCGCCCTGCCGGCCGTGCCCGTGGTCTCCGAGAACGTCCGGCTGCACGTCGGGTATTTCGAGGAAACGCTGCCGCGTTTCGTCGCCGGGTGCGATGGGGTCCGACCGGCGCTGACGCTGGTTCACATCGACTGCGACATCTTCAGTTCGACGCAGACTGTCTTGTTGGAGCTGGAGCCGTGGCTTGGGCCAGGCGACGTCCTCGTCTTCGACGAGTTGATGAACTACGCCGAGTTCGCGGTGAACGAGTTCCTGGCCCTGTTCCTGTTTCTGGAGCGAACCGGGCTCGATTTCGAATGGCTGGCGACCTGGGGCAAGGCCTATCCGTGGGCGCAGTCCCAGGGGCTGTTGCCGGCCTGGGGTTTCGACGCCTATCGCGCCGCCGGCTATTTTCAGAACCAGGCGATCCGGCTGATCCCGCGTGCGGCGGGCGGCCATTTCGACGGACCTGCGGCCGGTTCGGCAACGGTCGATCGACTGGAGCAGGCTGTCGCCGCGGTCAAACTGCCGGACGGTCGCGCCCTCTGGTGAACCGTTCGAGGACGGACGAGTTTTCTCGTCCTGACCGAGGACGATCCGATGCTGACCGCCGCGCTCCTGATCACCGCCCTGCTGATGCAGGCGGCCCCGACCGCGGCCGATCTGGAGCCCGCCTTCGGCAACACCTTGCTGTCGACCTATCCAGATGGGCGGACGGCGCGGATGTGGCTACAGCCCGGCGGCCGGTTCGAGGGAAGGGGGCGCCGCGGGGGTCTGAGCAGCGGCGTATGGCGCGTGCGCAACGGCGAGGTCTGCCTCAGCCAGCGCCGTCCGATCCCTCTGCCGGGATCATTCTGCACGCCCATCGTGCGAGGAGGAATCGGGACCTCGTGGACTGCGCGGGCCGTGACAGGCGAGACGATCCGGGTTCAGCTCGTCGCCGGTCGCTGAGCGTCGCGGGCCGTGACGGCGATGGCGGGGAAGTCGCTGAAGACCGCATCGACCCCGAGGTCATAGAACCGCTGAAGCCAGCCGGAGAGATCGCCGCGATGATCGGCGGGCAGGAACGCGTCCTCCGCGCGGAAAGTCCAGGCGACGACCTTAAGGCCCGCCGCGTGTGCGTCGTGGATCAGGGGTGCCGGCGCGCTGGCCAGGCCTGTTTCGGCAACCGGAATGATCAGCGTCGTCTCGACCCCGATGAAATCCGCGTAGCTCGCGATCTCCACCAGGCCGGCCGGTTTGGCCATGTCGGCGTAGAGGTCGCCGGGACGATCGGCGGGGCCGCCGCGAAGCGCCAGCAACTGGAGGAGGGGAGATCTTATTCGCCGCTTGAGCGTCCTCAGAGTGGCGGTCTCGAAGCACTGGATGAGGATGGCGCTGTCCGTTTCGGCCAGACCGTTGCCGCGCAACGCGTCGATCAGGGGGGAGGTCATCTCCAGCCCGAGGCCGGCAAAATAAGTGGGGTGTTTCAGCTCGGGTGCTACGCCGATGATGCGGCCCGTCCGGGCGGACCCGGTGCGGGCAATGTCGATCACCTCCTGAAACGTCAGGATGGCCTCGTCGGTCAAGGCGAGGTTGCCTGGGCGCAGTTCCGGCAACCGTTCGCGAGCGCGCAGGGACTTCAGCTCGGCGAGGGTGAAATCCTCTGTGAACCAGCCGACGGTCGCGACGCCGTCGATCGTTTTCGTCGTGCGCCGCCCGGCGAAAGCGGCATGGTCTGCGACATCGGTCGTACCGCCGATCTCGTTCTCATGGCGCACGACCAGATGGCCATCTTTCGACATGACCAGATCCGGCTCGATGAAGTCGGCGCCCTGGTCGATGGCGAGGTCGTAGGCTGCGCGCGTGTGCTCGGGCCGTTCGCCCGAGGCGCCTCGGTGTGCGATGACGAGGGGCCGGATCAGCCCCGCAAGACCTTGCGCAACTGCGGGTGCAACTCGGTGTTCGAGGCCAGGATGGAGACGCCGGTCTTGGGGTCGCCGTCGGGATCGATGGTGGTGACGCTGCCGCCCGCCTCGGTGACGAACAGGATGCCGGCCGCGACGTCCCAAGGCTTCAGGTTACGCTCGTAGTAGGCGTCGTAGCGGCCACAGGCGACCCAGGCGAAGTCCAGCGCGGCCGAGCCCAGGCGGCGGATGCCGGCGACGCGCTGGCCGATGGCGTGGATGTCCTTGATCGACTGGGCGTGGCCGGTCTTGCCGATGAAGGGCAGGCCGGTGGAGATCAGGCTTTCCGACAGGTCGCGGCGACCGGCGACGCGGATGCGGGTGTCGTTCAGGTAGCAGCCCTTGCCCTTCTCGGCCCAGAACAGCTCGTTCATGATCGGATTGTAGGTGACGCCGGCGACGATCTCGGACGACCCGTCCGGCGCATAGCGTTGCAGGCCCACCGTGATCGCGAAATGCGGCATGGCGTGCATGAAGTTGGTCGTGCCGTCGATCGGATCGACGATCCACATATGCGACTTGTCGGTCCCCTCCATCAGCCCACGTTCCTCCCCCAGGAAGCCATAGCCGGGGCGGGCCTTCATCAGCAGTTCGTAGAGGGTGTCCTCGGCCTTGATGTCGGCGGCCGTGACGAAGTCGCCGGGGCCTTTGCGCGAGACCTGCAGTTGGGCGACCTCTCCGAAGTCGCGCAGCATCGGACGGGCAGTCTTGCGGACCGCGTCGATCATGACGGAAACGAGGGCGGAGGCGAGGGCCATGGGGTTCCTAGGCAATAGGCAATAGGCAGTAGGCAATAGGGAAGGGCAAGGACAGGCGGCTCTAGCGAACCTTCTACTGCCTATTGCCTATTGCCTACTGCCTCGATCCTACTCGGCGCGGCGGACGTATTCGCCGGTTGCAGTGTCGACGATGATGCGCTCACCCACGCCCATATAGGGCGGGATCATGATGCGGACGCCGTTGTTGGCCTTGGCGGGCTTGTAGGAGGACGAGGCGGTCTGGCCCTTCACGGTGGGCTCGGTCTCGACGACTTCCAGCGTGACCTGGTCGGGCAGGGTCAGGCCGATGGGCCGGTCCTCGTGCATCTCGATCGTGACCTTCATGCCGTCCTGAAGGTAGGCGACGCGGTCCTCGCCGACCCAGTCCTTCTGCAGTTCGGTCTGTTCGTATGTGTTGTCGTCCATGAACACGAGGGCGTCGCCCTGCTCGTACAGATAGGAGAACTCCTTCTGCTCCAGCGTGACGCGTTCGACCTTGTCTTCCGAGCGGAAGCGTTCGTTCAGCTTGTTGCCGGTCTCGAGGTTCTTGGCCTCGACGTTGGCGAAGGCGCCGCCCTTGCCGGGTTTGACGTGGCTGGCCTTGGTGACGACCCACAGGCCCTTGTTGTGCTCCAGCACCATGCCGGGCTTGATGGTGTTGCCGTTGATTTTCGCCATGGGATCACTGGGGTTTGAGGCGCTGCCACCCATCCTGGGTGAAAGGGGGCGCGCGAAAGAGGGCGTGACCCGTAGAGGAAGCCGCTCGTCAGGGCAAGCTGGAGGGGTTTTTGTGCGCTATCGCTCGGGTCGCGGACCCTCGCTGCTTGAGCTCAGTGAACCGTGGGCCGGCTCGACTCGGTCTTGCGATCGACGGCGTTGATCAACGACACGCCCCGCGCCGTGGGATTGGCCAGCTTGCCGGCCGTGGGGTCCAGCTTGCGCGCCTCGTGCGCGAAGGCGGCGGCGAGGCCGGCGGAGGTCATGGCGGCCGCGATCTGCATGCCCCGGCTGGCGGGACGCATGGCGATCCAGATGGCGTTGATGGCCTGAGCCCCGGCCCACAGGATCATCGCCGTGGTCCGCTCGGGCCGAGACGGCGCATTCCAGACGCGGACGGCCGACAGGGTCGTGGCCGAGAAAACGGCGGGCAGAACCAGGCTGAAGGCGCCGCGGGGCCGCTCGGCCACCGGTCCGGCGCCCTCACGCGCCTGCGACCGGGTCCGACGGCGGGGTGTGACCGTGCCTGTCGCCAGGGCAGTGGCCAAAAGCGCGAAGCCGACGGTGACCGCGACGCCCAAGACCACATGGCCGGTGCTGCGTTCGCCGACGTTGAAGAACTCGACGGCGGCGTCGCGCACGTCTTCGATGGTCTCGTCGATATCGGTCATGGTCACGGTTCCTCCAGGCAGGAGCGGAATGAGCAGAGGGCGGACGGGTTCCGGATCAGACACTGTCGTCGTCGACAGGCGTCAGATCGGCCGGATCGTGGTCGTAGTCGAGGAGATCGCCGGGCCGGCAGCCGAGGGCGGCGCAGATGCGGGCCAAGGTCGAAAAGCGGATGCCCTTCACCTTGCCAGACCGAAACAACGACAGCTGGGTCTCGCTGAGGCCTACCTCCTGCGCAAGGTCGCGCGCCTTGATTCCGCGCGCGACTATCATGGCGTCGAGGGTGACGCGAACGGGCATCAGATCATCTCGTCCAGCTCGGCCTGAACGCGGGCGGCCTGATCGGCGACTCGGCCGAGCAGGAACAAGGCGCCGCCGATCATCCCGAGGGTCATCGAGGCGACGTCGAAGTTCAGATAGCCACCCTTCGTCTCGCCGATCAGACGCAACAGGTTGGTGACCGCGAAGACGGCCAGCAGACCGCCGACGCCCAGGGCCAGTCCGACACGTCGCAGGCCGTCCGCCAGCGCCGGTTGGATCAGGCGTCCCTTGGCAACCTCGCCGAGCGCCCGACCGATCGACCACACGCCGAAAAGATAGCAGATCGACGGGAGCGCGAAGATCAGGCCCGTCACCATCCTCATCCCGGAGTTCGTGATCGTTCCGCGTAGGCCGAGCACCAGCGGCGCGACCACATACATCAGGGCCAGGACGGCACCGACGCTGAACACCATAAAGATCGCCAGGCCGCGAAACTGGCCGCACATCCGGCGAAAACGGGCGAGGTCGTGAGTGGGCATGGCGCGGCGTGTTCCTCTCTCATCTTTAATCTTGACTTAAAGACACACACTTCGCAACTTTATGTCTGACTTAAACGACATGGCGACGGGCGGATGGTGGCGGCGATCGAGACTTCAGGGCTGACGCGTCGGTTCGCGCGGCGTCTGGCCGTTGATGGCGTGTCGATGACGGTACCGGAACGCGCGGTCTATGGCTTCCTCGGTCGCAACGGAGCGGGCAAGACGACGACCCTCAAGATGCTGCTCGGACTGCTGACGCCTAGCGCCGGGTCGGCGCGACTGGCCGGGATCGACGTCGCGGCAGACCGGATCGCGGCCGCGCGTCTGACGGGGTCGCTGCTGGAGGCGCATGGCTTCTACGGCAACCTGACGGGGCGCGAGAACCTGGACCTTACGCGGACGCTCCGGGGCCTGGCGACCTCGGAAATCGACCGGGTGCTTGAGGTCGTCGATATGGTCGAAGACGCCCGACGACGGGTCAGCGACTATTCCCTGGGCATGCGTCAGCGGCTGGGTCTGGCCCGCGCCATGCTGGGCGCGCCGCCCATCCTGATCCTGGACGAGCCGACCAACGGTTTGGACCCGGACGGCATCGCCGACATGCGCAGCTTCCTGAAGGCCCTGCCGGAGCGCACAGGCGCGACCGTGCTGCTGTCCAGCCATCTGCTGGGCGAGATCGAACAGACCGCGACCCATATCGGCATCGTCAACGAGGGCCGGTTGGTGCTGGAGGGCGAACTCGCACGGTTGAAGGCGGACATGCGGCCGGAGATCGCGATCCGAAGCGGCGATGCGGCGCGCGCCGCGAGCGTTTTGAGGGGGCGTGATCTGACGCTGAGCGAGGAGGGCGGCGACCTGATCGCCCGGCTGCGGTCGGGCGACGACGCCGACCGGACCACCGCCAGTTTGAACCGTCTGCTGGTCGAGGCGGGTATCGAGGTCTTCGCCATCGGGCCGCGCGCGCGATCGCTGGAGGGCATCTACCGTGATGTCGCCGCCCCGTCCGCCCCACGCCAGATGGAGACCGTCTGATGCTCGCCGTCCTCGCGGTCGAATTCCGCAAACTAAACCGATCGCTGGCCGCCGTCCTGGCCCTGGCCGCGCCGACGCTGATCGCGATCTTCCTGTTCTTCAACATGCTGCGAGGCGACGCGCCGCAGGACTGGGGCATGTACACTAAAGGCTCCGCCGCGATCTGGGCTTTCTTCATGCTGCCGATGAGCGTGACGGCGCTGACCGCTCTGGTGGCTCACATGGAGCATGGGCCTCGCGCCTGGGATCATCTGCGCTCGCTGCCGATCGCGCGGTGGAAGATCTATGCCGCCAAGGCGATCTGCGTCCTCGCCGTGGTCGCGGCGATGAGCGTCCTGAACCTGGTGCTGACCTGGGGTGGGGTGAGGCTCGGGGTGGCGATCAAGCCGGTGTTGGCGCCGACGGGGTCGTTCGATCTGGCCTTGCAGGCGCTCCTGCTCGGCAAGGTGCTGGCGGCCGCGACCCTGATGATCGCGATCCAGTTCTGGATTGCGATGCGGTTCTCCAGCTTCGTGCCGGCGCTGGCGGTCGGGATCGGCGGGACCTTCTTCTCGGTCGTCGCCACGGCGGCGAAACAGGGCGTCTTCTTTCCCTGGCAGATGCCGATCAACATGCTGGGAACGGAGCCGTGGCGCGTCCAGACCGCGTTGGCCCTGGGTGGAGGGCTGGGCAGCGTCGTCCTGATCCTGGCGGTCCTGCACCTGGCCCGCCGCGACGCCTGAGCGTCTCGAGACGTCAGTTGCCGGTGGCGCTCTTGTCCGGCGCGATCTCGGTCATGGCCGACTGCAGGTAGTTCTGCTCGCCGAGCTGTTCGATCAGCTTGAACTGGGCCTCGAGGAAGTCGATGTGCTCCTCGGTGTCCGACAGGATCTCCATGAAGATCTGGCGGCTGACGAAGTCGGAGAGCTGCTCGGCCTGGGCGACGCCGGCCAGAAGCGTGTCACGTCCGCCGAGCTCCAGCTGCAGGTCCGCGCCCAAGCATTCGACGGCGCTCTCGCCGATCTTGAGCTTGTGCAGGTCCTGCATGTTGGGCAGGCCGTCCAGGAACAGGACGCGCTTGATCAGCTTGTCGGCATGTTTCATCTCGCCGATCGACTCGTCGTAGATGATCTGGCCCAGGTGCTTCAGGCCCCAGCTTTCGAACATGCGAGCGTGCAGGAAATACTGGTTCACGGCCGTGAGCTCGTTGGTCAGAACCGCATTCAAGCTGCGGATGATCGCGGGATCGCCCTTCATGGCCGTGGTCCTTGCTGATGGGCCTGAGAGGGCCGTTTCGAAACCCGACTTAGCACAGGAACAAGCCCAGTGCGCAGTTGCGAGCGTTTATCGCAGACATTGATATTGCGAATGATTTTGGGCCGCGGCGATACGGGGCTACTCGGCTGCGAGGGCGAAGTCCTGGCGGCTGTCCTGGATCATCTGGCGCATCTCGCAGACGCATTTGGCGCACTGCGCCGAGCATTGATTGCGCTGAAAAACTTCGCTGGGACGCGTGGCGCCGGCGTCGATCGCGCGGGCGACGTCACGCTGGCGAAGGCCGTTACAGTTGCAAACGTACAAGAAGCGCCCCGAAGCGTTAGTTGCGATTGGTTCGCTATAGCAGGTGTGTCGGCGATTGCAACGCGTTCGCAAGCGGGCGGCTTGACGCAGGGCGGTCGACGTCGCACCTGCCGATCATGTCCGCCCCCCGTTGCCAACTCTATCTGATCACCCCGCCCGTCATCGACGACCTCGACGCCTTCGCCGGGCTGCTGGAGCAAGCGCTGGACGCCGGGCCGGTCGCCGCTGTGCAGATTCGTTTGAAACCGGCGGACGACGCGATGATCGAGGCCGGGGTGCGCAGGTTGGCCCCAATCGCGCAGAGCCGGGGCGTCGCCGTGATCCTGAACGATCGGCCGGATCTTGCTGAGGCGCTGGGGTGCGACGGGGTGCATGTCGGTCAGGAGGACGCCTCGGTCGCCTCAGCCCGCCGCATCATGGGCAAGTCGGCGATGATCGGGGCAACGTGTCACGACAGTCGTCACCTGGCCATGGAGGCGGCGGAGGCAAGCGCCGACTATGTCGCGTTCGGCGCCTTTTATCCGACGCTCACGAAACAGACGACGCATGCGCCGGAGCCGGAAATCCTGACCGTCTGGCAGCAGGTGATGGAGGTTCCTTGCGTCGCCATCGGCGGGATAACGGTCGAGAACGCGCGGACGCTTGTCGACGCCGGGGCCGATTTTCTGGCCGTCAGCCAAGGCGTCTGGAGTTATCCCGACGGGCCGGCCGAGGCCGTTCGCGCCTTCAATGCGATCCTAAACGCGCCCGCCTGACTTCAGGGGATATTAGGAAGCGTCGGCATAGAACCGGGCGACAGACTTTCAGAGCCTCGCCCACGATGATCCAGAGCCGCGCGATGAGCGCGAATCCGCCACAGACCAAAGACGCCTTGGCGCCGAGCGTTCGCGCGCCGCGGGCGACGACGGCCGCGACCCTGTTCGCTCAGCCTCTGGTGCCGATGCTGACGGTGGTGGCGGTGACGCTGCTGACCGCCATCGCCATCACCACGTTCCGCACCGCCGATCTGGTGGCGGCGCTGTGGGCCGCGAATGCTCTGGCCGTCGGCGTCTGGCTGCGCAGCGGCCGGGGAATGAGCTATGACCTCAGCTTCGGCGGTATGATGACCTTCGCCATCCTGGCAGGTCAGATCCTGGCCAAGAATCACCCGATCAGCGCCGCGATGTTTACCGTCGCCAACATGGCCGAGATCGTGCTGGCGGTCGCCCTGGCGCGTCGGTTCGCGCCGACATTGAACCTGGCCACGGTCGGCGGGGCCGCGCGCTTCATTCTGTGTGCGGCCATTGTCGCGCCGATCGCCGGCGGTCTGATCGCGGGCCTGGGCCTCAATCTGCTGCGCGGCGCGGCCTTCCTGCCGAGTTTCCAGACCTGGTGGTTCGGTCATGCCTTGGGTCTGGCGGTCATCGCGCCTTTCGTCCTGGCGATCGACAATCGGACGATGCGGGCCCTGTTCAGCCCGTGGCGGGTCGCCGAGACGGTGGTCCTGTTCGCCATTCTCGGCGCGGCCTGCATGACGGTTTACTTCCTGGTCGATGCGCCCTTGGGGTTCGCGATGGCGCCGGTGCTGATCCTGATCGCTGTGCGGCTGAGGGTCATCGGGATCACGGCCGCCCTCGTCGTCGTGTCGATCTGCGCTCTGGTGTCGTTGATGGCCGGCGTTGGTCCATGGCGATCGGCGACGGGCAGCCTGACCGACGGCGCCATGCTGGTCCAGTTGACCCTGCTGTTCGGCTACGTGCCCATCATCATGGTGGCGTCCCTGTTGGAGGAACGCGATCGGCTATCGGAACGCGCCGAGGCCGGGCGCAAGCGCGCCGAGCTGGCGTCGGCCGCCAAGTCGCGCCTGCTGGCCAACGTCGCCCATGAGATCAAGAGCCCCATCGGCGGCGTCATCGGCATCGGCGACCTGTGGTCCAGCGGTCAGCTGGGCCCGGTCACCGAGACCCAGAAGGAAATGGCCGAGATGCTGGTCAAGACGGCTCGCCAGGTCGAGGCGCTGTCGCACGATCTGCTGGACGTCGCCCGCGCCGAATCCGGCGCCGTGAAGGTCGAGCTTCGGCCCACCGACGTGCCGGGCCTGCTGGAAGACATCCGACGTTCGACCGCGATGCGGCCGGAATCCAAGGCTTTGACCCTTCAGGTCGTGGCAGAGGGCGACGGACTGGTCGCCATCGCCGATTCCCAACGCCTGGCCCAGGTCATCGACAATCTGGCGACCAACGCCATCAAGTACGCGGCGAGCGGAGGCTCGGTTATCTTCCGGGCGCGACGCATCTATGACGGCGTCCGCATCGAGGTGATCGACCGGGGGCCGGGCCTGTCGCCCGAGAAGCAGGCGCAGCTGTTCGAGCCATTCAATCGGCTGGGGCTGGAACGCTCAGCCGTCGAGGGGCATGGCATCGGCCTGGCGTTGGCCAAACGGCTGGTGGAACTGCAGGGCGGATCGATCGGCGTCGATTCCACGCCCGGCGAGGGCTCGACCTTCTGGATCGAGCTGCCGGCGGCCTGAGCAGAACCGGCTTAATTTCATCGATCGTTGAATATCGCGACCGAGCGTCGCGGGAGGCATTGTTGTGTGGACTTGGCGCCCGCGAAGGCGCAAGGCCCTACTTTCTCTGTGGTCATTAGGAAAGCGCCCGTGGACCTCGACGCCCTGCTGCTGTCGCGCCTGCAGTTCGCCTTCACCATCGCCTTTCACATCCTGTTTCCCGCCTTCACCATCGGCCTCGCGGCCTATCTGGCGGTGCTGGAGGGGCTGTGGCTGTGGACCAGGCGCGAGGCGTTCAAGACGCTGTATCTGTTCTGGGTGAAGATCTTCGCGCTCAGCTTCGGCATGGGCGTCGTGTCGGGCGTGGTGCTCAGCTACCAGTTCGGCACCAACTGGTCGGAGTTCATCCGGCTGACCGGCGGGGTGATCGGGCCGCTCCTGGCCTACGAGGTTCTGACGGCCTTCTTCCTGGAGGCGTCGTTCCTGGGCGTCATGCTGTTCGGCTGGAAGAAGGTCGGTCCCCGCCTGCATTTCGCGGCGACGGTGCTGGTGGCCATCGGGACGACCATCTCCGCCTTCTGGATCCTGTCGGCCAACAGCTGGATGCAGACGCCCCAAGGGTTCCAGATCATGGCCGATGGGCGCTTCGAGGCGACCGACTACTGGCAGGTGATCTTCAATCCCAGCTTCCCCACGCGGCTGGCCCACATGTTGCTGGCGGCGTTCCTGACGACCGGCCTGGTCGTGGGAGCGGCCTCGGCCTTCCATGTGCTGAAGGACCGGGCGGCCGGCGTCGTCACCAAGGGTTGGACCGAAAGCCGTATCTCGCTGGTGATGGCGATTGGGCTGGTGGCCGTGCTGGCCCCGCTGCAACTTGTCGCCGGCCATGCCTCGGGCGAGGTGACGCACAAATACCAGCCGTCGAAAACCGCCGCCATCGAGGGATACTGGGAAACGCGCGCAGACCAACCCCTGCACCTGTTCGGCATTCCGGATCGGGATGCGCAGAAGAACCATTTCGAGGTCTCCATCCCCGGCGTCGGCAACCTGATCCAGGGCGTGCCGAAGGGCGAGGTCATCACCGGCCTGGACCGATACGCCCGCGAGGACCAGCCGCCGCCGTTCATCCCCTTCTTCGGCTTTCGCATCATGGTCGGCCTGGGGATGATGATGATCGGGCTGGGGGCCTGGGGGGCGGTGCTGATCGTACGCAGGCGCGTGTTCGACAGCCCGTGGTTCCTGCGTTTCGCCGTGGCCATGGGGCCGGCGGGCTTCATCGCCGTGCTGGCCGGCTGGATGGTGACCGAGGTTGGGCGCCAGCCTTGGGTCGTCTATGGCGTGCTGAAGACCCGCGACGCCGTCTCGCCCGTGATCGCCAGCCAGGTGGCGACGTCGCTGATCGCCTATATGATCGTCTATTCGATCGTGTTCACGGCCGGGGGGATCTTCATCCTGCGCCTGATGGCCGAGGGACCGGTCGTCGCGCACACCAAGCCGGAGCCCTCACAGGACCGACCGCCGGGCACGCCGCTGGCCAAGGCGCCGGAGGACACGACGCCCAATGACGACATCTCCGACGGCGGGCTGCGGGGTGGCGGGCAATGAACCTGGATCTGCAACTGATCTGGGCCGGGTTCATCGCTTTCGCGGTCCTGCTCTACGTCGTTCTCGACGGGTTCGACCTGGGCATCGGCATCCTGTTTCCCTTCGCCTCCTCGAAGGAGGAGCGCGACGTGATGATGAACACCATCGCGCCGGTGTGGGACGGCAACGAGACCTGGCTGGTGCTGGGGGGAGGCGGGCTGCTGGCGGCGTTCCCGCTGGCCTATTCGGTGTTGATGCCGGCGCTGTACCTGCCGATCCTGCTGATGCTGGCGGGCTTGATCCTCCGGGGCGTGGCGTTCGAGTTCCGCTTTCGGGCGCGAGAGCGCGGGCGCAAATTCTGGACCCAGATGTTTGCGGGTGGGTCGATCCTGACGGCGGTGGCTCAGGGGCTGGTGCTGGGCGGATTCATCCAGGGCGTGACGGTTCGGAACGAGCGGTTCGCGGGCGGGCAATTTGACTGGCTGACGCCTTACACGCTGCTGGTCGCGGCGGGGCTGGTGGCGGGATACGCCCTGCTCGGCGGGGCCTGGCTGATGATGAAGACCAAGGACAATCTGCACGGCGACGCGAAACGCTGGACCAGCATCGCGGCGATCTTGGTGACGGTCTTGCTGGGCGCGGTCAGCGTCGCGACCCTGCTGATCCATCCGCGCGTGGCGGAGCGGTGGGGGTTCGATCTGCACGACGGGTTCGCGCTGGAACTGACGCAACTGCTGCCGCTGCTGCCGATCCCGCTGCTGGGTCTGGCGGGGCTGGCGCTGGTGTTCGTGATGTCGCGCCGAGGGTCTCACCGCTGGCCGTTCGTGGGCGCGATCCTGGTCTTCCTGTCAGGATACGTCGGGCTGGCGGCAGGGTTCGCACCCTATATCGTGCCCTATGCGCTGAACTTCCGGCAGGCGGCGGCGCCCGACAATGCGCTGGGGCTGATGCTGGTGGGCACGGCGGTGATCCTGCCGCTAATTCTGGCCTATACCGCCTGGGTCTACTGGGTGTTCCGGGGCAAGATCGACGAGGAGGCCGGTTATCATCATTGATCCCGTGCCCCCGCCGGAGCCGGGCGAGACGTCCGGCCCGTTGTGGAAGAAGCTGGCGTGGTTCGTCGGCCTGTGCCTCGCCGGGTCGTTTAGCGTCGCCGTGGTCGCCTACCTGCTGCGAAGCTTGCCGTTCATGGGCTGAGAGGCGATGGTTGCGCCATGTCGCATGCCCTTCTCCTCGCCGCCCTCCTCGTCGCCCAAGGCCAGGCGCAAAGTCAGACTCCAGCCGCTGCCCCGGCTCGTTCCGGCAGCGACCTGACCCGCAACCTGAACGCCCCGTCACCCGCGACGACGCGACCCGCCGCGACACCGCCGACCACTGCAGCGCCCTCAGCGACGCCGGCGGCCGGTCTAGCTCAAGCGACCCCAACGCCCGCCGCCACGGCTGCGCCTCGCCCAACGACGACAGCACCTGCGACTGGCGCTGCTCGCCCCGCGACGACCGGCGCAGCGACCCCGGCCGCTTCAGCTTCGCCTCGTGCGACGCCCGGACCTGTGACCACAACGCCCGCCGTCACCGCTGCGCCTCGCCCAACGACGACAGCACCCGCGACTGGCGCCGCTCGTCCGGCGACCACGGGCGCGGCGACCCCGGCCGCGTCAGCTTCGCCGCGTGCGACGCCTGCTCCTGCAGCCACAACGCCCGCCGCCACCGCTGCCCCTCGCCCAACGACGACGACCGCCCCCGCGACCTCACCTGCGACAGGGGCTGCTCGCCCGGCGACGACGGGCGCCACGAGCCCGGCCGCTTCGACCTCCCCGCGAACGACGCCCGCGCCTGCGGCCACGACTCCTCCTCTTGCGACCACGACATCTCCGAGTGTCAGACCCTCTCCGTCACCGGCGATCGCGCCGCCGACGGGAGCCCCGGCTGGGGGTGCAACGGCGCCGGTCGTGGCCGCACCGGCCGAGCCGGTTGAACCTCCGCCGCCGGCTCCCACGGTGCTTGACGCGCTGGCGATCGCCGCCCTGCCGTTCAGCGTGGACCTGCCCGCCGGGTTCACGATCACGACGGGGCGCCCGGGCCCCAGCTTCAACATCTGGACGATCCGGCGGGGCGAGCAGCCGCTGGTCATGGTCTATGCCGGGCCGGCCTCGCAGTTCCCGATCTATTCCGGCGAAATGGTCGAGGCGGGCGGACGCGCGTCTGTTGTCGCCACCGAGGATGGGCATCGCGTCGCCCTGGAACATCTGTTCAGCCGCCAGACCGCGCCGCGCGAGGTGCATGTCTGGATTACCAGCGTCGATGGAGCGGACAGGACCTTGGCCGAGCGGATCGGCCAGTCGATCGACGTCCGTTAGGCGCGTCTGACCGCCGTGTCCGTTGCGCCCAGACGGACGCCGCGCTTGCCGGCGAAGACCAGCACCTCCTGCCCTTTGGCGGCGGCCCAGCGGCGAAGCTGGCTCTGGTAGGGTTCGCGCCGCCAGTCGT
Organism: Pseudomonadota bacterium; assembly: GCA_040385365.1. GTDB lineage: Bacteria > Pseudomonadota > Alphaproteobacteria > Caulobacterales > Caulobacteraceae > Brevundimonas. The sequence goes on along the minus strand of JAZKHL010000004.1, from coordinate 2,023 downwards.
GGGGCCGCGCCGCGTCGCATTCCACGATCAGACGCGCGCCGCCCTGTTCGGAATGCAGCACGAACCCTGACGTCGTCGGCTTCCAGTCCTCATCCAGCGCGTCGGTCAGGAGCCACAGGCAGTTGAAAACCCGGCAGTCGCTCGGCCGATCGTCATAGATCGCGCAGCCGGCCGTCTTGCCGAAATGGCGGCACCAGCGGCCTGCGGGCTTCTCAAGGGCCGTGACGCCCATGATCTTGCAGCACAGGCCGCAGTCGCCGCAGGTCTTCATCCGCCCTCGGACCAGACCGCAAGCTCGTTGCCGGATGGATCGAGGAAGTGAAAGCGCTGGCCGCCGGGAAAGGCATAGATGGGTTTGACGATCCGCCCGCCCGCCGCCTCGACCTTGGCCGCCATGGCTTCCAGGTCGTGGGCGTAGAGGATGGGCAGGGGCGTTTTCGTGTGGTCTTCGGCATCGGCGTCGAAGCCGCCGTCCAGCCCTTCGTTGAACGCCGCATAGCTGGGGCCGTAGTCCTGGAAGGCCCAGCCGAACGCGGCCTCATAAAAGGCCTTCGTCTCGGGCAGGCCCGCGGCCGGCAGTTCGATGTAGTCCAGTTTTCCGTCGCTTCGCATTGTCGTGATCCTGTTGGAAGCCGCCGTCGGAAGGCTTGCCATCCCCTCGCCGATGACGCAATCTTGCGAACTATTCTCATTCGCAGGAGCGGTTATGATCATTCTGACAGCGGGCGGGGAGGCGCTGGTCCGGCTGCTTCGCGCCGATGCCCGGCCCCCGGTTCAGCCACCTCCGAAAGAGCCCGAGCCTAGGCGGTGAGCCACCCGTTCCGGCGACCAAAGGCCATCACTAGCTGGGGCCAGACGGCGGCGGGCCTGCCCTGGATCAGGCGGATGCCGAAACCGTGGCCGCCTTCCTGGAACAGGTGCGCCTCGCTCACGACGGCGCCGGCCCGCAGGGTGGTCAGCAGCTGCAGGCTGTTCTCCGGCGGCACACTGGCGTCGTCCAGGGCGTGAACCAGGATGGTGGGGGCGACGCCTGTCCAGTCCTTCTTCTCCAACGACCATTCCGTGATCTGCTCAGGCGTCGGTGACGATCCCAGCAGGTGCTCTCGCGATCCGGCATGGACGAAGGGGTCGGCCATGGTCGCCACGGGATAGAGCAGAATGTTCAGGTCCGGCCGGTGGGAGACGGCGTCGGACGCATCGACCGGCTCATAGGTGGCGTCCGATCGGGCAGCGAGAAGGCCCGCGAGGTGCCCCCCGGCCGAGGCCCCCAGACTGGCGATCCGCGCGGGATCGACGCCGTAGTCCGCGGCATGGGCGCGGATCAACCGCAGCGCGCGCTGGGCATCCTGCAACGGTGCGTTCGGACCTGCAGCCCAGCCGTCGGCCGGCAGGCGGTAGCGCAGGACGAAACAGGTGACGCCGGCGGCGGCGAAGACGCGGGCGCAATCCAGCCCCTCCTTGTCCACGACGGCCCAGCGGTAACCGCCCCCAGGGATCAGCAGCAGGGCCGCCCCGTTCGGCCGCTCTGGTCGCATGACGGTCAGGATCGGGTCGGTCGTGTATTGGGCGTAGCGGTCGTGAAACGCCGGATCCGTCGAGCGTTCCGGCACGATGGCGGTGACGGTGACGTTCTCTCCGCCCGGCGCGCCGTTCGACCACAGGCGGATGGTCTCGATCGGGTCGGACGGGGCGACAGTCTGGGCCAAGGCCGGGGCCACGCTGAGTCCAGCCGAGGCCGCCGTTACAGCAGCGACGCCAAGCAGGGTGCGGCGATCGAGAGTCATGCGATCTCGACTGCAAGGGCTACGGCCTCGCCGCCGCCGATGCACAGGCTCGCCATGCCCTTGGACTTGCCCCGGTTCTGCAACGCCGCGATCAGGGTGGTCAGGACGCGTGCGCCGGACGCTCCGATCGGGTGGCCCAGCGCCGTCGCGCCGCCGTTCACGTTCATCTTCGCGTGGTCGATGCCCATCTCCTGCATCGCGATCATGGGGACGACGGCGAAGGCCTCGTTGATCTCCCA
>JAZKHL010000003.1:0-19855 GCA_040385365.1 Pseudomonadota bacterium | reverse complement strand
CGTGGATCGGCTCCAGGATCTCGATATAGCGGACCGGCATCGACTGGCGACGGAAGCCGGCTCGGTCCAGCAGTTGGACGAACTGCAAAGCGGACCCGTCGAGGATCGGCAGCTCCGGCCCATCGACCTCGATGATCGCGTTTGAGATGCCCAGCGCGCAGAAAGCCGCCATCAGATGTTCGATCGTGGACAGGCGCACGCCAGCGTCGTTCTCGATCATCGTGTTCAGGCGCGCGTCCACGACAGCGTCGCCCGAGACGCGGATGCGGTTGTCGCGATCAGTGATGTCGGTGCGGACGAAGACGATGCCGGTATCTGGCGCCGCCGGACGGATCGCCAGCCGGACCCGCTGGCCCGTGTGGACGCCCACGCCCGCACAGATGGCAGGGGCGATCAGCGTCCGTTCGCGATGATCGTGGCGTGGCGGCAAGGTCGCATCCCGTGATCGCCGGCGCGGGGAGGCGCAACGGCGGAAGATGGAGTCCTAACCGCAGTGCAGCAAAGCGAAAACCAAAGTCGGGTTTCGGAATGTTACCGGCGGATTAGCCATAGGAATGAGACAAGAACTAACACGCAGCCGGCCACGTGGCCTTGAGGCGCTCTCCGCAAGCGAAAAGGGCGGCCGTTGCGAGCCGCCCTTTCTTGGCTGTGGCCTAGCGCCTACTGGCTAGTTCGCTAGCCGACGGAGAAACGAAGGAATCTCCAGGTCGTCCTCGGCCGCCGCTGGGGCCGTCTCCGTGAGGGGCTGAGACGTCTGACGCAGCTGAGGCTGGGCGCGCTGGGTCGGAGCGGGCGCATAGGCCGTCTGGGCGCGAGGCTTCTTGCCGAACAGGCTCCAGCCGGACTTGCGGTGATCCGGCTCTTCATAGGCCGGCTCGGCGTATTCGGACGGGACCGAGGCGGCGGTCGCGCGCTCGAAATAGAGGTCGCCCTGCCCGGTCGGTTGGCTGGCGGTCTGACGACCGTGGCCTTGCTCGAAGTCCTCGACCCAGGGATCGACGATCGGCTCCAGAGTGCGTTCCTCGGCGACGTGGATCACCGGCTCGGCGCTGCGGGCCGCAGGCTGAGGCGCCTGGAAGGTCGGGATGACCGGGGCAGGCTCGGGCGCGCGATAGGCGTCGGCGACGGCGGCTTCACGACGCGCGGGCTCGCTGATCAGCTCCGGGCGGGCGGCGACGGGCGCGGCGCGGCGCGGGTCGTGGAAGGCGGTCTGGCGCGGGGCGGCCGGCTCGATCTTCTGGGTCGCGACCTCGTCCATGCCTGTGGCGACGACGGAGACGCGGATCTTGCCGTCCAGGGCGGGATCGAAGGCCGCGCCGAAGATGATGTTGGCGTCGCCGTCCACCTCGGCCGAGATGGCGTTGGCGGCCTCGTCGACTTCCAGCAGGGTCATGTCCAGACCGCCGGTGATGTTGACCAGCACGGCCTTGGCGCCCTTCAGCGAGGTCTCGTCCAGCAGCGGGTTGGCGATGGCGTTCTGGGCGGCCTGCAATGCGCGGTCGTCGCCCGAGGCCTCGCCCGTGCCCATCATCGCCTTGCCCATCTCGGACATGACGGCGCGGACGTCGGCGAAGTCGAGGTTGATCAGGCCCGGCAGGATCATCAGGTCGGTGATCGAGCGGACGCCCGAATGCAGCACCTGGTCGGCCATGCCGAAGGCGTCGGCGAAGGTGGTGCGCTCGTTGGCGACGCGGAACAGGTTCTGGTTCGGAATGACGATCAGAGTGTCGACGTAGCGTTGCAGCTCGGCGATGCCCGCATCGGCCAGGCGCATGCGGTGGCGACCTTCGAAGGTGAAGGGTTTGGTCACGACGCCGACGGTCAGGATGCCGCGATCGCGCGCGCATTTGGCGATGATCGGCGCGGCGCCTGTGCCGGTGCCGCCGCCCATGCCGGCGGTGATGAAAATCATGTGCGCGCCTTCCAGGTGCGCGTGGATCTCGTCGGCGCTTTCCTCGGCGGCGTTCATGCCGACTTCGGGGTGGGCGCCGGCGCCCAGGCCCTGGGTGATCGTCTCACCCAGTTGGATGCGGCGGTCGGTCTTGGCGAACGACAGGTGCTGCGCGTCGGTGTTGGCGACGACGAACTCGACGCCCTCAAGACCCGCGTCGATCATGTTGTTGACGGCGTTGCCGCCTGCCCCGCCGACGCCGAAGACGACGATCCGGGGTTTCAGTTCCGTGGCCGAAGGCCGCACCAGCGAGAGAGACATATTAGACACCGACCTTTTTCCGACCCTGCCCCTAGTTCACCCGATGCGAAGTCCCCGCCGATTCGCATTGGTTATGAGCGCGTTAAGAAAACACCCAACGCGGTTAAGGGAAGGTTACCGGATAGCGTGAGTCGGACGGGCGTGCAGCGAATATGCCGCCTCGCACTTTGGAAATCCGGATGGCGACCTTGGTTCGGAGCAACGAAAAGGGGGTGGCCCTTGCGAGCCACCCCCAATCCAGATCGTCGATTACAGACTTTAGTATTTGAAGTTCAGGCCGACGAAGTAGCGGCGGCCGTAGAAGTCGAACGTGTCCGCGCCCGTGTTGCCCAGATATTCATCCGGGTTGCGGTCGAAGGCGTTGACGACACCGGCGCGCAACAGGACCTGATCGGTCACCTGCCAACGGGCGGTGAAGTCGCTGGCGAAGTAGTTGCGCGTGAAGAACTGGCTGTACTGACGCGAGTCGGCGTTGGTCAGAACGGTCAGTCGATCGACGATCTGCTGGGCGGACTGGAACTCCAGGTTCCAGGTCAGTGCCAGGGTGTCGTCAGGCGAAGACCAGGTGATCGCCTGTTGGAAGCGGGTCCGGGGCAGTTCCAGCGTACCGGCGAAGCTGGTCTGTTGGGCCGGGTTCAGCAGGTTGGTGAAGTCGTCCTGACGGATCAGCCAGTTGCCACGCACCGAGTAGGACACGTTGCCCCAGTTGCGGCCGGTCCATTCTTCAAGGTCCTGGTTGTAGGTGACCGTGAAGTCCACGCCGGAGTTGTTAGTCGCGGCGTAGTTGATGTTGCCCTGAATGAAGCTGGTGATCGCGAACGGCACCGGAGCCGAGGCGCCTGCGCGAGTGAAGGTGGCGCAGGCGTTGGTGTCGACGACTGCGGTACCGACACAACGGTTCGCGGCCTGTTGGACCGTAACCGCAGCAATGACGTCCTTCACCTCGATGTCGTAGTAGTCCAGCACGATAGACAGGTTCGGAATGATCCGCGGTGTGAGGACGGTCGAGAAGGTGAAGCTTTCCGAAGTCTCTGGCTTCAGGAACGGGTTGCCTTGGTTGGTGCCGGGAACGCTGCTGGCGGGCAACGAAGTCGTGGCCGGGTTATAGCCGGCACCCAGCAGGGCGGAGCAGTTGGTCCGGCGGAAGGCCTGGACCTCCGGCGTCTGGGCGTTGATCTGCTGGAAGTCGCAGGGATCGACCAGGCCGTTAGCGAAGGTTTGCGTCGGCTGGGAGAAGGCGTCGGACAGGCTGGGAACCCGGATGGCTTCGCCGACGGACGCGCGGAACAAGATATCCTGCACCGGGCGGTAGACCGCCGTGATGTTGTAGGTGTCTTGCTTGCCGACAGTGGAATAGTCCGAGGTGCGATAGGCGCCGGAGATTTCCAGCAACTCGGCGCCCGGCAGGTCGCGCAGCAGCGGGACGCGCAGTTCGCCGAAGAATTCCGAGGTGTCGTATTCCGACGCCGGGAAGTTGGCTCCGGTGTTCAGGAACAGGAAGCGATCGCCCGTCGATTGGGTGCGCCCGAACCCGACGGCTTCTTCCTTGCGGTATTCATAGCCGACGGCGACGCCAATGGCGCCGGCGCCCCAGAAGTCCCACAGATTGCCCGAGGCGAAGCCGACGACGTCGCGTTGCTCGTTCACGTGGTTGATGGTGATCGAGGCCGCCGAATAGGCCTTGGCCGCATCGGAGAAGCCGCCGGTGCCGAAGATGCGCGCGGGCGCGCAGTTCCGAACGGTAGCGCCGGTCGGGTTGATGTTCTGTCCGGGACGCAGCTGGTCGGGCATCACGATGCCGCGGGCCGCCAGCAGTTGAACGCGGCAGACCACTTCGCCCGGACGGCCGTTGACGATACCGAGGGAGTCGACCACGGCGTCGATCTGGAACTGGAAGCGTTCCTGGTCCAGCGCGTTCCCTTCGACGTTCTGGTTCTCGGTCTTGCCGTAGGTGGCGCTGATTTCCCAGTCGAAGTCGTTGATGAACAGCAGGCTGTCGCGCGAGCCGCGGATGCCCGCGACATAGCGTTCCAGGGTGCGCGTGTTGACCTGAGAGCGCGAGCCATCGAAGTCGCTCAGAGACACCGAGAGCGTCGCGCGCTGGTCCAGCAGGGCCGGGTTCGTCACCGCGCCCGTCGCGCTGGTGACGGCGCGCGTGTTCGCCAGGATGGCGGTGCGAACGTCGGCCGGCAGATAGGCGTTGTCCAGGCCGATGTTCAGGATCCCGGGACTGACGGCCCGGTAGCCGTTGTAAGGCAGGGTGTTGGCCGGAAGGTTGCCGATGCCGATATCGAAGAAGGCCGGGCTGCCGAAGATGGTCGTCTCTTCCTCGACATACTTGCCTTCGACGAACAGCTGCACATCGTCGGTCAGGTCGAAGTTGGCGCCGGCCTGGAAGCGCTTGGCGTTCGCTTCGGGAATACGGTCCTCCTGGCCCGCGAACAGCGGGTTCACGCCGTCGCCGCCGACGACCAGGTTACGCGAATAGGCGCCGGTGCTGCGGAAGGTGCCGAAATTCAGCGGGCGAGCCGACGTGCCGTCCGCGTTGAACACGAAAGTGCGTCCGGGATCGGCGGCGAAGCAGTTGCCGGCGACCGCGATCACAGCGCCGCCGTAGTAGTTGTTCGCCGTCTGGCTGCCGGTCGGGCCGCACTGCTGGATCGGAATGTTCGGCGAGAAAATGACCTGGTTGGCCAGCGTCAGGATACCGCCGGGCGAGAAGCGAATGTCGCGCAGGTCGCGGACCAGAACGGCGTCCAGGACGCCGTCATACGTCGGGGCCCCGTTGATGTCGGCATCGACCGTCACCAGCTGTTCGCCGCGGGCCTTCCACTTGATGTCGCGGTCCTTGACGGCTTCGTTCTCCTGATACTCACCGAACGCGTAAACGTTCAGGCGATCGTCGAAGAAATTATGGCCGGCGGTCAACGAGAAGCGGCCATTCAATTCGCCGTTGCTGTTGATCTGTGAAAGATTGGTGTCGATCTCGAGACCTTCGAAATCGCGCTTCAGGATGAAGTTGACCACGCCGGCGACGGCGTCGGCGCCGTACACGGCGGCCGAACCACCGGTGACGATTTCGACGTTCTGGATCAGGGCGGACGGAATGGTGTCGACGTCCACGACCAGCGAACCCTGCGGCGCGCCGACGTGACGACGACCGTCGATCAGGACCAGGGTCCGGTTGGAACCCAGGTTACGCAGGTTCAGAAGGGCCAGACCGCCCGTGCCCAGCACGTTGCCGGTGGTGTCTTCCGGAACCGTCGAACCCTGCAGCGCGGGGATGTCGGCCAGGAAGTCGATCAGGTTGGGATCGCCCGACTGGAGGATTTCCTCTTGTCCGATCTGGATCAACGGCTGAGGCGCGTTCTCCGGGTCAACCCGCCGAATGCGCGAGCCGGTGACGACGATTTCTTCGATGTTGGTCGCCTCGTCCTGGGCGGAAGCCGCAGTCGGAGCGGTTTGAGCCAGAGCGGGCGCTGCGACAGCCAGTACGCCAGCGAGAACCGTCGTGCCGAAGAGATATTTGCGCTTTGAAAGCATGATGAGAAGCCCCGATAAAACTCTGAGCCCGCGCGAGCGAGCGGACAGTGATGTTGCCCGTGCTAAGGCTCTATCGCCGCCGCTGCAACCATTGCGGCGGGACTGCGACAGTTGAGACGCCGTCTTGTTACAATCCGGACACAGTTCGAACAGCTTGCGAGTGGCCGGAAGGCATAGCTCTCGTTCGCTACAGATTGTCTCTGAGCCAGCCTGCGGCCCGCACCACAAGGTTTCCGCCCTGAACGCGGGGGGCATCGGCTGCGGTGATCTGTCGCGACATCAGTTTGCGCGCCGAGACGGCCTCGCGGGGTCCGTAGGCCGCGCGGAGCAGGACTCCGGCGGCCGAGCAGAAAGCGGGACCGGCGGCCGAGTCGGCCAAATGCGGCGCCCGTTGGGGGCGGCCGAGGCGGACCGGGCGATCGAAGACGCGCACCGCCAGCTCACGAACGCCGTTGAGTTGGCTTGCACCGCCGGTCAGGACGAGGCCGGCGCCAGGCTCCAATCCCACGCCAGCGTTGCGTAGACGATCGCGCAACAACTCTAGCGTTTCTTCGACGCGCGGCGCGATGACTGTCTTGAGCATGGCGCGCGGTACGATGACCGGGCCGGCGGCGGCGTCCTCGCCGCGTGGCGGGGCCTCCAGCATCTCGCGGTCCTCGTTGGCGCTGGCCATGGCCGAGCCGTGCAGGGTCTTCAGGCGTTCGGCGCCCGCCTTGGACGTCGACAAGCCGCGCGCGATATCGGCCGTGACATGGTCGCCGCCGACGTTCAGCGATTCGATATGCAGAAGACTGCGTCCGCCCCAGACGGCGGCGGAGGTCGAACCGCCGCCCATGTCGATGCAGACGCTGCCCAGCTCCATCTCGTCCTCCTCCAGAGAGGCGAGCGAGGACACGACGGGGGCGGCGGCCACGCCTTGCAGGTCGAGATGGGCCAGTTCCAGGCAGTGGCTGAGCGAGGCGAAGGCGTTCTCGGCCATGGAGACGACCAGCAGGTCGAGGCCCAGCGAGCCGCCGCGCATCGAGCGGGGGTCGTGGACACCGCGTGCGCCATCGACCGACCAGGCGATCGGCAGGACGTGGATCGGGCGACGGTTGGGCAAACGAATCTGGGCTAGGGCCATGCCGATGGCTCGCGCCAGATCGGCGTCGCCGACGGGGCTGGCGCCCAGCGAGACGCGGGCCTGGACGCGGTGGCTGGCCATCTGGCCGATGGCGGTGGTGACGATGACGCCGGAGACGGGAGCCCCAGCCGTTCGCTCTGCTCGCTCGACGGCGTGGCCGATAGCCTGGGCCGCCTCGTCCATGTTGACGATGGAGCCGCCGCGCACGCCCTTGGACTGGACGTGGCTGGCGCCCGCGACGCGGATGGTGCGGTCGGCGTGTCGCACGCCGTCGGGCTTCATGATGAAACAGGCGACCTTGGACTGGCCCAGGTCCAGCGCGGCGACCACGGGGGCGCGCGTCGTCGCTCGGCCATCGTTTCGACCCGCCTCAAGCGTGGGGTCCGCCTTCTTGCCCGCCATATGCCCGCCGCCCTCTACTCTACAGTCTATTGTCTAGGCGCCGACGCCCGGCCGCACGGCGACCTGGCCTTCGGTACGAAGGTCGATACGGGCGAACCCGAGTTCCAAGAGCCGCTCACGCTGGTCGAGCGCGTCCAGCTGGATCAGCGCCGCCTCTTGTTTCACCGCCGGCAACTGGATCAGGCCGCCGTCTCGCAGACGCAGATCCCAGCGCCGCTCGTCGACGCGGACCAAGGCATCGACACGGCTCATCAGCCGGGGGCGTTCACGCAGCAGAGGGAGGATGGCGCCCGCCGCGCTGTCCGCGCCCTTGCCGACGATCAGCGGCAGGTTCGGATAGCGACCCGCGTCGGCGCCGGGGATCGCCCGACCCTCCCCGTCGATGACGAAGGTGCGGCCGGCGGTCTGCCAGACGGCGAGACGGTCATGCTCGGTGACCTCGACGATCAGGGTGTCGGGCAACAGGCGGACGACCCGAGCCTGCTTGACCCAGCCGACGGCCTGGACGCTGGTCTGGAGCGCGGCGAGATCGATATTGGTGATGGGCTGGCCAGCCTCGACGTTCAGGGCGCGCTGAATGGCCGGGGTCGCCTCGGCCGAGGCGCCGGAGATATGGACCCGGCGGAGCTTCAGCCCCATGCCCGCCGTAACGGCGTCCACCGATTGATGGAAGGACCGGCCGATCCGGTCTGCCCGAGCGCCCGTCGCCAGAACCAGGACCAGAACGCTGACACCCGCGCAGATGGAGAGCACGACAGCGCGTGGCGTCAGGTCCAGCCGGCCCAGCGCGGCCATCTTGCCGGGCACGCCGCCGACATTGCCTTGCGCGGCTTTGTGCGAGGCACGACCGCGTCCACCGCCCTGCCCCTTCGGAGCCGCCGTGCGTTTGGGGGCCGACGCGACATTCGCGCGCCGACCGCCGCGAACTACCGCGGGCATGAGGCGTCCTCCACCATCCACCGGACCAGATCTCGATACGACATCCCGCAGTAGGCGGCCTGCTCTGGAGCCAGAGAGGTCGGCGTCATGCCGGGCTGGGTATTGACCTCCAGCAAGACGAGTTCGTCCTTAACATCGTCATAACGAAAGTCGGATCGCGAGACCCCGCGACAGCCCAGGGCCGTATGCGCCTGCTCGGATTCCCGAAGCGCCGCCTCGAAAACATGGGGCGGGAGATCGGCGGGAAGCTTGTGGACGGATCCGCCGGGCGCGTATTTCGCCTCGTAATCGTAGAAGCCTTTCACCGGGGTGATGTCGGTCACGGTCAGGGCGCGGGGACCGGTCGCCTCGCCGATCACGGCGACGGCCAGTTCCTTGCCGGGGATGTAGGGCTCGACCATCACCAGGTCGCCATAGGTCCAGTCATCGGCGCCGACCTCGCTCTGGGGGCCGTTGGCGCCGGCCATGACCAGATAGACCCCGACAGACGAGCCCTCGGCGTTTGGCTTGATGATGTAGGGGGGATCGATGACGTGGCGGCGGGCGACCTCGTGCCGGTCGAACAACCCGCCGCCGGGCGCCGAGATGCCTGCGGCCTTCAGAATGGACTTGGTCTTGTCCTTGTCCATGGTCAGGGCCGAGGCCAGGACGCCGGAGTGGGTGTAGGGGATCTGCAGCGTCTCCAGGATGCCCTGGACACAGCCGTCCTCGCCCCATTCGCCGTGCAGTGCGTTCAGCACGACGTCGGGTTTCAAGGCCGCCAGCACCTGGGCCAGGTCACGGCCGGCATCAATGCGGCTGACCCTGGCGACCTGAGCTTCGAGGGCGTCGGCGCATTCCTTGCCGGACGACAGCGATACGTCTCGCTCGGACGACAGCCCGCCCATCAGGACGGCGACGTGCAGTTCTGACAGCGGGCGGGACATGATGCGTTTCGCGACTGGAGGGGACGGCCGATCCGCTTGATCGCCCCATCTAGGTTTACGTCTGGTTTACTTTGACGACGCTTCCGCCCAGCGACGGATGAAATCGTGTTGATCGGCCCAATCGCTCCAGACTGCCTCGGCCCATCGCTGGACGGCGGCGCGGTGCGCTGCGGGCGCCTCGGACTCGACGACGTCGGCGACGGTGACGGCGTAACGGTATCGCGGCGGCAATTCGGGCAGTTCGCCCTTGCGGGCGGCGAAACCCAGCATGGCGGTGTTGGCGGCGTCGCCTGCAAGACCCTCATCCAACTGCACCCAAAGCCGCGCCAGGTGCAGGCCGACCGACTGGATCGCCCGGCGCGAGCCATCGCCGGGATGCTGGACGGCCCAGGCGTCGACGGTCAGGCGGTGGATCGGCATCAGATCAGGATTTGCGAACTCGCGCGCAATCACCGTGTTGAACGCGGCCCAGCAGGCAGGCGAACTGGTCATATAGTCGTGGATCGGGCCGTCGGAGGGCGGCAGGCGGGAGCCGCAGCCGGGGCAATCCTGCACGTCAGGCACGATCCGTGGCCGTGTAGGGATCGAACACGGGGATGCCCAAAGGTTCGAAATGCTTGACGTTTCGTGTCGAGACGATCAGGCCGTGGACCTTGGCCGTCGCAGCCAGAAGCGCGTCAATCGTCGGCTCCTTCACCGACAGTCGCCGCAGTTGTCGGTCGAACCGTCCCCAGTGATGAGCGATGCGCTCGTCCACTTCGAGAATGCGTCCCGAGAACTGGGGCAAAAGAGATTGGACCAACCATGCGTCCAGATCGACGCCGTGCCGATTGACGGCATTGAATTCGATCCCGCTGCGAATTTCGGCGATGACAGCGACGCTGATCCACGCTTCGCTGCGAGGCACCGTCTTCAGCCAGCGCACGACGCCTTCGTTAGGCGGAACCTTGGTGAGTTCCGACACGACGTTGGTATCGATCAGGAAGCTCAATCGTCATGCCCGAACGGGGGCTCGCGAAAGCCGCCGGACATCCGTTCGATCACCACGCCGCTGCCGATCAAGGGCTCGAAGATGTCGTAGAGTGTCGGCTCGCTCTCGGTCCTGCCTGCATTGCCCTGCACACGGACCTGCCAAGCGGCCACCGATACGATCACGACCTCGTCCTTGCCGTAGCGAGTCACACGTTGAGGCTCGCCAGCCTTGGCCCGCGCCACGACCTCGCTGAACCGGGCCTTGGCCTCGGCGACCGACCATTCGGCGGGGTGCAGGGATTTGGGATCGACGCGCCGGTTCATGTTGGTCATGATAGTCAATCCCTTGGGATCGATCAATCGATCGGTCGGCCAATCCGCCTAATCTCCCACTCCAGCGAGACGCCGGTCTTGGCCAGGACGTCGGCCCGGACGGCGTCGCCCAGGCCCTCGACGTCGGCGGCGGTGGCCTCGCCCGGGTTGATCATGAAGTTGGAATGCAGGTCCGAGAACATCGCGCCGCCGCCGGTCGCCTGGAATAACCGACCGCGCCAGCCGGCCTCGTCGACCAGTTTCCATGACGAATGGCCGGGCGGGTTCTTGAAGGTGGAGCCGCCGGTCTTCTCGCGGATCGGCTGCGTGGTCTCGCGCCGGGCGGTGATTTCACTGATCCGCGCGGCGACCGCCTCGGGATCGTCGGTGGTCCCGCGATAGGTCGCCTCGATCCAGATGATGTCGGCGGGCGCCTGCGAGTGCCGATAGGTGTAGCCAAAGTCGGTCAGGGCGTAGTCGACCCGCTGACCTGCGCGCGTCAGCCCCCAGGCGGAAACGAGGATATCCTTGGTCTCTGCGCCGTAACACCCAGCATTCATGGTCAGGGCGCCGCCGATGGTGCCGGGGATGCCGGCATAGAACTCCAGCCCCTTAAGGCCCGCCTTAGCCGAGGCTTTCGCCACCATCGCGTCGAGCGCGCCGGCGCCGGCGGTGATGGTGTCACCCTCGGTGGTGATGCTCGCGAACGGGCGACCCGCCAACCGGATGACTACGCCCTCGACGCCGCCGTCGCGGATGATGACGTTGGAGCCGACGCCGAGGACGGTCACGGGGACGTCGGGATCGAGCGCCTTCAGGAAAACGGCGAGGTCGTCGGCGTCGGCCGGGATGAACAGGACGTCCGCTGCACCGCCGACCCGGAACCACGTGAACGGCCCCAGCGGCTCGTCACGCAACAGCTTGCCACGAACGGCCGGGAGAGAGTCACGCCAGGTCATGGGCTCTCGTCTGCTTGCTGTGAGACCATGCCGGCCACCCGCGAGGCCGCGGCCGCGTCGCCGCCAGTCTCGTTCTCCGGCAAGCCGTCGCACATCTTTAGCCAGGAAAGTCTACTCTCGACGCCGTAGTGGTTGGTGATGTTAGCCCGCTCGGGCTCGTCGAGGCTGCCGACGGTGACATTCGTGTTGGGGCTGTTTCGGTAGGTGAACGACAGAGGCGATCCGCAGTCTTGGCAGAAACCCCGCGTCGCGACGGTCGAGCTTTCGAAGAAAGCGGGTTGGCCTTTGGTCCAGACGAAGTTGCCCTTCGGCAAGGCGCTCAGGGCAGCGAACGGCCCCCCCATCGCTTTCTGACACATCCGGCAATGGCAGAAGGAACCGCGTGGTTGACTGTAAAGGGCGTAGCGCACCTTGCCGCACTGACAGCCGCCTTCCAGCACTGCGTCGCGGCTCAACCTAGGGCCTCCAGCTGCGCCGGCAGGGCGTAGGCCCAGCCGGTGATGTCCCCTGCCCCCAGCAGCACGACCACATCGCCCGCCTTCGCTTCTTCCGCGATCACGCGCGGCAGGACCGCCGCGTTCTCCAGCGCCGAGACCCGCAGGTGGCCATAGCGGCGGATGCCATCGACCAGCGCCTGCTTGTCCACGCCATCGATCGCAGCCTCCCCCGCCGCATAGACGTCGGCGACGATGACGCTGTCGGCGTCGGAGAAGCTGGTCGAGAAGTCGTCCATCAGGTCGCGCAGCCGGGTGAAGCGGTGCGGCTGGACCACGGCGATGACGCGGCCCTCGGCGACCTGTCGGGCGGCCTTCAGGACGGCGGCGATTTCCACCGGGTGATGGCCGTAGTCGTCGATGATGCGGACGCCGCCGACGACGCCGGTGGTCGTGAACCGGCGCTTCACTCCGGCGAAGGACGCCAGACCGCTGCGGATCGCGTCGTCTGACACATCCAGTTCGCGCGCGACGGCAATGGCGGCCAGGGCGTTGGCGACATTGTGCCATCCGGCCATCGGCAGATGCAGGTCGGTGATCCGAACCGGCTCGTCCAGCGCCGCCGCGCCCCGTCCCTGGATCAGCACGTCGAACCGCGCCCCATCGGGAGCCATGACGACATTATCGGCCCGGACCATCGCCTGAGGATTCATGCCGTAGGTGACGATCCGGCGGTTATCGATCGAGGCGACCAGCCGCTGGACCTCGGCATGGTCCAGGCACACGGCCGCGAAACCATAGAAGGGGATGTTCTCGACGAAGTCGCAGAAGGCTTTGCGCACCGCGTCGAAGTCGCCGTAGTGGTCCAGGTGCTCCGGGTCGATATTGGTGACGATGGCGACCGTCGACTTCAGGCGCAGGAAGCTGCCGTCGCTCTCGTCCGCCTCGACCACGATCCAGTCGCCGTCGCCGACCTTGGCGTTGGTGCCGTAGGCGTTGATGATCCCGCCGTTGACCACCGTGGGGTCGAGGCCGGCCGCGTCCAGAAGCGCGGCCACCATCGAGGTCGTCGTGGTCTTGCCGTGGGTGCCGCCGACGGCGATCGAGAACTGCAGCCTCATCAGCTCGGCCAGCATCTCGGCGCGACGGACCAGCGGGATGCGGCGCTCGCGGGCTGTCATCATCTCCGGGTTGGTCGCCTTGACCGCCGTCGAATAGACCACGGCCGAGACGCCCTCGCCGACATGCGCCGCGTCATGACCGATGAAGATTTTGGCCCCCAGCTCGGCCAAACGCTCGGTATTGGCGCTGGCCTTGGCGTCAGAGCCCTGCACGGCGTAACCGATCTTGAGCATGATCTCGGCGATCCCGCTCATGCCGATGCCCCCGATACCCACGAAATGGACGGGGCCGAGGTCGAACGGGACAGGGCGAAGGCGTGCGATCATAAAAGCGTCATAGCGAGCCATTTGCCGGAATGCACGGCCCGGATTTAGACTGCCGGAATGACGCCCTCCCGGTTCGAAACCCATCGTCCGATACTGCTCGGGGGTCTGCGCCGCTGGTACGCGTTTTCCGAAGGTCCGACCGAAATCCCTATCGTCTGGAAGACGTTCGCCGCCCGGCTGCCGCTGCCCAGTCAGATCGACGGACGGACCTACGGGGCCATGTGCGCGGCGGATATGGCGGGTGAGCGGTTCGAGTACATGTGCGCCGCCGAGGTGGCGACCTTCGACGGCCTGCCCATCGATTTGGGCCGAATGCGCGTGCCCGAGGCCCACTATGCCGTATTCGGCCACGAAGGCCCGGTTTGGAGCGTCCGCGAGACGATCACGGCTGCCCACAGCTGGCTCAGCTCCAACGGGACATGGACGGACGCCGGCACGCCCGAGTTCGAACGCTATGGTCCGAGGTTCAACCCTGAGACAGGTCTGGGCGACACCGAGATCTGGTTCCCGGTGACGCTCGCTTAAACGCCGCCTTAACCACGAGGACTCACGGTCGCCCCGTATTCCATGCGGGGCCGCGTTCGTGACCGATCTGAAGACCGACATCGTCCATCTGGGCGACTGCATCGAAATCCTGCGGTCGCTGCCGGACAAGTCCGTGGACATGGTCTTCGCCGACCCGCCCTATAATCTGCAGCTGGGCGGCGACCTGCTTAGGCCCGACAACTCCAAGGTCGATGCGGTTGACGACGAGTGGGACAAGTTCGACAGCTTCGCCGCCTATGACGCCTTCTGCCGCGACTGGCTGGTCGAATGCCGGCGGGTGCTGAAGGACGAGGGCTCGATCTGGGTGATCGGCAGCTATCACAACGTCTTCCGCCTGGGCTCGGCGATCCAGGACGTCGGCTACTGGGTGCTGAACGACATCGTGTGGCGCAAGACCAATCCGATGCCGAACTTCAAGGGCACGCGGTTCACCAACGCGCACGAGACCCTGATCTGGGCCGCCAAGAGCCGAGAGCAGAAGCGCTACACCTTCAACTACGACGCTCTGAAGGCCTTCAACGAAGACACCCAGATGCGGTCCGACTGGACGTTCGCGCTGTGCACCGGCGAGGAGCGGATCAAGGGCGAGGACGGCAAGAAGGCCCATCCGACGCAGAAGCCGGAGGCCTTGCTGCACCGGGTGATCCTGGCGGCGACCCGGCCGGGCGACGTGATCCTGGATCCTTTCTTCGGCACGGGCACGACGGGCGCGGCGGCCAAGCGGCTGGGGCGGCATTACATCGGTATCGAGCGCGACCCGGAATACGCCAAGGTGGCCGAGAAGCGCATCAAGGCCGTAATCCCCGGCAACGCCGAGGACCTGATGGTCATGGGCTCCAAACGGGCCGAGGTGAAGGTGCCGTTCGGAGCCTTGGTCGAGGCGGGCCTGCTGGCCCCCGGCGATGTGCTTTATTGCCCCAAGGGCGAACGCGAGGCGCGGGTGCGGGCGGACGGGTCGCTGGTCTCGGGCCAACTGACCGGGTCGATACACAAGCTGGGGGCGCTGCTGGAGAATGCTCCGGCCTGCAACGGCTGGACCTACTGGCGCTTCCGTACGGACACGGGCCTGCGCTCCATCGATGCTCTTCGGGCCGAAGTCCGGGCGGGGATGCAGTAGCGAGACCTAAGCTGTTGCTTTGATTGCAAAGCACGTGGCAAGAGTCCGAAACCGGACATTGAAACCCGTGTAACGCTCCGCAATCATTGCAGAAATTCCGCGTTCTAGCTGGAACTTCGCAGTTGCAATAACATTGATGTTCACGGCCCCGCTTCGGGGGTCGAGGACGCGCGCCATGAAGATCGCTCAGGTCACCCCGCTCTACGAGGCCGTCCCTCCCAAACTCTATGGCGGAACCGAGCGCGTCGTCGCGCACCTCACCGACGCCCTGGTCGATCTGGGCCATGAGGTCACGCTATTCGCTTCGGCTGAGGCGCAGACCAAGGCGAAGCTGGTTCCCGTGCGTGATCAGGCGATCCGGCTGGACCCGTCGCCGCTGAAGTCCGACCTCGCCGCCCACATGACCATGCTGTCAGAAGTCCTGAGGCGCGCCGACGACTTCGACGTCATCCATTTCCACACAGACATGATCCATTTCCCGTTCTTCGAGCGGTGCGCCAACAAGACGCTGACGACCCTGCACGGCCGCCTCGACATGAAGGATCTGTCGGAGGTTTATCAGCGGTGGCCGCAGTTCGGCCTGGTCTCGATCTCCGACGATCAACGCCGGCCCTTGGGTCACGCCAACTGGAAGGCGACCGTCCATCACGGGATGCCGGCCGAGCAGTATCTGTTTTCGCCTAAGTCGGAGGGATATCTCGCTTTCCTGGGCCGCATCTCGCCGGAGAAGCGGCCGGATCGCGCCATCGAGATCGCCATCAAGCTGGGCAAACGGCTGAAGATGGCGGCCAAGGTCGATGCGGCCGACCGGGTCTATTACGAGACCAAGATCAAGCCGCTGATCGATTCCAGCCCGCTGATCGAGTTCATCGGCGAGATCGGCGATCACCAGAAGTCCGCGTTCCTGGGCGGCGCCGACGCCCTGCTGTTCCCCATCGATTGGCCAGAGCCGTTTGGCCTGGTGATGATCGAGGCGATGGCGTGCGGCACGCCGGTGGTGGCCTTCCGTTGTGGTTCGACGACCGAGATCATCGAGGACGGCGCGACGGGCTTCCTGGTCGATACGCTGGAACAGGCCGTCGCGGCCGCAGACCGCGCGACGCGTCTGGACCGCGAGGCCGTTCGGGCCCGGTTCGAGCTGCGATTTTCCGCGACGGCGATGGCGAGGCGTTATCTCGACGTCTACGGCGATCTGCTGGCAAAAAAGCCGTTTGCTGAGACGATGCTCGACGATGTCGTCGTGCCGATGCGCGAGGATCGCAGCTTCGCCATATCCGCCTGAACCTAATCACGTCAGGGCCATTTTCCCCTCGCATTCGCCAGCTAGACCGCTGGTGAGACGCGGTTCCAGCGAGGCTCCATGGACGACGGCTATTCGGTTCAGACGACGGTGGCGGACACCACCGAGACCGGCGGGCTGGATACGCTCCAGGCGCTGAAGGACGCCGACACCTTTCTGGTGGCCGATACCTGGGGTGATCTGAAGGGCGGAGCCGATGGTCTGTTCGACCATGACACCCGCATCCTGTCGCGCTTCGTGATGACCGTGGGGTTGGCGCGGCCGTCGCGACTGAGTTCGGGCGTGTCGAGGGACAACGTCTTCTTCACTGCCCACACCACCAACCGTCCCCTGCCCCCCATGGGCGGCCGATCGGCGCCGGCGGGCGTGCTGCACATCGAGCGTCGACGCTTCGTCTGGGACCGCCGGATGTTCGAGCGCGTCCGGATGGTCAACCACGGGATCGAGGACGTCCTGCTGCCGCTGGCCTTCGACTTCGCAGCGGATTTCGCCGACATCTTTCAGGTGCGTGGGACGCTTCGCGAGAAACGGGGAACCAGCGAAACGCCGACGCACGACGGGCGCCGCGTCACCTTCAGATACACAGGCCTGGACGAGGTCGTGCGGACCAGTTGCCTGTCCTTCTCAGAGCCCCCTGCCCGCCTGACGGGAGCAAGGGCCGAGTTCATGTTCAGCCTGCCGATGGGCAAGGAACTGGACCTCTACATTGAATGCGGGCCTGACGCCTGCGTGGCGCCTGAAGCCATCCGGTGGCGCGAGAATGCGGTCGCGGCGCGGCTGGCGATGCGGCGACGGCGGCGGCGGGGCGCGTCGATCCGGGGGCCGCGCAGTCCCCGATTCAACGCCTGGCTGGACCAGTCGCGATCCGACATCGCCCTGCTGACCACCGACCTGCCGACCGGCCCCTATCCCTATGCCGGGACGCCATGGTTCTCGACCCCGTTCGGGCGCGACGGGATCATCGCCGCCTGGCAGATGCTGTGGCTGGATCCGTCGCTGGCCAAGGGGGTGCTGACCTATCTGGCCCGACGGCAGGCGACGGAGGTTTCGGCCTTCCAGGACTCCGCGCCCGGCAAGATCATGCACGAGACGCGCGGCGGCGAGATGAGCGCCCTGCACGAGGTGCCGTTCGGGCTCTATTACGGCGGGGTCGACACCACCTGCCTGTTCGTGGCTTTGGCTGGAGCCTATCTGAGGCGGACCGGCGACCTCGAGACGATCCAGACGCTGTGGCCCAATCTGGTCGCGGCGTGCGACTGGATGCGGGACTATGGCGACTCCAACGGCGACGGCCTGATCGACTATCAGCGGGCGGCCGAGTCCGGCCTGTCGAACCAGGGCTGGAAGGATTCCGAGGACTCGATCTTCCACGGCGACGGGCGGTTCCCGAAGGGGCCGATCGCTCTGCTGGAGGTCCAGGGCTATGCCTACGCAGCATGGAACGCGATGGCCGAGATGGGCGAGCTTTTGACGGACGGCCGGGCCAAGGCCTGGCACATGCGCGCTGAAGACATCCGCCAGTTGGTCGAGGACCGGTTCTGGATGGAGCACGAGCAGTTCTACGCTATCGCTCTGGACGGGGACGGGAACCCTTGCGAGGCGATCGGGTCGAACGCCGGCCATCTATTGTTCACCGGTCTGCCGACGCCGAAGCGGGCGGAGGCCGTGGCGAGGCGGATGCTTGGGGCGGAGTTCCGGTCCGGCTGGGGACTCCGGACCCTGGCGCGCGGTCAGGCACGGTTCAATCCGATGAGCTATCACAACGGCTCGGTCTGGCCGCACGACACCAGCCTGGCGGTCGCGGGCATGGCGCGCTACGGCGAGCGTGACGCGGTGGCGATGATCATCGGCGAAATCTACGCCGCCGCCAGTCACTTCCAGATGCGTCTGCCCGAGCTGTTCTGCGGGTTCGAGCGCGAGCCTGGTGAAGGCCCGATCGCCTATCCGGTCGCCTGCCTGCCGCAGGCCTGGGCGGCCGGGTCGGTGTTCCTGATGCTTCAGGCGGCGCTGGGGGTCTCGATCGACGCGATGGCGAAGACCGTGACCATCGATGCCCCCACTCTGCCGACAGGGATCGAGCGACTGACCATAAGCCGGCTTCAGGTCGGGGACGCCTCGGTCGATCTGGCCTTCGAGCGGCTGGGCGATCAGGTCGTGGTCATGCCCAGGAACCGCGTCGGAGACCTCAGGATCGTGACGACGCGATAAGGGCCTTCTTGAAGACGGTCGGGAGGGCGGCAAGCGCCTCTTCTTCAGGCGTCCAGAGGAAATCTCCCGTCCCCGGCGCGACCCGGACCCAGAGCGTCAGCGAGAAATGGGTGAAGACATGCTCGATCGCGCCGGCGTCTATCCAATGTGCGTCAACGGGCGGACGGTCGTCCAGGCTATCGCAGGACCATTCGCCAGTCGGCAGCCCGACCATGCCGCCGAGCAGGCCCTTGTCTGGGCGTCGCACAAGGGCGACGCGCCCGTGACTGTCCCGGAGCACCCAGGCGACGCCCTGGCGATGCGGGCGCGCCGCTTTGGCGGCCTTGACCGGATATCGTTCCGGTTCGCCCGTCACGCGGCCTGCGCAAAAGCCTGAGACCGGGCACATCAGGCAGAGCGGCGACTTGGGTCTGCAGACGGTCGAGCTCAAATCCATCAGGGCCTGGGCCCAGTCCCCCGGACGTTCGGCGGTCACGAGAGTCCCCGCCAGCCGCTTCAGCTCCGGCCGGGCGGCGGGCAGCGGCGTTTCGACGGCGAACAGGCGTGAGACAACCCGCTCGACATTGCCGTCGACGACGTTGGCCGGCCGGTCGAACGCGATGGCTGCGATGGCAGCGGCGGTATAGGCGCCCACGCCCGGCAGTGCCAGCAAACCGGCCTCGGTGTCCGGGAAGACGCCGCCATGATCGTTCGCCACGGCGCGGGCGCAGGCCAGCAGATTGCGGGCGCGGGCGTAGTAGCCGAGGCCGGCCCAGGCGCCCATCAGATCCCCGTCCTCCACCGCCGCCAGATCGGTCACGGACGGCCACCGTGCCGTGAACCGTTCGAAATAGGGCGTGGCGTGGGGGACGGTGGTCTGCTGGAGCATCACCTCCGACAGCCAGACGCGGTAGGGATCGGTGCGATAGGATGCGCCCGGCGGTGCTCGCCACGGCAGGGTGCGCGCATTGGCGTTGTACCAAGCCAGCAGGGCGGTGCGCAGGGCGGCGATTTCGGCGGGAGGCATCGTCGAATGCCATAACGCGTCGCGAACCGGGGCGCACGACCTTCTCCCTCCCCTTTATGGGGAGGGACGATCGCGCAGCGATCAGGGTGGGGTCCGAGTCGTGTGCGCACTCTCGACACTGCCCCACCCGGGCTGCACTTCGCTTCGCCGTCCCTCTCCATGAAGGGGAGGGAGAAAGCCTGACGCTTGGCCTCGAATGCGCTAGCCTCCCGGGATGGCGCGCGAACTGCCCACCGAAAGCGAGACCCGCGAGATCCTGTCGCGGCGACGGACCCGGCCGATGCCGCGCCCCGCGCCTCCGGCCGGCCGGGCGCTGGCCCCGCTGATCCGTGAACTGGACGAGAAATTCGGACGCGGCGCCGGCGCGCTGGAGCCCCGCTGGCGCGAGATCGTCGGCGACCAGCTGGC
>JAZKHL010000002.1:0-10866 GCA_040385365.1 Pseudomonadota bacterium | reverse complement strand
ATGTCGCGCCCTGGGATCCGGTCATGGTCCGCGAGGCCCTGCTGCGCGAGAAATACCGGGGCGGTCAGGCTTTCTATGTCTGTCCGCGCCTGTCTGACCTTCCCGATATCGAGGCCTTCCTCCGCGTCCAGGTGCCGGAGATCAAGTTCGTCGTCGGCCACGGCCAGATGAGCCCGACCCAGCTGGAAGACGTGATGAGCGCCTTCTACGACGGCTCCTACGACGTGCTGGTCTCGACCACGATCGTCGAAAGCGGCATCGACATTCCGACCGCCAACACATTGATCGTGCACAGGGCCGACATGTTCGGCCTGGCGCAACTGCACCAGATCCGGGGCCGCATCGGTCGGTCGAAAGCGCGGGCCTTCGCCTATCTGACGGTCGATCCGAAGCGTCCCCTGACCCTGTCGGCAGAGCGGCGGTTGCAGGTGCTTCAGTCGCTGGACAACCTCGGCGCCGGCTTCCAGCTGGCCTCGCACGACCTGGACCAGCGCGGCGGCGGCAACCTGCTGGGCGATGAACAGTCGGGCCATATCCGCGAGGTCGGGGTCGAACTGTATCAGCAGATGCTCGAGGACGCGGTCGCCGAACTGCGCCAGAACGGCGGGGAGGGCGTCGTCGATCGCGGCTGGTCTCCTGCCATCAACGTCGGCGCGGCCGTCCTGATTCCAGAGGATTACGTCTCCGACCTCAACGTCCGTCTCAGCTTGTACCGCCGCCTGTCCGACGCCGAGAACAACGAAAGCCGCGAGGCGCTCGCCGCCGAGCTGATCGACCGCTTCGGCCCCTTGCCGGACGAGGCGAAACAGCTGCTGCGCATCGTCGGGGTCAAGGCCAACTGCAAGACGGCCTGTATCGAACGCATCGACATCGGCCCCAAGGGCTGCGTCCTGACCCTGCGCGACAACCGCTTCCCCAATCCCGCCGGTCTGGTTGGCCTGATCCAGAAGAACCACGCGACGTGGAAGATTCGGCCGGACCAGAAGATCGTGGTCAAGGGCGACTGGCCCACACCCGACGACCGCTTGAAGGTCGCCGAGCGGATCACCGCCGACCTTGCGCGGGTGGCGGGGGCGTAGGAGCGGCTGGCTCTTGAAAGCCCTTCCCCCGCGTTTTGCGGGGGAAGTGTCACGTCGTGGAGCGAAGCGACACGCGTGACGATGGGGGAAGTGCGACGTGTCGCTGACAGAAGCGAAGTACCCCCATCGGTCCTGTTCTCGCTTCGCTCGAAGACGGACCGCTTTCCCCCGCGAAATGCGGGGGAAGGGCTGTCCAACTCAGGCCGTCAGCGCAGACCGAGATGCCTGCAAATCCGCGGACGCCCGCTCCAGAACCGCCGCCGCACTCTCGCCCGGCATCAGCTCCGCCACGCCCACGCTGAACTCGACCACGAATGGCGAGCGATCGGGGCCGGCGTCAAACGCCGTGCAGCCGATGACCGCCGCGATCCGCTCAGCCGCCAGCCGCGCCTGTGACCCAGCCGTGGCGGGCAGGGCGAGGGCGAAGACTTCAGGCGCCAGGCGCGCGGCCGTGTCCTCGACCCGGACCAGGCGCGACACCATCGCCCCGATCTGAGGCATGGCCCGGTCCAGCCAGCCGCCTTGCCGCGCCAGGGTCAGGGCATTGGTATCGGCGACCCGCAGCACGCAGACCGACAACGGCCGCCGACGCGCGCTCGCCGCCTCCGCCACGCGGCCCAGGTGGCTGGCGAACAGGTTGCGGGTGAACAGGCCGGTGGACGGATCCATGATCCCAGCGCCGCGCGCGGCTTCCAGAGCCTTGCGGATCGCCAGATGCCGACGGAACGTCCTGGCCAGGGCCAGCACCCGCTCGGCGGCCTCGGGCTCTGGCGTGTCAGCCGCCGCCACTTCCGAGAAGCCCCGGTTGTAGAGCTCGCTCAGATTGATCTCGCCCTCTGAGCGCAGATAGAGGGCCAGCGGGATGTGATACAGGCGCGTGTTGCGCTTCATACCCGAGGCGATCGACAGGGCCGGGGCGTGATCCGGCGCGCCCCACAGGACGGCGGCGTCGAACGCGCTCTCATGCAGATAGTCGAACGCCGTATAGGGTGTCGGCGCGGCCACCACCTCCGCCCCGCCCGCTGTCAGGGTGTTGGACAGGGCGATGAAGCGATGATCTGGCGCGCCCGCGATCAGGATGCGGACAGGACTGGGGTCCGCGGCCCCCGAATCCAGCGCCGCGCCGTGCAGGGCGAACGTCGCCTGACGCAGGCGGAACTCCTCCTCGACGATGGCGGCGCGGACCAGTTGTTCGATCCGCAACGCGGCCTGGGCCGGATGGGGCGTCTCGGCCATGATCAGATCGAAGACGGCGGGATCGGCGATGGCGTCCGGCCGCGCCCCCAGGGCGATCACCGGCAGCCGCCGGGCCCCGGCGGCGACACGGAGTGCTCCAGGCAGGGCGGCGATCTCCGGATGAGCGGCGTCCAGCACGGCGGCTTCCAGCTTGAAATCGGTCAGGGCGGCGATCGCTGCGCCGCCAGTGCGGGCCGTCATCGTGCGCCAACCGAGCGAATCCAGGCCCCGGCACAGGGCGCCGATCTGCTCATCGGTCTCTGCGACGACCAGAACGCGTGGATCCGAGCCCAAAATCAACGTCTCCCTGGATCGCCGACGGGCGACCGTCCCCTGACAGCGGGGCCGATCCTCCATACCGACGTGGAGCCCGCAGGTGCAATGTCCCTATGCGGCCAACAGCGTAAATCACCCGGTTTGCCCGACGCTTCCCAACACGGATTTTTAGTCTAGGTTCGCGCGATCGGCTGCGGCGAGAACCCCGTTTGGACGGACTTCGAACAGATATCCCTACGCCCGGCTTCTGGCTGCGCCTGTCCGGCCGCGCCTTTGCCCGCAGCTGGGGCAGGGACGTCATGCTCTATACGGGCGGGGTCTCCTTCTTCGCCCTGCTGGCGGTGTTTCCGGCCATCGCTATCCTGATCGGCTTCTACAAGGCCGTATTGTCGATCGGTCAGGTCAGCGAGCAGGCTGCGGCGCTCGCCGACGTCATGCCACACGCGGCCCGCGCCATCTTCACGGCCGAAGTCGAACGGCTGTCGAACGCGTCGGCCCGCGCCGTTTCGACCCAGAGCGCCTTCGCCTTGATCGTCGGCGCCTATGCCGCGCACCGTGGATTCAAGGCGTTGCTGGCAGGACTTAATCTAATTCATGACGAGACGGAGCCGCACGGCTTCTTCAAATTCAACTTCCTGGCCTTCATCGTCGCCGTCGTCGCCTTCGGGCTTTTCACCATCGTCTCGGGGGCCGTGGTCACGGCTCGGCTTATGGAGCATGCGGCTCCGGCGGCCAGAGGCGAGGGATTTTTGTTGCAGGGGCTGATGCCCGCGGCTGGGCTCGGTCTGGGTCTGACCCTGCTCTACCGCTACGCCATGTCCCACCGCGATCCTGTGGCCTGGGGCCCATCGATCACCGGGGGCGTGGTCGCCACCGTGATGTCGATGATCTCGTCGTGGCTCTGTGCGATCTATGTCGAGCAGATCGCCCAGTTGGGCGCCACCTATGGCTCGGTCGGCGCCGTCGTGGTGTTGCTGATCTGGCTGTCGTGGAACATCAACGCCATCTTCTATGGCGGTGCATTCGCGACGGAAATGGAGATCGCCGGGCGAGCCAGGGGCGCACCCGACATCGCGCCGGACAACGCGGCATCCGTCGTCAATCTGTCGGAGCGGCGCGCGTCTCGACGCTGAACGTCAGCACTCCGTCGGCCTCGGTCACACACAGCAACCGCGCCCCAAGCTCACCGATCAGGAACGGCACGTCGATCCGCGCCATCGGATCGGTCGACAGAAGCACGAGTTGGGATCCCGCCGGGGCGGAGTTCATCGCTTTTCGCAAGCGAAGACTCGGCACGGGACAGCGATGACCGCGCGCATCGATGACGGGTGGCGTGCTCACGCCGTCTCGCACGCCGTCAGCAGCATCGAGAGCGCCACACGGACGCTCTCCAGCCGCACCTCCTCGCGCCCGACATCCCCGAATGAACGCATGACATTCAGCACGCCCGCCGGCGAGGCGCAGGCGAAATGAACCCGACCGACCGGCTTGTCCGCCGTCCCGCCGCCCGGCCCGGCGATCCCGGTGATCGACACGGCCAGGGTCGCGACGGACCGATCCCGCGCGCCTAATGCCATGGCCCGCGCGACGGGCTCGGACACCGCGCCGTTCGCCTCGATCAAGGCGGCCTCGACCCCCAGCATCTGTGTCTTGGCGGCATTGCTGTAGGTGACGAAGCCCCGATCGACGACGGCCGACGACCCCGCGATCGCCGTCAGGGCGCCCGCGACCAGACCGCCCGTGCAACTCTCCGCCGTCGCCGCCGTCCAGCCGCGCGCGGAAGCCGCCGCGATGACCGAGGCGGCCAGTTGATCGATGTCGTCTGGGAACATGGGATTTTCCGAACTGGGATCGACTCGGTTTAGCGTGGGCTCGGCGCGGGGGGTCTGTCGACCGGGGCGCCATCATCCGGGGATATCATGAGCGACACTGCCTTGCCGCAGGACTTCGACGGCCCTCGGGATCAAGCGCCCGCAGACCGCGTCATGCCGGCCCTTTTCGCCCTCGCCATCTTCACCTCGGCGGCGCTTGTCTTCGTCGTCCAGCCTATGGTGACCAAGCTGGTCCTGCCGATGCTCGGCGGATCGCCGGCGGTGTGGAACACGGCCATGGTCTTCTTCCAGGCCGCGCTGCTGGGCGGCTACGCCTATGCCCACGCGCTCCAGCGGTTGAAGTCGATGCGCGGACAGATGGCTGTCCACCTGGCGCTGCTGGCGCTCGCGGCCCTGTTCCTGCCGCTCCGGATCAACGGCCTGCTCGGTGATCCTAACCCGGAGGCGCCGGTCTTCTGGCTGCTGGCGACCCTGGCCCTGTCGATCGGCGCGCCGTTCGCCGTCCTGTCGGCCACCGCGCCGCTGCTCCAGGCCTGGTACGCCCGCGTCCGCGCCGGCCACGCCGACGGCCAGAACCCCTATGTTCTCTACGCCGCCTCCAACATGGGCAGTTTCCTGGCGTTGCTGGCCTATCCGATCCTGATCGAGCCGCTGGCGACCCTGTCGGGCCAGCGCGCCGGATGGAGCGGGGGCTATGCTCTGTTCATGGTCATGATCGTGGTGCTGGCGGCCGCCGCCTGGCGACGCGGGCACGTCACGGATGTCCCGACCGAATCGCTGCCGGTCAGCGCGCCGATTCCCTGGCGCGAGAAGATCGTGTGGGTCCTGCTCGCCGCCGCCCCGTCCAGCCTGATGCTGGGGGTGACCACCCACCTGTCGACCGACGTCGCCTCCGCGCCGTTCCTGTGGGTCATCCCGCTGGCGCTGTACCTGCTGACCTTCGTCATCGCCTTCCAGGCCAAGCCGTTGATCCCGCTGCCGCTGACCCTGACCATCGGGGGGGCCATCGGCCTCTTGACCATCTCGTTCACGGCCTTTCGCACCGGCGCCTGGCCGATGATGTTCGGCCTGCACCTGCTGACCTTCTTCTTCCTAGCCCTGATGTGCCATCAGCGGCTGGCCGCCCGCCGCCCCCCGCCGGACCGCCTGACCGAGTTCTATCTCTTGATGTCGCTGGGCGGCGTGGTCGGCGGCGCCTTCACCGCGCTCCTGGCCCCGGTCATCTTCGACGCGGTGTGGGAGTATCCGCTAGTCCTGGTCCTGGTCGGGCTCGCGCGGCCGATGGACCGTTCGCCGATCAGGAATCACGAGGTCTATCTGTTCGTCGCGGCGGTCCTGCTGTGCGGCGCGCCGCCTCTGCTGTCGGCGGTATTCCAGGCCGACTGGGGCTTTGCCTGGTGGTTCTCCAAGAACGTCTCGGCCGACATGCCGCGCCTGACCCAGTTCATCCTGCTGGTGCCGATCATCATCGGCTTCCTGCTCAGGGGCCGCATGCCGGCCTACGTCGTGATCGCCGCCCTGATCGCCCTGTCGACCCAGTATATCGCGCGAGGCTATGACGCAGCCTTCACCGACCGCAGCTTCTTCGGCGTCATGAAGGTCGGCGTGGCCCAGGATCCGCGCCTGGGTGGGGAGGTCCATGTGCTGATGCACGGCACGACCCTGCACGGCGCCCAGCCGCGCAACCCTGCCTTCGCCTGTATGCCGACGCTGTACTACGCGCCCTCGACCCCGATCGGCGAGACGACCCAGATGCTGCAGCAGCGTCGCCCGGGCCTGAACATCGGCGTGGTGGGGCAGGGGTCGGGCGCCATGGCCGGATACAAGCGCGCCGCCGACACCATGACCTTCTTCGAGATCGATCCTCTGGTGGACCGGCTGTCTCGCGATCCGAAATGGTTCAGCTTCATCTCGGGCTGTGCCCAGGGGCCCATCCGCACGGTCCTTGGCGACGCCCGCCTGACGATGGCCCATGAGCCGGCAGGAACCTACGACCTGCTGTTGATCGACGCCTTCTCCTCCGATGCGGTGCCGACCCATCTGCTGACCGTCGAGGCCATCGCCGGCTATCTGAAGCTGCTTAAGCCGGACGGGATCGTCATCCTGCACCTGTCCAACCGGAACCTGGACATCACCCTGCCGGCGGCGGCCGCTGCCCAGGCATTGAACGCCCCCAACCTGCACCAGCTCTATTTCGAGAAGAACGACCGGCCCGATCTGGCGGAGGCCTCGACCGAGGCGATCATCCTGTCACCGACCGAGGCGGGTCTGGCCGAGCTGCGGGGTCGGCCAGGCTGGGACGTCGTCGCCGACACCAAGGTCCGCCCCTGGACCGACGACTATGTGAACCTGTTCGGCTCACTGTGGCGGCACATCCGGGATTGAGGGAGCGCGGACCTCCAGGTCCGCATCTTACTCTGCCACCGCCAAGAGCGGACCTGGAGGTCCGCTCTCCAAAGGGATCAAGCCGGCAGTTCGATCGTCGCGATCGCCGACGCCGCCAGCCCTTCCTCACGCCCGGTGAAGCCCATCCGCTCCATGGTCGTGGCCTTCACGCTGACCGCGTCGAGCGGCAGCGACAGGATCTCAGCCAGCCGCTCGCGCATGGCCTGACGATGCGGCTTCACCTTAGGTCGCTCGCAGATCAGGGTGACGTCGACATTGACCAGACGCCCGCCGCGCGCCGCCACCCGCTCGACCGCCGCCACCAGGAATTGATCGGACGCGGCGCCCTTCCACTGCGGGTCGGTCGGCGGGAAATGGTCGCCGATGTCCCCGTCGCCCAGCGCCCCCAGCACCGCATCGGTCAGGGCGTGCAGGCCTGCATCCGCATCCGAATGCCCGATCAGGGTCTGGTCGTGCGGGATCGACACGCCGCACAGCCACACCTGGTCACCAGGGCCCCAACGGTGGGCATCGAACCCCTGGCCCACACGGGTCTGTCTGGCGATCAGGGCCTCGGCCATGGCGAAATCCTCGGGGAATGTCAGTTTCATCAGTCGCGGATCGCCCTCGACCAGCCGCACCACGCCGCCGTCTTGCTCGACCACGGAGGCGTCGTCGGTCGGCGTCTCACCGGCGGGCCAGGCGGCATAGGCGGCGAACAATCGGTCAGCCCGGAACGCCTGAGGCGTCTGCGCCCGCCACAGCCCGGCGCGATCGACGGTGCCGTCGATCCGATCCGACGTCCCACGTTTCACCGTGTCCGACAGGGGCAGGGCGGCGATTGCCCCATCCGCGTCGGCCAATGCCGCCAACAGTCGCTCGATCACCGCCGACGACAACAGCGGCCGTGCCGCGTCATGCACCAGGACCGGCCGATCCGCCGCGCCGGTCAGCGCCTGCAAGCCCGCCAGCACCGAGCCGGCTCGCTCCGCTCCACCCACGACCGCGCGCCAATTCGTCAGGCCCGACAGAGCCGCGTCCGCCCGTTCCAGCGCGTCCGGAGCGACGACCACCACGACCTCCTCGGCCCCGGCATTCAGCAAGGCCTCGACCGACCAGCGCACCACGGGCTTGCCGCCCAGCGCGCGCCATTGCTTGTCCCCGCCGGCTCTCGAGCCCGAACCGGCCGCCACAACTATGCCTGCAAAAGTCATGACGGCCTTCTAGGGTCGAGACGCAATTAAGCCAAACACTCCGTCACCCTCGGGCTCGTCCCGAGGGTCCATGGGTCAGCCGCATGACCGTTTGAGGTTCAAAGAGCTTCGCCCGGCCCAAGTCCATTCGTGCGGACCGATGGATCCTCGGGACAAGCCCGAGGATGACGGTGTTGTTGTTGCCGGTTGACGAGAGGCCGCATGTGGCGTGTTGACGACCGAATGAGCCCAAGTTTCCAGATCGGCGACGTGACCATTCCCGGACGGGTGCTGATGGCCCCCATGACCGGCATCACGGATCTGCCGTTCCGCATCCTGGCGAGCCGGCTGGGCGCGGCATATGTCGCCACCGAAATGGTCGCAGCCAAAGAGCTCGCCCGCGCTCGGCCCGACGTCGTGCGCCGCATGGCGGTCGGCGACGGCCTGCCCTTGACGGTGATCCAGCTGGTCGGCCGCGACCCCCATGCGATGGCCGAGGGCGCTCGCATGGCCGAGGCCGCCGGCGCCGACATCATCGACCTGAACTTCGGCTGTCCCGCCAAGGAGGTCACCGGCTCGGCGTCCGGTTCGGCCCTGATGCGGACGCCCGACCTCGCCGGACGGATCATGGCCGCGACCGTGGCCGCGACGTCGCGGCCCGTGACCGTGAAGATGCGGCTGGGCTGGGACGACGACAGCAGGAACGCCGCCGACCTGGCCAAACGCGCCGAGGACATCGGCGTCGCCGCCGTCACCGTCCACGGTCGCACCCGCCAGCAGTTCTACACCGGCAACGCCGACTGGGACGCCGTCGGGGCGGTCAAGCGCGCGGTCGCGATCCCCGTCATCGTCAACGGCGACATCATCACGGCCGAACAGGCCCGCGAGGCGCTGGATCAGTCCGGCGCCGACGCCCTGATGCTGGGTCGAGGCGTCTATGGCCGTCCCTGGCTGGCGGCCCATCTGGACCGGGCGCTGGCGGACGGATCGGTGCTGCATGAACCCGACCGCGCCGACCGCTTCGACATCGTGGTCGCCCACATGCGGGCCGCGCTGGATTTCTACGGTGCATCCCTGGGCCTCAAGACATTCAAGAAGCACCTCGGCTGGTACGTCGAACAGGCGCCGTGGCCGCCGGCGTTCGACGACCGCCGCGCCGCCAAGGGCCGGCTGTGCCGCCTGGACGATCCGGACGCTGTCTCCCACGCGCTGGCGGACCTATGGGACCTCCCGCCGCCGTCGCAGCATTTCGGCAACTCCGCTGTTGAAGTTTCGCCACAGTTGGCGGAAGCTGGAGGTGCATGACGGCCACAGCTCCTCCGCAACCCGCAGAGCATGACGATCCCTCGTTGTGGGGACGTCTGTTCGCCGGACGCGCACGGGCGGTGTTCGGGGCGGCCTATGTCGTCGCCTTTCTGATTACGGCTGCCGCAATTTGGCTGGTGGCCATCGCCCCGGGGGCCAGCGCCGGCGACGACACGCGCGCCGCCGCCAGCCGGGCGGTGCTGTTCATCCTTCTGGCCAATCTGCTCCTCATCGGCGGCCTCGCCACGATCATCGGCGGGCAGGTGTTGCGCCTGTCCCGCCGGCGCAAGGACGATCCCGGCGCACGCCTGCATCTGCGTTTCGTCGCCCTGTTTTCACTCGTGGCCGTTGTCCCGGCGGTGCTGATCGCCCTTGTTTTCGGGCTCCTGGTCAATCGCGGCGTGGATCAATGGTTCAGCCAGAACGTGCGATCGGCCGTGGAGAACGGGGCCACCATCGGTCGGGCCTATGTCGATGACGTCGGCGACGGGCTGAACCGAGACCTGGGCACCATGGCCAACGAGCTGGGCGCGGTCCGCGATGTGTTCGACAACCGGATCCAGTTCTCCAGCGCCCTGACCCAGATCGCGGAGTTCTTCGGCTATCCGGCCGTCTACATCGTCAACGGCCAGGGCGAGGTTCTGGCCCAGGGCTCCTTGCCCGGTGCACCGCCCTATGTCGCGCCGCCGCGCGAAGTGTTCGAGACGGCCGCGGAGGGGGCCGACGTGCCCTTCACGGTGACCGAGAACCCCGACACCGTCCGCGCCATCTACCCGCTGCCGGACTATGGCGACGCCTACCTGTATGTCGTGCGGCCGCTGGCGCCGGGCATCGTGGGTCAGATGCGCAACGGCGTGGAATCGATCCAGGGCTATCGCGTCGCCGAGGAAAGCCGCGCCCGCATCCAGGCCGCCTTCGCGCTCAGCTATCTGGAGACGGCGCTTCTGGTTCTGGTCGGCGCCGTCTGGCTCGGAATGTCGGCCGCCAGCGCCATCTCGGCCCCTATCGGCCGTCTGGTGAAGGCGGCGGACCAGGTTGCCGCCGGCGATCTCTCCGCCCGTGTCGAGGCCGACGGCGCGCCGGGCGAAATTGCAACGCTCTCCCAGGCCTTCAACCGCATGACCGGCGACCTCCAGGCCCAGCAGGCGGCCCTGAAGACCGCCAGCGAAGACGCCCAGGACCGCAGCCGGTTCATCGAGACCGTTCTGTCGGGCGTCAGCGCCGGCGTCATCGGCCTGGACAAGCGGGGCAGGGTGTCCGCCATCAACGACAGCGCGCTGCAACTGCTTTCGATCTCGGAGGTCGAGGTCCGTGGCAAGTCGCTCGGCGTCATCGCCCCCGAGCTCGCCGAACTGGTCAAGCGCGTCGAGGCCCATATCGAGGAGGACATCGACGTGTCCCGCGAAGGCGAGACCCGCCGTCTGCGCGTCCGCATCGAAGGCGGGGTCGGCGGCGAGATGGTCCTGACCTTCGATGACATCACCCGCCTGGTCACGGCTCAGCGAAACGCCGCCTGGCGCGACGTCGCCCGCCGCATCGCCCACGAGATCAAGAACCCGC
>JAZKHL010000001.1:0-8113 GCA_040385365.1 Pseudomonadota bacterium | reverse complement strand
CAGGGTATGGCAACACCGTTGAGATAGACCATGGTCGCGGTTTCAAGACCCGCTTTGCCCATTTGAACGCCATGGCCGTCCAGCCCGGCCAGCGCATCGCGCTGGGTCAGAGGATCGGCGCCATGGGCACGACAGGACGCTCCACCGGCGTGCACCTGCACTATGAAGTGTGGATGGACGGCCGCCCCCAGAACCCCGCCCGCTTCATGAGAGCAGGAGACCAGCTTGTTCAACAAAACTAAATCCCCGACCCCGACCGCGCTCGACCGCTCTTCCAATGCGCCGCCGATCCCACCGCTGCCGGATCTGCCTTCGCCCGGCATGAACCGCGCCGCGCCGGCCTCCCCGGCCCCGTCGCCCGTGTCGTCGTCGCGCGGCCTGTCGACCCTGTCGTCGGATCTCCAGTTCGAAGGTTCGGTTTCCGGCGCCGGCGATCTGCAGGTCGATGGCTCGATCAAGGGCGATGTCCGCGTCGGCCGCCTGATCGTCGGCGAGACCGGCGCCATCGAGGGCAATGTCACCGCCGATTATCTCGAGGTCCGCGGCCGCATCGTCGGCGGCGTGTCGGGCAAGCAGGTCAAGCTGGTCTCGACCGCCTACGTCGACGGCGACATAACCGCCGAACAGCTATCGATCGACATCGGGGCCTATTTCCAGGGTCGTGTGCTGCAAAGCCGCCGCGAGGCTCCGGCCGCCGTGGCTCCAGCCCCGCGCCCCGCGCCCGCTTTCGAAGCGCCTCAACCGCCTGCGACAGCGCCCCTGCCTACGCCGGCTGAAGACAAGCCGCAGATCATCGATCTGAAGCCGATCTGATCCATCGCGCGTTTGAACCGATGAAGGGCGGCTTCCTGCGGAGCCGCCCTTTTTCGTAGCTGTCGTCTATTCGACCGTAGAGCCGCGCGTTTCGCCGACCCGCTGGGCCAGGGCCGCGCCCATGAACGCATCCAGGTCGCCATCCAGAACGCCTTGCGTATCCGACGTCTCGACCTCCGTCCGCAGATCCTTGACCATCTGATAGGGCTGAAGGACGTAGCTGCGGATCTGGTGGCCCCAGCCGATGTCGGTCTTGGCGTCCGCCATGGCTTGCGCCGCGGCCTCGCGCCGCTGCAGCTCCAGTTCGTACAGACGGCCGCGCAGCATCTTCCAGGCTTGTTCGCGGTTCTGGTGCTGCGACCGACCGGCCTGACAGGCCACCACGGTGTTGGTCGGGATGTGCGTCAGACGGACGGCGGAATCGGTCTTGTTGATGTGCTGACCGCCAGAGCCCGACGCGCGATAGGTGTCGGTGCGCACGTCAGACGGATTGATGTCGATCTCGATCGTATCGTCCACGACCGGCGACACCCCGATCGAGGCGAAAGAGGTGTGCCGCTTGGCCGCCGCGTCATAGGGGCTGATCCGGACCAGCCGGTGCACGCCCGATTCCGACTTCAGCCAGCCGTAGGCGTTCGGGCCCGTGACCAGAATCGTCGCCGACTTGATGCCGGCTTGGTCGCCGTCCTCCATCGCCTCGATCTCGACCTCGTATCCATGAGCCTTGGCCCAGCGCGAATACATGCGCAGCAGCATGCCGGCCCAGTCGCAGCTCTCGGTGCCGCCGGCGCCGGAGTTCACTTCCAGATAAGCGTCGTTACCGTCGGCCTCGCCGGACAGCAGGGCTTCCAGCTCGGCTCGGGCGGCGCGGTCCTTGATGGCCTTGAGCGAGGCGCGCGCCTCTTCCAGCGTCGCCTCGTCGCCCTCTTCATCGGCCATGTCGGCCAGCATGACGCCGTCCTCGAGCTCGCGCTCCATGGCCCTGACGGTATTGATCTGGGCTTCCAGCTTCGAGCGCTCCCGGCTGACGGCCTGAGCCTCGTCGGGCTTGTCCCACAGCGTCGGGTCCTCGACGCGCGCGTTCAGCTCATCGAGCTTGCGGTTGGCGACATCCCAGTCAAAGACGCCTCCTGAGCAGAGCGACGCTCTGCTCGATGTCGGCCTTCATGGCCTCGACATCCGGTCTCATCGCGAACTCCTGCGACATGAAGTGAGGCGCGGACATAGAAGGGTCGGACGCCGAGGGGAAGGCCCTTAGAACAGGCCGTCGAGATCCCGCGCCGGTTCCTGCCTTGGTGGCGGGGGCGTGGATGGCGCGGGCGCCGACGGACCGGAGATGATCCCGGCGGCGGCATCCTGCTCGCGGCGGACGACTTCGTTGTAGTTCTGAGGCCCGACAGGCGCGACCGGACCAGTGCTTTGGCGACGCTCATCCTCGCGGCGACGTTCTGTGCCGGGGCGGAAGGCCTCCTCGATGCCGTTGACGGTCCGGAAAACGGCGCCGCGGGGACGGACGAAGGGACGCGCGGGACGCTCTCTCAGGGCGTCCTGCATAAAGTCGATGAAGACCGGCACGGCGGCCGAAGCACCGGCCTCGCCGGACCCGAGCGAGCGGTTGTCGTCGAAACCGATGTAGATGCCCACCACGATGTCGGTGGTGAAGCCGACGAACCAGGCAGAGCGGTATTCATTGGTGGTGCCGGTCTTGCCGCCGACCCACGGTCCGAGGCCCCGAGCCGCCGCCGCCGTGCCCCGCTGCACGACGCCTTCCAGCATCGAGGATATCTGATAGGCGGTGATCGGGTCGATCACCTGATTTCCGCGCGGATCCAGGAAAGGTGACGCCTGACCGGAGAAGGCGCGGGCGCAGTCGCGGCACCGGCGCTGATCGGCGCGATAGATGGTCTCCCCGTCGCGGTCCTGGACGTATTCGATCAGATAGGGCTGTACGCGCCGCCCGCCGTTGACGAAGGCGGAATAGGCCGCGGTCAGGTTGTAGGCCGTCACCTCCCCGGCCCCCAGGGAAACCGACAGGTTGGGCTGCAGGTTGTCGGCGACGCCCATTCGCCCGGCCAGATCGACGACCTTGTCCATGCCCAGCGTGTTGGCCAGCCGCACGGTCATGACGTTGCGAGACAGTTCCAGACCGCGACGCAGGGTCGAAGGGCCGTAGTATTCGCGGCTGTAGTTCTCGGGCGTCCAGCGCTTGCCACCGGGACCGCCGGCGAAGCTGATGGGGCCGTCGACGATGATGGAGGCAGGCGTAAAGTCGTCTTCCAGCGCCGCTGCATAGACGAATGGCTTGAACGCCGATCCGGGCTGACGTCGGGCCTGGGTGGCGCGGTTGAAGCTGGACAGGGCATAGGAATAGCCGCCGACCATCGCCAGGACGCGGCCCGACTGCGGTTCGATCGCGACCAGGGCGCCGTTGACGGCCGGCACCTGTTTCAGAGCGAACTGGCCGTTGCTCGGCTCCACGAAGATCAGGTCGCCACGCTTGAGAGGACGGTTGGCATTGGCCCAGGCGGCGTCCGCCGCGATCAGGGATCCGGTTTCGTCGTCACGCGCAGTGCGGATTTGGACAGTGTTGCCGGCGACGCTCTCGACAGCGGCTGCGCGCCACGCGCGGCGCTCGGGGGGCGCTGTTTGGCGCAGGGCGACGGCTTGCCAGCCCGCCGCGAAATCGGTCGTGCCCCAAGCCCCGCGCCAGCCGTGGCGACGGTCATAGTTTTCCAGGCCGCGCATCAGGGCGTCGCGCGCAGCGGTCTGCAACGACGGATCCAGCGTGGTGCGCATGTAAAGGCCGCCGGCATTCAGCTGTGGGCCGAATTCGCGGTTGGCGGCGGCCTGGCGACGGGCTTCCTCGACGAAGAAATCGGCGTCCTGATATTCTGCCCGGCGCGGAGCCGACTGGGTGGTCAGCGGCCGGGCGACGGCCTCGGCGTACTGGGCCTGGGTCAAGAACTGGTTCTGCAGCATTTCGCCCAGCACCCAGTCGCGACGGCCTTTGGCTGCCTGAGGGTGGCGTTTGGGGTGGTAGTTGTTCGGACCCTTGGGCAAGGCCGCCAGAAACGCCGCCTCGTCCGGCGTGAGCTGCTGCAGCGACTTTCCGAAATAGTTGTAGGCCGCCGAGGCGACGCCGTAGCTGCGGTAACCTAGGAAGATTTCATTCAGATACAGCTCGAGGATTTGCTCCTTGGTCAGCGTCGCCTCAAGACGGCTGGAAAGAATGGCTTCCTTCAGCTTGCGGCCGATGCTGGATTCGTTGGTCAGCAGCACATTCTTGGCGACCTGCTGGGTGATCGTCGATCCGCCCTCCAAACGACGGCCGGTCGCGGCGTTCAGCACGTTCTTGAGCATGGCCCGGCCCAGACCGGACACGTCGATACCGCCGTGCTGGAAGAAGTTGCGGTCCTCGGCGGCGAGAAACGCCTGCACCACCGGCGTCGGGATCTGCTCGTAGGGCACGTAGATGCGCCTCTCGTCAGAGAACTCGCCGATCAGGGTGCCGTCGCCGGCATAGACGCGCGTCGCGGTCGGCGGGCGATAGTCGGCGAGATCCGACGCGTCCGGCAGATCATGGAACAGCCAGGCGGCATAGACCGCCACGATCAGTCCCGCGAGCGCGATCGCGCCCAGCAGGGCGATCCCCGCCATCACGAACCACCGTTCGGCAACCTTCACCATAAACTCCGAACAGAGACGCCCAAAGGTCGGTTTAGCCCGCGTCGGCAGGCGGGGCTAGCAGGACTTTCGCCGATCCAGTTCGGCTTTCGCAGCGGTGACGGCATCGACATCCATGTCGGTCTGCGCCGCCATCCACTGCAGATAGTCGGCGGGCACATCAGCCCAGGGTTTTCTGCGGTGTTTGCCGAATGGAACCGTCGCCACCTCGCGTGGGGCGCTGGTCCAGGCCGTCAGCTGATCGATGCTGTGTTCCTTAAGCAGATCCATAAGGATGTGGGCGGTCACCCATGCGTCCGGCCCGGCGCGATGAGCAGGATCGGCCAGCGTCGGATCGAGCCGGAATCCGCGCCAGTAGCGCAGCACCTGATTGGAATGTCCCGGCGCGTCGGGCCAGGCCTGCCTCGCCGACCGCGCGGTGCATATCCAAGGCAGTCCGCCGGTCGCAGTGTCGGCGATGAAGCTCCGCTCGAACCGCGCGCTGTGGGCCACCATTACATCGGCGGGTCCGAGGTCGGCGAACATCGCACGCAGCAAGAACTCGTCGCAGTACGGATCGTCCTCGCAGAAATGCTCGGGAGTCAGGTGATGCACCGCCATCGCGTGAAACGAGATCTCGCGCCGGGGCCTGAACAGCCTCGAGACGGGCGGCCTGGCGCTCCAACCCTCCCCGTCCCCAAACACATCGACGATACCGACCTCGATGATCTCCGACGTCCGGTCGCCGCCGGTGGTCTCAAGATCGATGACCCTCAAGCGCATCCGGCGGATGTAGGCGATCCGAGCGCGATTGCACGACGAGAGGCGTCAAAACCGGACGCAACCTCAATCGACGCCGAACGTGACGGAGGAAATTCTAAGGCTGACCGCCACCGGCGCCAAGCGAAGCCAGTTGCAGCGGCGCGGACGGCTCACGGAAATAGCGGTCTATACCCTCCGCCACCGCGCGAACCAGACGGCG
The DNA here is from genome assembly GCA_040385365.1 of Pseudomonadota bacterium. GTDB lineage: Bacteria > Pseudomonadota > Alphaproteobacteria > Caulobacterales > Caulobacteraceae > Brevundimonas. Next base: position 2,655 of record JAZKHL010000001.1, on the reverse strand, counting down.
GCGCTGCGTCGTGTCGCCCAATGCGCGTTCGTCGTCGGGATTGGTGATGAAACCCATCTCGAGCAGCACGGCCGGTACGTCGGGGGCCAACAGGACGGCGAGACCCGCATCGCGATGGCTGCGGCGCAGCAGGGGATGGTCCGCCGCCTCCAGATGGGTCAGCAGGACACGGGCGAACTGGGCCGAACGGTTCTGGGTGGCGCGCTGGGTCATGTCGAGCAGGATGCGATCGACCGAGGGGTCGCGACCCGGCAGGTGAAGATCCCGGTGCCAGTCGTCGGCGCGCGTGACCTCGCGCACCGCACGGCTCGCGCCCTGTTCGGACAGGGTGTAGACGCTCGCGCCGCGTGTGGCCGGATCACCGCCTGCATCGGCATGCAGCGAGATGAACAGGTCTGCGTCGGCCTGACGGGCGATCCGCACGCGGCGATACAGATCGACATAGGTGTCGGTTTCGCGCGTGAGCATCACCCGGTAGCGACCGGTGCGCAGAAGTTCTTCGCGCAGAGCCAGGGCGGCGGCCAGAGTCACCGAGCTTTCGGATCGATGCGCGCCCATGGCCCCAGGATCATGCCCGCCGTGTCCGGCGTCGATCACGACCAGAGGCCGCTCCGTGCGCCGCTGTTCAGCCCTGGGCGGGGTTCGCGGCTGCGGGGTCGAAGCCGCTCCAGTGCCGACGATATCGATGACATAGCGATAGTGGGCGACACCGTCCCCGGGCGGCAGCAGGAACCGCCGCTCGACCCGCGCGGTGCGGGCCAGGCCCAGTTGAACGCGCGACGCCGTGCCCGACGCACTGACACGCCAATCCCGAACCAGGCCGGAACCCGGGCCATCCACGCCTCGACCCGCGCCGACGCCGGCCAGGGTCAAGACGAGGTTTCCTCGATCCCCGCCCTCGATGATTTCGCCGCGCGCTGAGCGATCCAGATCTATCACGATCCGCGTGCGTTCGGCGTCCCCGCCGAACCGAACCCCGCGAACGTCGCCCGTCACGCCGCCGGCCACGCCGCGCGTGCCGACCAGCAGCGCCACGACCAGGATCGTCAGGGCGAGCGTGGTCATGGCCCACTCTCGCAGGCCCCAAGTCGACAGGTTGAAACGCAACGGACCGATCATTCTGACGGCGACCCACACCTCTATTCAGCGCCAGTCTCACGGATCGCGGTGTGGATTGGGTTAAGCCCGGCCGAAATTTCGCATGAGCGAACCACGCCTTTGCATTCGCGCCGGGCTTGCCTATGCTTATGTCCGTCCGCGAACGATCGCGCCGCCGATTTGTCGGATGGCGCGGCCCCGGCGCGGCGCCGACTTCCCGCCTTCCCCGCTCCGATGGCCTGGCCTGACGATCGACGAAGCCGGGCTCACCCCGAACCGGACCTTGCGACGCCCCATTGGCGCGTGCGGGTCCAGGACCGACCAGACCCCATGGGCTTTTCCGCCTGCCTCTCCCTTCGATCGCCAGCCCTCTCCGGGCCGATCGCAGTCGTCCCCGGCGTTCGCCGCGACGACGGGATGATGTGCGCGTCCGCCCCTTACCCCGTTCGGCGAGCCGCCCCGGCCTACTCAGGTCCCGGCAGAGCGCGCCAGAGAGATACCTTCAATGTCAAAGACCATGCTTATCGATGCGGCGCACGCGGAAGAAACCCGCGTCGCCATCGTGGACGGCCGCCAGGTTGAGGAATTCGACTTCGAGTCGAAAACCAAACGCCAGCTTCGCGGCAACATCTACCTCGCCAAGGTCACCCGCGTAGAACCCAGCCTGCAGGCCGCGTTCGTCGAATACGGCGGCAATCGCCACGGCTTTTTGGCCTTCAACGAAATCCACCCCGACTACTACCAGATCCCGGCCGCCGACCGTGACGCGATCATGGCCGAGGCCCATTCGGCCGACGACGACAGCGACGACGAGAACGCTCGCGACAGCGATGACGGCGATTCCGAAGGCGGCATGGCCGAAGAGGAGCGCCTGAAGCGCCGCCTGATGCGGCGCTACAAGATCCAGGACGTCATCAAGCGCCGCCAGATCCTGCTGATCCAGGTCGTCAAAGACGAGCGGGGCGGCAAGGGCGCCGCCCTGACCACTTGGCTGTCGCTGGCCGGCCGCTACTGCGTGCTGATGCCCAACACCGGCAAGGGCGGCGGCATCTCGCGCAAGATCACCCAGGCCACCGACCGCAAGCGCCTGAAGGCCGCCGCGGCCGCCCTGGACGTGCCGCACGGCATGGGCCTGATCATCCGCACGGCCGGCGCCAAGCGCACCAAGGCCGAGATCAAGCGCGACTACGAGTATCTGCTGCGTCTGTGGGAGACGATACGCGAGACCACCCTCGCCTCTCACGCCCCCTCGATGATCTATGAGGAGGAGAACCTGGTCCGCCGCGCCGTGCGCGACATGTTCGACAAGGACTTCGACGGCATCCAGGTCGAGGGGGTCGAGGGCTTCAAGGAGGCGCGCGACTTCATGCGCGTGCTGATGCCCTCCCAAGCCAAGAAGGTGCATCTGTATCAGGGTTCCAAACCCCTGTTCGCCGCCAACGGCATCGAGGAGCTGCTGACGCAGATCCACCAGCCAGTGGTGCCGCTGAAGTCCGGCGGCTATCTGGTCATCAACCAGACCGAGGCCCTGGTCGCCATCGACGTCAACTCGGGCCG